>NZ_CP177329.1:0-300000 GCF_046843095.1 Bartonella sp. DGB2
TCGCGCGCAAACTCACCAATATTATTGAGAGAGTCTGAGGTCATTTGTTGTTGTGGATAAAAGATGGCGGTCTTTTCCATAAAATACTCCTAAAGCTGAAAGGGTAGCGCGCTATTAAACCGCACCGATCCATTAAGCGGTGTTTGGTCATCAAAGCGGCGGGGACGCGTGGTTTGCCATGTCACCAAAATTTGGTCGCGTTGTGCTTTGGAAAGGGCAATAGCGCGCGCGACCTGTTGCATTTGGCTGTGGTCTTTCGTGTATAAAAAGCTCTTTCCTAAAAAGCTCACCCCCAAGAAACTACTGCGTGGCCGGCTCTTAACCTTTAAATCAATAGCCACTTCTGCCTGATAGGCGGGCATAGAAAGGCGGCAATGGCCAAGAAAAGCACCGGTAGTGCGCTTAGCCCATGTTGGCTTTTGCTCATAAAGCGCAATAGAGTCATAGATCATCTCATGGGCTTTGGAGGGCAATAAAAAGTTGCGCCCTAGAAAACGCGTTGTTCCTTTGCCACAAAACATGCCATAGGCATCCTCGCCTTTGCTTGACATCCGCTTAGGTCGCACGTCCATAGGTTCAAGAGAGGCGCTCACCCCATTAGGCCATAGGGGCGAGGTTTGATCATAGTAATCCACGTCTTGGCGTATTGTGATAATTTGTGGCTCTCTCTTACAAACACCTAAAAAGCTACGCCCCATCTTGCCTAAGAAGGCGCCCTGTCCAGCCTCACCTGCTAACAGAAAGCGCTCAACACGCTGCTTTTGCCTTGCGGGTAAGTCAATTTTGGTAAGCGGTGTCTCCTTACCATTCTGCCACAAACTAGCGCGCCGCCCATAAAATTGGCGTGCGCGCGATGGCAATAGAAAACTATGGTTTAAAAAGCCCTGCCCACAAAAGGCCTCACCTTGGGCAAGAAACCGCTCTTTTACAAAGCGAATGCGGATTTGTGGTTGCTCGCTATGCCACGCCTCTAGCTTGTCTTTGCTCATGCCTTCTGACAAAAACATCCGTTGCGGGGGTGTGACAATTTGGCGTAGTTCACTACCAACCAAGGCAATATAGGTTTTTAATCCTGCCGCCGTGCCTTTAATGCGCTGGAGTTCAAAGGCGCGGGCAATGACTTGGCGCTTTTGGGCGATCGTCCATTGGTCATTCCATATCTCAATGCCAAAGCGAAACGCCAGCCATGGCAAGAGATGTTCCGCAATAGCATCAGGATTGGTAAAATCAGCCAAAGCATCAATCGGTAAGCTTGGAAAGCTTGTTGCTTGTTCTAGATTGCGCTCAAAGGCTGTTGACCTTGCCGGCAGAAGCGAACTAAACGCTGACATGGTCAATCTCCACCGCGATATCTGTGGCTACAGCGATTTCGAAACTCTTACAAAGCTGATCAACGCTTGGCGCTTCAAGCACCACATTTTGAATGCCTGTGCTTGTTAGAGCGGCAATAAGGCCAGAACGCGTTGCGCTATAACCAACCTTTTGCACCTCTTGCAAATAGGCTTTTAAGCGCTTTAGGGATTGCTCTTTCACAACGCCTTGGTCGGGACCGGGATAAATTGTAAGCTTGGCGGCAATAGAATAAGGCTTTGGAACCGCCATAGATACCACAACATGATCGGTTAAAGGGCGTAAATCCTCTTGGTTTAAACGCGCACGCACCATCTTTAAAATCTCATGATCGGGGCGGCAAAGGATACGTGTAAACGCGCTTTGCTCTGGTTGAGCAAATAAAGCACGCCCGATCACCGTTTCTTCTTCTGTACCATCCTTCACATCTTCATAAGCAAGAAGGCTAATGTTCACCTCACCTAAGTTCTGACTATCAACATTAGCATGCACAATCGCTGTTGAAACGCTCATCGTGTGGAACAAATAAGCCCGTCTTGGACCAGCGGTTGAAAGGCCGCTTAGTGCTTGCTGAATGCGCGAGCGAAAGCGCGCGTCCGTCTCTCTATCAAGGCGCATAACATTGGCAAAAGCACCCATAACATCAAGGTCATGTCCGCGCGCGCTCACAATATTATTAGCGCGTGCCGCATCGTTAATGCGTTGGCGCAATAAAAACTCCCGATAGCAAAAGGCTTCAATCACCTTAATTGCGGGATCGCTCTCAAGCACACTATAATTTGGCTCTAACGCTTTTAACTTAGCAATGGCAGCTTGGCGAATGGCTTCATAAGAGACCTCTTCAACAAAGTCAGGGGCAGGAATTTGCGTTAAGTCTAATGTATGGAAATAGGCGTTTTGGCTCATTGTAAAACCAGCCCTTCCATTTTAATAGGCTTGCCGCTTGGCATGTAAAGCCCGTCAAAACTGATCTCAACACAGCCCGCTTGGGGCATAGTATAAGAGATCGTGTTCAGCTTTAAACGCGGCTCATATTCTTTAAGCGCTTGGGCTACAGCCATATACAGATCCACAGCAAAAAATGCATTCACTGGCTGGTCAAGTAAGCGCGCTACATCGCTACCATAGGCGCGACGCATCACACGGCTTCCTTTAGCAGTCATTAAAATATCAATCAGCGATTGCCGCAGATGATCCATACCAGAAAGCGGCTTTCCACTCTCTCTATCCATGCCAATCAACATAATATCTCTCTATTGCGCTGGGAATTCTAAGAAGTCGCGCACGTTCTTCTCAAGCTTACCATTTTGATCTGATCAGCAGGAATGTAAGTCGCGTAAGCACCTGCTTCTTTGTGTAAAACATCTTCATATTCTATCCAGTCTTCTTGGGCAGGGGCCATTGAATGCGTAATATAAAGCACTACGTCGCCTGTCGCCCCCAAAGCATAGGGACCGTTAGGAAGGTTTACAAAACGATGAAGACCTCTTGATACAAGGGTAGTATCATCTTTCAAAACAACATTAATTTCCTGAGGACGCGCATTTAGAGTTTCGCTAAACTGGATCCAAGAGAAGGGGGGTGTGGTCGCAGTGACTAATATCCAACTTACGTAATATTTTATAAAACCATAGGCGAAAATATTTACGCCAAAGCGCGCTTATAATAATTGTCCCAAAAAACGCAGGGATAGCCGGAAAAGGTTCAGCCATACCAAAATACACGGCGGCTTTATAAAAACTCGCACCAATCAAGCCAAAGCAAAGGGATGGAAAGAAGATGTTTGCGGTTCTATCATCCGTGTGTATGCCGTTATTGGCAATATGATACCCAACGTATCCACAAGCTAATATAGCCCATATCTGCCAGACTAGAAGAAACAATACAGGATCGCTCATACTATCTCTCTATTGCGCTGAGGTAGTGATAGAGCCACCGACCGCAACGCCACCATGCACGTGGCTTTGCCCAATATTGCTACCATTATGGCTAAGCGTGCCTGATTGAATGGCGACACCACCTGCTTGTAGGCGCATTTGATTTGCGGCTTTGGTGGTTACATTTTGTGCTTCTATCCCCAAATCACCATCAGTTTTAATGCTAATGCCTTTGGGCAGTTTTGTTTGCATAGCTTGTGCATTAATCCCGATCGTTTCATCGGTAGTAAGCATAATGCCACGCGGCGCGTAAATCTCTAGCACGCCATCCTTAGCGCTGATCTTAGCGCCGCCCTCAATGGCAAGGCTAAAGCCGCCACCACTGCTAATAGACACATCAAATGTGCCTTTGTCCGCAATGGTCATTGTATAGCTATGGCGTTCATCATCATACTCTATTTGGCTTCCATCAGGATAAACGGTGCGGTGTAGGTTGCCTTTATCGGCCGCTTGAGTAGTCTCGGTCGCAAGCGCCCCTACAATCACCCCTTGCGCCAAATCACCGCTTGGACACGCCATAACAACTTGCTCGCCCACATCACGCCCGCTCCATTGGCGGGTCTTGCCCGCACGCGGCTGTATATCGGGCAACCAATCGGTCTCAAGGTCACCACTTTTAACACGGTAGCGCCCATTCTCATGATTGGCTTGTGATACACTACCAACCACCACTAAACCAGCAACGCGCCGCTCTAAATCAATGAGACGACGATACAACTCGCTATACATCTATAAAGCCTCTTGATAATCATTGCGGTGCGAAAGCCCCGTATCGGGCTCATAGCTATAGCGCACGCTGTGCACCACTACCGCTTCATCGCTTGGCGCCATATGGGTGCAATAGATGATGTCGTAATAAAGGGTCGCCCAAAGGGCAAGTGTCGTTCCTTTTGCGCCCCCATGATACTCCCATTGGGTCAATAAGCAGCTTTCTACCAATCTATTAAGATTAGGCGCTTGATAGAGAATGGTTTCGACATCCCATGTCAAACGATCCATATCATCTTCCTGCTCATAGCCCGCTATGCAACATTCAATCGCTATATGCAGGGTACGCCGCCGCATACCGTAGTCTTGCACTTGCTCAAGGTCTAAATCCTCACCTAATGTGTAAACAAGTAGAGCAGGGAATATATCTTTGTTAAGCGCAAACGCCCGTTGCGCAAACACATTCTTGCCAGCTATGGTGTTTCCAGCCTTAAGCAGGTCAATAATCGTGTTGCGAATAAGTAGGCGATGGGTGCTCATATTATAGCGCTTCCTATCAGGCGTGGTCTTCTACTAAAGCCACTTTCATCATACCGCTGGTCGAGGTGATCACATCACTAATGATGAAGGTCTCCTGATCCAAAACAACCCTATCACCTTGTTTGGGGGCACCGCCTATATCGCTAAGGCGAATATCAAGCATTTTAATAGGATTGGTAAAATCTGTTGTGCCATAGACGGGGTCTTGCGCATAGGTCTCATCATAAATGGCGCTTATGCTAAAAACTTCGCCCGTAGTTTTGCGTGTATAGGTTAGAGCCCTGCCAAAGGTCTCACATAAGACATCATTCATGGCCTTAAGGTTAGCGTTCCAGTTCTCAATCATGATTAAGCCTGCTATTGCTCTGTGCACCAAGCCGATCAAGGGGAATAATTTTTATTATGTTGTCTCCATCATGGATATCAACAAAAGGGGCATTGCATAGGCGCGTTTCAAACACACCAAGGCCTTTAAAAAAGCCTTTTACATTTTTTGATGCAGGTGGCTTGGCTTTAGCTGTTTCTGGCGCCTTAGAAAATCCAATGCCGCGCAATAACATTTGCGGCTGAGCACAAATAAACAAACCATTGCTAGAAATACGCGGCCGTATCCACGGGGTTTGCGCATCACCCATGAAAACCTCTGTATACATCTCAAGCACGCTATCATGAGCGCCTTCTACCGCGTCGTTGCGCGTGAAGATCTCGTAAAAAAGCCCTCCCATCCCTTGCGGGATGAATTGACATTCATTGGACTTCATACCGATTGCATCGGGTATGCCAAAGCGCGCACGTCCCTCATAATCACTAACGCCATGATAATCCATGAATGTAATACCACCATAGGTAAAGCCGCCCTCAATGGCCTGAGCCTGTACCTGTGGGTGCTGGATAAGCGCATCGTAAAATGCCTCTCCACATAGGGCAAGGGCACTTCCATTTGTGGGGAAGGCACCATGGCAGGCGCGTTTCATCGCCTCTATCACATGGCTACAAAGACTTGCAATGTCTGTGTCACTATCATCAAGGTTAAATTGGATAGGCTCTGGCCGCTTAATGCCAAAAACATCAAACCAATCAACCAATACACTGCCATTCACGTCATAAACTACGCCTTGCATGGCACCAAAGCGAAAGATCTCAAAGATTAGGTCCATGTTTTCGATAAGGGCAGGAATGGCCGCTTTGGCCTTTGTCAATAAGACCTTATCAATCTCTTGAGCAGAAAGCTTAGACCCATCTTGCAATGGGTCTAAGGTAATCAAGGCCTCGCGTACAAAACCATGGATGATGATAGAGCGCGTCTTCTCTTGCACAGAAGCTACTTGCGCGTGCAACACCCCCCGCTCAATAGGGCGAATGACATCGTCTTTTACCTCAAGCCCGATAATCTCTTGAGCACCAGTCTCAGCAGAAATGTTATCCAGCCCAAGCGCAGACAATACTTGCAACCTATCCATTGTTCATCCTAAAGCGTTTTGTTTAATTGCCTTTGTTGTAGTACTATGTTATACATGTATGACAAGGGCACTAATTATGAGAGAGAGAACGTTCATGCTAGCAGTGCGATTACCCGAAGACTTAGAACAAAGGCTCTCCCAATTAGCGAAGCAAACGGGGCGTAGTAAGTCTTTTTATCTACGAGAAGCTCTAAATAATTATATTGATGATCTCGAAGACCTTTATCTAGCTGAACAAAGGATGACGGAATTACGCTCAGGTAAAAGCAAGGCAATACCTCTAAAAGATGTTTTGGCTGATTATGACATGGGCCATTGAATTCGTTCCCGCGGCTGTGCGAGAGTTAAAAAAGCTTGATAAACAAGTAGCACAGCGGATTTTAACAGTTCTTCATGAGCGCATAGCACCCCTTGATAACCCCCCCCCGTAGCATAGGCGAGGCATTAAGGGGGAATCGTTTGGGCGAGTTCTGGAAATACCGTATCGGCGATTACCGTATTATTGCTAATATAGAGGATAAAACTCTTACCATTGTTGTTTTACGCGTTGGTAATCGCCGCGCTATTTACCGCTAGCTCTAATGGTTTATTTCTTTGTCACGCCTTTGATGAGCATTTCGGGGCGTGTACAGATAAAGAGGGGGTAGCTATAGACTTCAGGTCGCACCCAAAAATCACGCGCTATGTCGCGGATGAGCATTGAGTAAAGGGGGCGGCCGATGGTATTAGCAAAGGCAAAGCTCTCACAAGGCGAGAAGGCCTGTTGGAACACCCCAGGTGTATTAACGGGCACAAATTGGCATTCATTAGGTCTAATCCCTAAAGCACGTTTTGTACCTGCTTGTGCTTTATCGTCATAATCATCAACGCCACGATAGTTGATAAAGCGGATGCCACCATAGTCAAAACTTGCAAAAGAACCGCTTTGTAGTACCGATGCGGTCGCCGCTCCAAAAGAGCGGTTAAGGGTTTGGGCATTTTGGGTATTGAGAAACGTTTCACGCACGGTTTTATGGTTGGTGAGATCATCAAAAAACTTATCGCCACAAAGCCCTATGACACTAGAGCCTAAACGATAAGCCCCTTTTGAAGCCCGTTGCATTGTCCGAATAATCTCACGACAAATGCGCTCAACTTGCGTTGTTTCGCTATCCAAAGCAAAGTTAATATCTTGGGGAGGGGTGATACCCCATTCCTTAAACCAATCAATAATCACCGAGCCATCAGCATCAAGAACAACCCCTTGGATTGCACCAAACATATGGCTTTCAAGGGTTACTTCCATATCGCTTGTTAGGCGATCTTGAGCGCGCGATATATATTCAATGGCGGTTTCTAATTCGCTCTCACTGCCAAAAGCCCGTACGTTTTGGATTTCAGAGGCAGACAAAGTATTGCCCTTGGCAAGACGCACCGTTCTAAATGCACGGATATCGGCGCTCGCGTCCCGCTTCTTCCAGTGGTGCACCGCGCTCTGATGTACGAATGATTTGCAATTGGTTATTGCGTCGTTCAATGGCCACATGGGTTGTGGAAATAGGCACATCATCAAACAGCTTAAGAGAGCCAATGAGATCTGGCTTAAAATCATAATAATCCAGTGCTTTGGTCATGTTTATTGCCGAAAAGGCATCATCATTAAAGATATCTATTTGCATGGGGCTTTGTCCTTTAGCGTAAAATGATGGTTGCTAACGCCAAGGCATCTATGGCTTTTTGACGTTGCTCTGTTGTTATTTTTTTTGGCCAAATTAGCTCCGATGCTTTGACCGCCGTTTGCCGTAGCGTAACAACAGCGCGCCGCGGTGTGGATGAAGGCTCAACATTGTCATAGGCAATAGCGCTTGCTACTTCGCTACCATCGGTTGCCGTTGGGTTTAGCGGCACATACTGGCCATTGCCAACAAGCTTGGCCATCACCGTGCCTGCCTCTACTTGATCTCCCGCGGCAAAGGTGACGCTTTCACGGGAAAGGTGGATATCGTCGCTAATGAGATAGGCGCCCGTGCGGCGCCCTTCATAAAGAACATTTGCCATTCTACACTTTCCCTTTTTTCCATTTCCAGATGCTGAGTTTCTTTGATTGGCTGATCTCGCCCGCACTTGTGTTTGCATAAGGAGAGATTGTTTTACTGCAGCTAGCTTCTACTAAGGCGTCTAGAACATGCTGTTGGGCTTGTTCTACGCTCAGCCGCTTATCGATAGCCGCTTGAGCGTTAAAGCGTGCTCCAAGGCTCTGCGCTTGTTTCTCTATTGCAAGCAAGCGGGCACAGCGCTGGCGCTCGTGCTTTATCCCAGCCTTGCTAGGGCGGCCTTGCGGCTTGTCTTTCTTGTCTTCTTCTTCGTCATCTTCTGGATCGGTGCTTTCGCCGGAGTCGCGTTCTTCATCGTCGTCTTGTTCTTCATCACCTGTGTCGTCCTCGTCGTCTTCTTCTTCATCAGGCAGGGTGTCTTTGCGTTTTTTTTCGATTGCATCGTCATCATTTTGCTCGAGGCGGTAGTTTCGGTAAGCCATACGTTTTGTCCTTCTTGCGTTTTTGTGGTCTCTATGAGTTGTTGTAAAGCTGTATCAAATGTTCCAAGACGATCAGCCAAGCCCTGTGTGAGTGCCTCTTGTCCTAAAAATGTGTCGGCACGTGTATCAATGATCTGCTGGCGTGAACATTTGCGCGCCTTTGCCACCAGATCGACAAACATATGATAGAGCGTATCGCAATCCTCTTGGATTTTAGCCCGTGCGCCATCGCTTAAGGGTTCATGCGGATTGCCATCTACTTTATTTTCCCCCGCAAATATGTAAGTCCAGCGCAGCCCTTCTTTTGCATCCGCCTTAGATTGATCCATATGGGCTGTTACCACCCCGATAGAGCCCACATCACTTGTCCGGCTTAGCCATATTTGCTCAGCCGCACAACTGATGGCATAGGCGGCTGAACAGGCCATTTCATTAGCATGCGCCCAAATAGGTTTTTGATAGCTACGCGATAAAGCACGCCACTCCTCCACAAGATCAAAGACGCCGCCCGCTTCACCGCCATAGCTATCAATATCAAGTAAAACAGCGCGCACATCCGGTGCGCTCACCGCTTCTATAAAGCTTGCCCGCAAGCCATCATAAGAGGTTAGCCCCGATTGTGCGGCCATAAAGCCGCCACGGCGCACCAAAGTGCCATGAACAGGAAGAATAGCGATGCCGTCCACTACTTGATGTGCTTCAGGCAAGCGTGTCTCATCACTATTCTTGATAAAGGCACCGATTTGCCCTGTAAGGCGCGGCGAAAGCGCGCTCAAGATTGTGTCTAGCTTTTCTGGGGTAATCATATGCGGGCGGTTATAGAGCCGCGCAAGACAATGCACAAAGTCCATCTGATACCCTATCGCTTTAGGCCGCATTCTCAGATATGAGAGCGTTTTGTTTATCTTCGTCATTGCTATCATCATCATCAAGCAGGACGGTTGTGGGGGCTGGGGTCTCAGTATCAAAATGCAGACCACGCCTTAGTGCTTCGCTTCGCTCTTCTTCAATCTCTGTGTAAATATCATCGCGACTATAGCCACGCTCATTTAAGGCTTGCGTTAAGCTTTTTAGACCCGCACGGATTTCTTCCTTCTCGGCGGCGATGTCCTTTAACGGATCGACCATTTCCAATTGCGCGGCATGGCTCTCTGATTGCAACCAAGGTAAGGGATTGTGATCATAGTCGGGTAAGTCTATGGCACCCACCAATACAGCCATTTCCACAAAGCGCTTCCACACGATGCGGTTTAATTGAAAGGCCATGACATTGGCTCGCCATTGCCTAATATGGCGACGAAACTGAATAATGGATGTGCGCACATTGGAGAAATTGCCCCGCGTCACATCGCCGCTCACCGTTGAATAGGGCATGTTCAGACCAGCGCAGATTTTTAACAAATTGCGGTATTGAAACGGTTCATAAGAGAGCCGCCCACCTCGGCGGGCGCAGAAAAGCGAATATCTTGGCCATTCTCTAATACCGTAACCAAGCCTGGAGCCAGTTCAATGGTGTCTCCTTCACCACCGGCTAGGGAGGCTGTATTCATAGTGCGCTCCGCTTGTACATCTGGGGTGAGCGGATTACTCTCACCACCTAAAATAAAAGCGGTAAAAAGCGCTGTGGTCTTTTTGCGATCAAGCTCAGCATCATCATAAGCGGCCAATTGAAACAATTGCACCATACTGCGGGTGATCTTTGGTGTGCCGCGCAATTGTTGGGCTTGTCGGCGTTCTTTAATATGGATGATATAGGGGGCTTCTATGCGTACCCGCTCTTGCATTCCCTCTGCAAGCCTTCCATTGGGTACTATGTCATAGGGATGATAGCGGAAAAAATGGTAGGCAATGCGATCACCAAATGCATTAAATTCAATGCCCATGCGGATATGATGCCCAGGTATTTCTGCGGGGCCATCATAGGTTACATCCAATAGCTCTGCAGGATAGATTTCTAGCTTGAGCGGAACAGCGCTACACGCGTCTAGCGGAACAGGGCGCAAGCGCACAAAGACTTCACCCGCAAGAAACACTTCGCGGGCAATGGTGGCCTGCATCCCGTAAAAATCACTAACCCCCTCATAATCAGCCTCATCAACCCACTGCCACCACAAATTCTCTAATGCGCGCTTTTGGGCTTCAAAGCCTTTGATGCGTGGTACAGGCTTAATCCCATCATTGACCGCCGCTGATACCCATTCATCAACCGCCGCACCATAGATGCTATTATTATCATAAAGGCTACGGGAGCGAGCAAGAACGGTTTGGCCTTCGGCTTGGATCGCCCTATTAATGTGAGTCTTTGTGGGGATAAAGCCACGTAAGCGGCGGCTACGGCTTGCCGCATCAAAATAGGGTCCACTGCCAACCATCACCTGAAAGGCGTTGGCCATCCGCTTAATAATACCTGCCATTAATAACGGCCTGCCTGCCGCGATATAAAAGAGGCGCGCTTTCGGGCGGCCTTCTAATTGGGCGATTTCTGCATCCAAAGCCGCCAATGATAGCTTATTCTCGCTCACCGAGCGGTTATAGATCTGCTTGTCGCCATGGCGTATAGATTGGGCGGCAGAATAAAGGCCTTCTGCCAGCGCATCACGCTGCTGTCTTAGCCGCTTTAACCGCGCCTCTATGTCTTGCATATCAAACCTCGTTCATAGCATATACGAACTTCTCATCATACGCGGCCGCCGCCGTATAGGTGGTGCTGGCGGGGCAAGAACTTCGTCCTTATCAAAGGATAGGCCGCGCTCTATCATCTTCTGTTCTAAAGCTTGCGCTTGTTGCTCTAAGGATATCCCCATCGCCGATAAGCCGCATAGCGCCGCATAGGCATAGACGCGGCAATCCAATGCCTCATTGCGGGCATTATTGGCCTTTACCCAGTCTATCTTTGGTTGACCCTTGCTATATTTTGTCTTTTTGCGCTCTGCTGTTAATTGCTGGAAGTATTCTAAGTCACGCTCGATATGGAAGTGGCAGGCACCATAGCCAACAGCATCAGGCCCCGTCCTTTTAAGACGCGCCATAACCATATCTTTAGCGGCGCTCACACCAATGACATAAAGATTGATCTTTCCATTATTGTTGTGGGTTGGTCGTTTGGGCCACACGGTAGACGTACTATTACTACTCCCTTTAATGCCCCATATATTATGGCCTTGACGCGGTCGCACATAATCATACACCGCTTGCGTATTTGAGCCCCCCGTATCAACACACGTCGCATGGATCAGCAGACCATTGTCTAAAGCAGGATGGGGCCAACGCCTACTAAGATACGTATCTAGATGGTGCCAAACCTCTGCTGCCGATGGGTCGCCCAAAAAGATTTTATAATCAATGTTCCAGCTCTCTTCATCACGCCCCCAGCCAACAAGCTCCAACTCCAAGCGATCAGGTTGCACATCAACACCACAGGTTAGAATGGCCACCTGCGGCGGTAAGAGTGGGTATTCTTCGCGCAAAGCGTAAAGCGCGCTAGCATCCGTTCCCCCAGCATCATACTCTTCCCAAGGTTCGCCCAATACAGTATTGACAAAGGATTGTAGTTTGGCAGGGTCCTTGGCCTCTAGAAATGCGCGTGCGCATTCGCCCCACGTAAACCATGGCGAATAAAGCGCCGATAGGTGATAGGAGCGAAAGTTGTTATAGCGGCTCTGTTTGGTTGCTACCCAACGCGCGCCATTGGCTTCGCTCAGCAACGCCGCTTTGTGATGTTCCTCATGAATAGCACCACAATGGGCGCAAAAAAAGTGGGCCTCCTCAGGCTTGTCTTCAGGCCAGCGGATCTGTGCCCACGTAATAGGTTGTAGCTCATGACACTCTTTACAGGCAACGTTATAATAACGCTGATCACCCTTCTCGAATTCGGCTTTAATACGGCTGGTCTCAAGGCTTGCTGGCGTTGAGAGCATAAATATTTACGCCGCGGGTAGCTTGCCGTACGACGAAGAGCAAGGGTAATGGGATCGCCTTCATCATCAACATTAAACGGATACCCATCAACCTCATCAAGCACCAAATAACGAATAGACATAGAGCGCAAGCCCACCGCTGAATTAGCACCCGTCAAGTTTAATGAACCGCCTGCAAACTCCTTCATAAACAGCGTATTGCCGCTATCGCGCGCGCGTGGTGGGGCAATGCGCTCTGACAAAGCCTTGCTGTTGCGTATCATATGCTCAACACGCATCTTTGAGAGCTTCTTTGCCATATCTACCGTAGGCATCACATACAGAATGGGGCCAGGCGAATGGTGTATGGCATAACCGCAGAAGTTTAGCGCCGCTTCTGACATACCAATTTGCGCGCCCTTCATAACAACCGTCGTCTCAATGCTTGAATAGCTCGACAGATTGTCCATGATCTCGCGCAGATAAGGCGTTCTTGATGTCCGCCATAGGCCAGCTTCTGCACTTGCTTGTGTCGACAAATAACGATGGACGTCCGCCCATTGAGACACCGTATAGGCGGGGTCAGAGCGAAACCCTTCTTTAAAGGCTGCCCAAAGCTTAACGAGGTTTCGGGCTTGGTAATCCTTGTTTATGCTCATGTTCAACCCCATCACCTCTGGGACGCAGGCCTATGGGGTCAGGCATTATCCCTTCCTGAAGGGCTTTGCAAATTTTGGTCAGAGCCTCATTCTGTTGCTTCATATTCACTGGTGTTCTGAACATTGTCGCTTTCCTCTTCTTCGTCGACTTTTGCAAAATCAGGCATAGGAATCGTATCAAGCTCTATCAAAGCATCGCGCATATGCTGTTCTAAAACTATGGCAACCTTGTTATGGTCACACTCTAACGCGCTGGCAATATCACCACTGTGGCGGCTTGGAAACAACATCAGCATATCACGACAGCTACGGGCAAATACAAATGCCTGCCGCTTAGCATAATCTATCGGCACATAGTCCTGCTTCTTGACCTTAAGTTCAAATTCTACCTTCTCTGCTTGGGCAAGAGTTAAGCGCGACTTAACTTCGTTAAGATCAAGGTTAACAACTTCACCGACTTTACTCTTTTTATAGGCGGGCGCAATGTTGGCTTTAATCCATGCTAAAGCTTCATCAACGAGGATGAATTGACCATCATCGCTTGTGGGCAAACCCTTCTTTACAAGTTGGGTTATATAGGCCTTGCTAACCCCTAGACGCTTAGAGAATAGGGCGCGTCGCTCTTTTACATTGGAATTATTTTCTAATTCTAGCTCTGACATTTTTGTAAAAAATCTCCAAAAGCCGCATAGAAATGCTTTGCAAAATAGCTACGATAATCCCAACAAAATTAGCGTCAAATAATTGTATTTTGTTTCAATGAGTTAACAAGTTAAGTGATTTAAAAATCCCTGACGCTAGAAAAATATCGCGCTGCGCATCGACCCGCCTATGCCCCCCCCGCGGGAAGTACCTTGGCAATATTAGAATATTTTTCTAATTATTGGAAAATTAAACCCACTTCACTTAAGCAGAGCCTTGTTGATGTTCTTCTGCATGGTCTCTTGAAACATCGTGCTAACCATCTGCGCTACTTTAGCCTGCATACCATCGCGGGTTATAATTGATGCGGCATTAACACCTAGAGGCCTGATCAAACGCGGCACAAGTTTTGTCTTACCATTAGCTAAGCGCACACGCTTAGTCTTGCTTGGATCGCGCATGAATACATGATTGTTTAATTTAGGCTTTAGCGGCGTACGGTTGGGGAAGGTGCCGCCATGATCAAAATAGCCTGCAAACATCTGCTTGCCACCAAGCAGTTCAACCTGCATACCGATGCTTGCTTGCTCCTCATGCTTAAACAGCTTAAGCGGGATATCTCCATAGAGCACAATCATCTTAGAATAGAGTTGCTGGGGCGTAGCTTTCGCTGAACGCCTCACCTTATCATTCAAATAGTTCTTGCGGTATTTAGCAGGTACCCCGCTTTCTTGCGGATCATGGTGATTGTTTTGGTACGCGCCTTGCTAAGCGTATTATTGATAGAGGCGCTTGCTACTTTGTGTAATTGCGTCTCACCTAAGACATCCAACATGTTATTGGCGTCTTTTAGATCAAAGCGCACAGTGACAGCCTCGTCGTTACTGAACGCCATGGATCACCTCTATGCACTGCATTGTCGGGAAAGGTAAGTGAAAATGTTCGTTACAAAGTCGAACCAAAATTTAGGCGGAAATCTTCACAGCACCTAATGTCAGTTTCTATTTATGACATGCTTTTGTCAAGTAAAAAATGGCGCGACAAAGCGTTGAGAGCTAAACGGAGAGCACCTACCAAATGTGATACATCCATATCATCCTCAACGATATACTGAATGGCCGCGAATAGATTGTCATCGGGGTTATCAAACTGCGCTTCTTTAAGAGCGAGCCGCGCATCTTGCCACCGTTTGGTGCATTTGATAACCCATTCTTCTACAGTTCCTGTAAAGTCTTGGCTTTGTGGTCTATCATAATAGCCATGAGCAAAACCCTTTGCACAAAGATAATTATTGCGCACCTGTAAATACTTTTCGGCGGCGTCGTATTGCGCTTCACTCAACCCTTGCTCACGTCCTAGCAAACGCAAACGGCCAATAGAAGTTGCCGCTAATGGGTTCTTCGCATCTTCCAATGATAGGCCTGCATGCTTTGCACGCATCCTTAGGGCTAGTAAATCGATTGGTTCATTATCATTAGCACCACAACGTGTAAAACCACGGCCTGAACGCGATATCCGTCCACTAGGTTCACGAGCCACGCCTTCAATCCGTGGCCGACCTCTCGCTTTCTTGCGCTTCTTAATTGCCATCCCTCGCTCCTTTCTCCTAATAATATCAATATATTACGTATTAATAAATGGCACACACTATATATTGATACAAGAGAACGGTGTCTAGGGGCGCTGACTTAATGAAAATCCTCTAAAACAATATATTTCGGCAAACTTCTCATGAAATCGTACGAAAATGTTTTTTTACTTGACTTACGTACAAAAAAGTACGATAGTAAAAATATGAAAGGAGGTGCCGCTTGAAAAGAGATGCGTTACTTCGCCAACTGAGAACAGAAGCTCGAATAAGGGGCGTTAAGTTTGAAGTTGAGAAAGATGCAGGCAAAGGATCGCATTATGTGGTATTTTTCGCGGATAAATCAACGGTTATCAAGTCTGGTGAATTAAGCCCACTTTATGTGAAGATTGTCAAAAAACAGCTAGGGGTTTGACCCCTAGCATAGTTTTTCAAGTGCCACTATGTTTTGATAAAGGATACAACGAATGGATTATACATATCATGCAAAAATCGAACGTGATCCCGATGGCGGCTATATCGTTACGTTTCCTGATGTGCCAGAAGCGATAACTGCGGGGGATGATTGGAACGAGGCACTTGCTAATGCCCAGCAAGCTTTAGGGTTGGCTTTAAGAAGCTATTATATGCGCGAGAAATCACCACCACCATCGCTAAATCATGCAGGGCTAACTCCTATTAGCTTGGACGTTTGGAACGCTTTAAAGCTTGAAACGATACGCGCTTTTCAAGAGGCGGGGATTACAAAGGTAGAGCTTGCGAAAAGGCTTCATAAGAAAGAGGTAGAAGCCCGCCGCATCCTAAATGCAAATCATCCAACCAAAATCCAAACGCTTGAGAAAGCGCTTAACGTACTTGGTAAAAAGGCGGTTGTATCGGTACAAGAGGCCGCATAAACGGTGGTGGCAGTCTTCACCTACTTCTAACCCCCGCCTAAAGACGGGGGAAGTTGTTTACGCTTAAGCGACAAGCAAGCGCTCGTTAGGTGCTGAAAGGTGTAGTTCTTCCAGCTTCTTAACGTCTCTTGTGATCATATCTCTTAGCGCTCTGAAAAGAAGATAATGAGCAGAGCGCATTTCGGCCAATTCTTTATCGATGACATCTAGCCATAGAACTTTCTTTAGGCGATCTTCGACCTTTGAGAAGGATATCTCACGCCATATGCCTACGGCACCCATGTAAACATGGTTAAGCAAATAGGCCTCTGCTTCTAGCCGATATAGCGCGGCTAGTTGTTGGGCGTGTTTGTCGATGCAGTCTCTGATGCGTAGCGGTATCTTTGTGCGGTCTTCTGGAAGGCGATAGACGGTATCAGCTTCTTGCGTCAATTGTAGCTGTGGTTGATTTGCTTGTTCCAGCTCTAACCAACGGTCGACAATCTTTGCCCGCAACACTGTGCTGTAACCTGAAACGAGGATCAAGCATTCGCGCTTGGGTAAAAGATATTCAGTTTGTTTACGGTTTTGAGCATCTTTATAGATGTGTCCAAATTTGGACGCATCTATTTGTAACTCTAAAAGCATTGCATCAATATCACGTTTTACATGTTGATGTTGTTTATTACACAGCTTTGCGATTTCGCGGCTAGACATAGTGAGCACTGATGCGTCTATGCCTTTCGAAAGCTCTTGTTTTATTTGGGAAGTCTTTTTTGCCTTTTTGGCATTATTCACTGAACCAGTCATGGTTTTACTCCTAACGAAATTAAAGTTTCTTATTCACGCCTATAAGGGCGTCGGGTGCTAAGAAACACGGTCGTTAGTCCGTCGTTACACTTTCCCCTTGCAGGTATTGTATGGTGTAACCACACCCGACATAAGGTGCATGCATAAAAGCATGGCAATAGGTCGAATTGTTCGGAACGGTAAATAATTTCGGTTATTTAGCCGCTAACGATTGAAGTGTTTCTTAGGCACTTGCTCTCAACATAGCGGTTTTAGGATTTTTGTCAAGCGTGGTGGTTATGGCTCTATAAAGTCAGTCTCCAATCCAAAGGCTTTCCATGGTAATTCCCCGCTCTTAATACGTTTGCATCTCTCAAATAAATAAAAACTTAGTTTCTTTATTTCGCCTTACACCATAACCCACGATAGTAGGTTTCAATCAACTTATCACTAATAGGTGTTCCAAATTCTCCTGTATAGGTTTGCTCCCAAGGAGTGCCTTTTGCATGGGTGATATCAGAGAGCTTATAGTCACTTAAATGCCCGTAATGTTTGTAAACCCATTCAATGATTTTAATTGCTTCTGTATTTAATGTCTCGTCAGTCTTTAAAGCGGCCTTCTTGACCGTTGATTTACCAAACCGCCTAATCGCTTCATAGAGATGCGGTATGACTGGGCCATACGTCCATGCTTGAACATGATCTTTAATCAACGGGTGGTGATAAATGCCTAACGTCCAACCATGCGCGATATATACAAGTTTTAAAACTTGCGTAAGCGTTAAACCACCGCCGTCCTCTTTTTCTTTAAGGTCTAAAAACTTATAGGCAACGGTTCGGGAGTCATAAGTTTTAACGCTTTCCATGGTAATTCCCGCTCTTAATACATAAGCTATTTATTTAGATATTGTGCGATGTTGCTTAGCTATAGAAAATATGTTCTTCTTTATTTTGAAGGAAAGGTGATTCCATGAAGAAAAAAACCATAATTTCAGATAAAATTGCTAAAATTTTAACCGATAGACAAAAAGTAGAAAGGGGAGCTACCGTCACCGGAAGAGGTCAATCCCCTAGTAACTCTCAGCAGAAGCCATCACGTATACCTTCTCATTCTTCTTCATCTAAAAAGAAGTAGTCTATTTTCTCCGCAAGCTTACCATTTTGATTTGATCAGCAGGAATGTAAGTCGCGTAAGCGCCAAACTCTTCGTTCAATACCTCATCATACTCTCTCCACTCGTCTTGCAAAGGATTATGCGCATCAGTCACATAAAGCACAATGTCTCCTGTCGCTCCCAAAGCGTAGGGGCCATTGGGAAGATCTTCAAAGCGATATAGATCCCTGGATAGGAGGCAAGTATCGTCTTTTAAAACAACATTCAGTTCATAGGAACGCGTATTTAGAGTTTCGCTAAACTGGATCCAAGCAGAAGGGGTGTGGTCGCAGTGACTAATATCCAGCTTACGTAGTATTTTATAAAACCATAGGCGAACATATTTACGCCAAAGCGCGCTTATAATAATTGTCCCCAAAAATGCAGGGATAGCCGGAAAAGGTTCAACCATACCAAAATACACGGCGGCTTTATAAAAACTCGCACCAATCAAGCCAAAGCAAAGGGATGGGAAGAAGATGTTTGCGGTTCTATCATCCATGTGTATGCCGTTATTGGCAATATGATACCCAGCATAGCCAGAGGCTAATGTGACCAATGTCAACCATGGTAAATTGAACAGTGCAGGATCAATCATCTTTGTTTCGCTTTCCTTGGATGAGATATTAAAATATTAATCAATGATGAGCACGCGTTTTGCAATCGTTTGCCTCTCTAAAACGGTATTTCATCATTGAGTTGATCATCGTAGGATAATGGCGCTTGATAGGATGCCTGTGTTTGGCCTCTGTGTTGGCCATAGGTCATGGTGCTAGCACCAGCTGGGGGCTTTTGGCTTGTGACTTGCTGTGTGTCTTGACCTTGATTGCCTGCTTGACCCAGCATTTGGATAACACCGCGGTATTTCTGTAAAACAACTTCTGTGGTGTAATGTTCCACACCGCTTTGGTCTTTCCATTTGCGGGTTTGTAATTGCCCTTCTACGTAGATATGGCTTCCCTTTTTTAGATAAGAGGCGGCAATATTGACAAGGTTTTCGTCAAAAATCACAATCCGATGCCATTCGGTCTTTTCGCGCTTCTCACCCGTGTTCTTATCCTTCCAGCGTTCACTAGTCGCTAATGAGAATAGAGCCACTTGTCCGCCCGTTTGCATGGCTTTGATTTCTGGATCTCTGCCCAAATGGCCAATAAGTATAACTTTATTTAGGCTAGACATTGTGTGGTTTCCTTCTGTGCAAATAGCTGTAGGCCTGTAATCTCTTCCAAATCAAGCAGGTCTTCGGCTTCTTCGGCTTGGCTTTTTGCTAAAGCGGCTTGTGGCAAAGAGCCGCCATGGAGCCAAGCATCAACATAGGCCGCAACGCTAAAATCAGCACCAAAGGGTGTGTAATTATAGGTTTTGCCTTCAAAGCGTTGCATGGAACGCCGCCCGTATTTGTCCTCGTAGAGGTTGTAGAACACTTGTTGTACGCCTGCTTTATGGTTGGCATAGCCCGATAGGGTGGCGACAATGGTTTTGTTTCTAATAGAGCGTTTAAACATGTTTTTGCCTCATCCGTATACGGTACCTTCTCGTCGACTTAAACGTTACTAAAGATCTGTTGATTTTGCTTCTGGTGCCTTGATGTTCCTCTCAATAAGCCGGATCTCCATATTCAAACTTGTCATTTTTCCTTTTCCTTAATTTACGCTTGCGCGTTTTTTTTCAAATCTTTTTCGCTCTTGCTCTGCAAAGACGGTGAGAACTTCACGACATTGCCAAGCTTAACAAAACCGCCTAGCTGTTTGTGTTCGGTACGTGTGGTCAATAAGTACGTTTCTGCTTCTTCCACTTTGCTGATCGTGTCAAAAAAAACATCTCCGACACGGCGTAAAACATGCGCAACGTGCGTAGAAAACCTCTCATCATTGACCTGTTTCCAGAGCTCCGAAATCCCCCCAAATTGGCGCAAACAAGCGTATTCACGGGGCGTCAAAGACTCATTGAAAACTGTTTTTTCACAGGACGAGATAAAATTAGAGCTAATATATTCAGATACTTTGCTGATGAAACGTGCGCGCTCAATTTCATGGCGCACGTCCTCTGTTGGTTGCTTTCTGCGGCTATATTTGACGAAGATCGCGGGGCTGGGCATTTTGCCGTAGGTTTGCTCATTGTGCAGAATTTGCTTGCACGCGTTCGCGAATTCCTCATCGGTAAAAAGCGGGGCAAGCTCGTGATAAAGTAATTCACCCCAGTGATCTGTAAATTCTAATTGCAGCAAAGCGGCCATTCTGTTGAGTTGGCTTAGGAATGTTTCAATGGTTAGCATCGGCCAATAGCCTTTCGCGGATTTCTGCAAGCGCGGCATTACACGCTTTGACGTTTCGATATTGGCTAGAATGCTTGCGCCTGCTACATGGCGATTACTGGAAGGCTTAGGCGTGGGATAAGAGCCCATAGCGGAGGAATTGGTTCCTAAGGGTGTAAAATCATCACTCCAGCGCGCATTGTTGAGAAAGGTAGCGGCGTGCATCCGAAATTCGTGGTATTCTCGGGAATTTTTATAACGCCTTACCCCGTCCATAATCACCTTGAGATCGTATTTCTTGCGGGCTTTGATGAAGGCTTCACGCGCTTTTTTCTTGTTGACGTTATGCCCGTATTCTCCCCAAAAAATCCCCTCAAACTCCTCCTCAAGCGCGGATTTTTGTAGCTGGGCTTGCGAAGGCTCCGGCGGCTTTGCTGGTGATTTGCTAATGCTGTCCGTGGTCTCAAGCGCCATTGCGCTGTTGATTGGTTGGCCATCATCAAGATTTTTTTTTTTTTGTATTTGTTCGTTAGAACAAATATTTTTAATATCTATATATATCTTCTTCTTTTTTCTTCTTCTATATGGTCAACATGTGTTGAATTTTGTTGAGCGTTTGTTGAGCGTTTGTTGAAATTTTGTTGAGCGTTTGTTGGAATACCCTCGCTAACATGTTGTTTTTTTATGGATTTCGCTTGTACGCTTGCTAGACCCGCCTTGCGTCTTTTTTCTGAAAGATCCTCGTGCCGCTCTTTGTCATCCTCAAAACCAGCAAGCATTTTTTCAACGCGTGCGTTCCAAATACCGGCTTGGGTTATGATGATTTTTTCTAAGCGCACTAACTCATCAATGATTTTACGTAGCTTGTTTTGTGAGCAGCCAAATGCCCGGCTTAAAAAAGCTATATCAAACTTAACCGGCGCCTTCCTCTCATACATGAGCATGAGCAGATCGATATAAACGCCCTTTTGCTCTGGCATTAGGCCAAGCGTCCCTACAATCCAATCGCATGGCGAAAATTTAACCCATGGCATAGCACTATTCATACTAAAAACCCCTCTCTATCTATATCGTGAAATCTCATATTGATCTGAATGCTCTTATGGCCATTAATCACGGCCTTATGTCTTGTAAGAGCAGCGCCACCCATAAGGGGCTTAGCCATGAGACAAGCGTTAGTCATTGTCTGCTTCCTCCTCTCGATCTAAAGCGTAATATAAAAGGGCTAAGGCATCGGCCTCGTTGTCATCCTCTGGATGATGGCCTCTATCCCATATGGCATTTAAAACATCATCTTTTGATGCATTGCCTTTGCCTGTAGCGTGCTTCTTAATGGTACCAACGGGCACGCCTTGATAGTCAATCTGATGATGTTCACACCAAGCGGTGAGAACGCCTAAAAAGCCGCCGTAAACATGGGCGGCATCTGTTCCAAGGTGGCGACGCACTTCTTCGTAATAGATTTTATCAAGACTACTTCCAGCACATTCAAAGCGGTGTTTGGTATCACTTAGCCATATGCGGAATTTAGAAAAGCGTACGCCGCCCCCGTCAAAAGTTCTTTTTTTAAAGGTAACAGAGCCGCTGGTCATAGCGCCTTGGCAAAAAGCATCTTTAGCAAGGCTGTGTACCTGCGGCTTGCGTATAAATCCATTACCGCAAAATGCCGCCCAGCCCATTTTGCTACCAAGGTCAAGGCATAGAATAGTCCTCATGCCAACCCCCGTTGCAGAATCATAAAACGCGAATTACAGTGCTTTGCTATTGAATAAATAAAACGCAAAGGGGGGTAATTACGGATGTGGGATTGGATAAGCAAAAACTTAGTCTGGATTATCCCTATAGCGGGAATAATAATCACGATTATTGGGCGTATTATAAAATTTGTCCACTTATGGAACAAAAATAAGACAAACAAAGAAGCTCTAGAAATAGAAAAAAATAAAGCCAAAAGCTTGGAAGAAAACACGATAATTTCTTTAGCAAAACTTGGCTTGAATTTAGAGGAAAAAAGAAAAGTTGATCTTGGACTTCCCTTAGAAATAGAGCGAATACATGCATATTTTCCAGAAAGTAATGAATGTGACTTAAGCAATAAAGATGGTAGTTTTTCGCGGGAGCTCATAGTTTCATTAAAATTAATAAATAACTCCAACAACAGTATAATCATCAAGGATATCTTTATATCCGATGACAATCCATTAATTTTTAAAGAAAATGCATGCACATTTGAGTCCTTTAAAGATAAAATGAGAAGTCTAACCAATAAGATTGGTAGTCTTTTCATGGAAAACGAACAAGAATATATCGAAAAGATGTATGATGATGAATCTTATGTTCTCCATTTAGAGTTTATTGGAACGGAACTTAATCCCATTTTGCGTGAAAATCCTACAGCAAAAAGGACAGAGGAAAAAACACCTTTGCTTCTATGGATCATGCAAAAAAGCTTTAGAACAGTCTTGTGTATTATTGAAAATCATCAATATACGCCCTAAAAAACAGCACATTAATTATACTATTCTTGATCTACATTTCCTGTGCAATGAGCCGTACATGAGCCAAAGATTACACTTCATATACATCATACATCTGCCAATGATCATAATGAGACGGTACATATAAAATATAGTCTTGATATCCCTCCTATAAAATAAAGTTAATAATCTATCCTTGCAATTCCTTTAGATTTTCTAGTTCACTTTTCGCTTCTTCTATCTTGTATTTTATAAATCTTTTTAAGACTACTTGTCTTCTTATTCCGGATTTCTTTCTATATAAAATATTAGCACAAGTGTACTTTGTTTTTTTTATTCTTTTTTTGATAATAAAATAAAATAATAGTAGAAATAGCGACCAAAAAAATAAAACATATTGGATTGTTGGCATGAACATTTTTTATCACTTTCTTTTCACAGTTAAAATATCTCTTTCTATTTCAGAAAACTTTTTCATCAAATCTTCTGTTGTCATCTCTTCCTCTTTGAGGATTGCTGAATTTTGTTCTATATCTATCGTTATCTGATTTATAAGCTTAATATCTCTATGCGATAGAAGAAAATCCAAGTACATAAACTCAGAGATAAGCCTATGATTGAGAATAAAATACTTTCTGTCATTGTCTCGCGCACCTTATAATCTAGCTTTTCTCATCTAATGGGTTCCTCGAAAGGCTTTTCTTTGACGAACCCAATTTTTCCACGCAACGATCCAGTGATGTTTCTGGTAATATAATTTTTCGCCGTAACAGTACCTGTTTTCAAAAGCTTGACGAAACCTTTCGGCTTCTAATATAGCCCCTTCCTCCGTGAAGCCTTGCTTTTGAGCAAAGTCTAAATCAAGCTCGAATGCAAAAGGTACGCGGTACCCATGTGCCGTTCCTTCTTCATCATATTTATTAGGCTTTGTTTCGGAAGACTCTATAAATGGTTCTAGGTCTCGGCCTTTAGGATCCTTAATAAGCTCTTCCTGTTGGCTAGTAATTATATCAATCTGACTTTGCATATCCTTTAGGTAATTAATGATACGCGCGATTTCTTTTTCAGAACGCTCTTGGCGCTTTTGCGATAGTTTCCTAAAAGCATAAGCGTTGAAATAAAATCCAAGGCAAAGCAGGAGGAGTGCTGTAGATACTATTGAAAATATTATTTCTATTGTGGTCATAGAATGCACCTTTCTCTCAGCTAGATTTTCTTGCTTGTTTTTCCATTTCTCATATCAAAGAATATCCCTTAAGAAACTTAATGTAGTTTTTCTTCTCTTTTACTTCTTCTCTAAGTTGCGTTCTATCTATCTCGAACATCCGTAGCATAAATGACATGTCGGATATTTTATTAGAATTTTCCTTAATAACGCTGTCCTTTTCCTTAATAACGCTGTCTTTTTCCTTAATGATTTTCCTTAGCTCTAGTATGGCCTCTTGCTTTTCATCTTCAGGCTTTTTTAGGTCGTTAATAGACTTTTTTAAGTCCTCAATAGTCCTATTCTGATCAGAAATAGCTTTACTTTGATAAAGGATAACCCCTTTATTCTCTCTATTGATACGTCTATACTTTTCTAAAAATCAAGCGGATTGCCATACACGCGGTAAAACCAAACTGCAAAGCCTATGAAAATGATGTTTACAGCCAAAGAGGCTAGCGCAATGATGATATCCATTTCACATATCCCTAATGCATCTTAGTAATACGGCTTTTTTCATCGTTCTTTCCTTTCAACTACTGAGAGTTTCTCGGTTGTTGCGTCATGCATTGCGATGTACATGCTGAGTTGTCTATAGACGTTTCGGGGGGGAATTTGACCATAAAAAAAAAGCAAATTATACAAATACAAGCAGGGAGAATGCCAAAATATCGGCGCTTTTGTATGAAATATATTATTCCAGCTATCATACAAATGAGACTGGTTATTAAAAATATTACCATTGCAATTTCAAAAGCTATCATATTAATTCCCTACTCTATTTTTGTCTGTTCGCTTGGATTTGTTACATATTGCGCTGTACAACAGCATGTTTTTGTAGGTTGAGTGGTAACAAAAACTGATGTAACTATGTAAGAAAGAGCCCAGAGGGAAATGATGAACCACCCAAGGCGTGGAAATAAATCCGTAAGAAAATCAAACCCAAACCATACATAAAATAAACAAGCTGCTATAAAAATTGTTAAAGCAATAGTAAATGTTGCCGGAGTAGTAACAATATCCATTTCCTTAATATCCCCGTTCTTCTTAATGCATCTTTGCGTGTTCTTCTGATGAACTATCTTCATCGCTTACGATTTGGTCATTGTCTTCAACGCTAATGCCAATACGGACAAGGTGGACATTAGGTTGTTCGCCTTTCAGAAAACCGCTAAGGTTTTTGATCATGTACTCTTGCTTGTTTAGGGCGTTTTCTGCTTCAACTAGCGTACTGGTAAGCTCTTCTATGGCTTCTTTTTGTTTGGCTATTATGCGCTTATCGAGGCGGTGGGCGTAGTAACCGCTAGCCATAGAAATTAGATAGATTGCTGATACGACGGCGAAAATGAGTCCTAGTAGCATGGTTATATTCCTTTAGGCTTTGCATTTTAGGAATGCGGTTATCTGTGCCTTTATTTTGGGTGTGCTCTTTATGTATGCACGCTATAGTTGTTATGATTGCCACCCGCGCCCACTCGGGGGTTTGACTGGGCGCGGGCGGCGTCCTGCGGTAGGTCGGACGTACCGCAAGAGGGGGAGTTCGCTTCTTGACCGTTATCTTTCTGTGCTAGAAGCGCTTGCAACCGTTCTGGATAAAAGAAGTCATCAGGGCGCAGGTCTAGGCCATTACGCCGCGCGTATTCGAGAAGAGCAAGCTGATATTTAGCTGGAATAATTCCGCCTTTGCCTTCGGGTTTTTCTAGCGGATATGTCCACTTATATACAAGGGAGACATGACATCCCAAAAGACGCGATACATGTTTCGCTCCACCTAGATATTTTATAATTTTTGATGCCGAGTTTTTAATATCCATTACAGCCATTCTCATATCTTTATGAAGTCAAAATATGCGATTTTAGAAAAATGTCAAGTTATTTTCTAAAATGGAAATATTGCTAAATCTGCAATAATAGCAATATTAGAAGTATGGATATTCAAACGCAGATCAAAATATGGGCGAGTGAACAGCTCAAAACTAAAGGGCATGGTGCAAAAAGCGAACTCGCTAGGTATATGGGCGTTCACACTTCCGCGATCTCAAAAATGTTATCTATAGAGGGAGGCAAAGAGAAAAGGAACATATCTGCTGATGAACTAGTTAAATTAACTTCATTCTTTAAAGCTATGCCACCTCATCTCCTACCCGAAAATTGCGATGATTATTTTTTGAGTTTGTATTCCTCAGCAAAACCTGAGCACAGAAAAGCTGTCATTTCTTTTTTGAAGTCTCTTCAAGAAACAAGTGAAAAATAATTGCACGCTTTTGCTCCTCGGTGAATGTCATAAATAATTTCAGAGCCTCTTTCTGCTTTTTCATAAAAATTCCTCCTAAAAAACGAGCAACCTACAGAAATTTTTCCGTATTCGCCTCTCATTAATCACAAAAAATATATTTCGATTTTAGAAAAAAGTTATTGACTTATTCTGAAATCGAAATAATCTATACCCCATAGACACAAACCTAACAACCACGAAGAAGCAAGCGCTGATCTGGTTTGTTAAAGGGATATGGAGGTTGAAATGCACACGAAAGCACCGTTTTTTGTAACGAGTGATGAGATCTTATTGCTCACCTATTCTGACGGAGAACATGTAGGCAGAAGTGGGCCATTTTTAGATAAACGCGATATCTTGGCCATGCTTTCCGCTATGGACGGCGTAGAGCAAGTGCTTTGCATTAATCCAAAAACGCAAAGCACTATCGACATAAGCGAACAGGTCGCTGAACTGTACATAGAAACATTCGACCTAGCGCCCGATGATGATATAGCCCACCCCTTTGTGCGCAATAGCCTAGCTTACGCCACGCTCTTAGTGGAATGGGCAGAACAGACCGTTAAAGACATCTATTACGGCACCTACGAACAACAACAACACCGCTTGCGTGCATCTGATGTTTTGTGAGGGCGTTATGAAAGAAGCCTTAATCTGTATCGTTGAATGCCTAGGCTTTCTAACCCTCTTCGCGCTCGGATGGTTTGTCTTGATCGCCACTTAATCATACCAAAGGAATTTAACATGACGTCTCTAAGTCCAAAATATCGCTTGTTGAGAGATGAAAGCATCACCGTAAACGGCCATAAACTCTATCGTATCCAAGCCTTACGCGATTTTGGAAACGTCAAAAAAGGCGATAAGGGCGGCTTTGTTGAGAGTGAATACAACCTAAGCCATAAAGGCGATTGTTGGGTTGGCGATGATGGGCGGGTTTTTGAATATGCGTGTGTTTTTAGCGATGCGCAGGTTTTCGGCAATGCGCAGGTTTCAGGCAACGCAAAGATTTATTGGAATGCGTTTATTTCAGACAACGCGAAAGTTTCAGGCCATGCGGAAGTTTCAGGCAATGCACATATCTTCAACGACGCGCGGGTTTGTTTGATGATGATGCGTTGGTTAGTGATAGCGCGCACATTTCAGGCCACGCGATCGTTAAAAATCATGCGCGTGTAACAGGCCATGCGGAAGTTTCACGCAACGCTTCTGTTTCAGGCCATGCGTGGATTTTCGATCATGCACAAGTTACAGAAAATGCGCAGGTTTCAGGCGATGCGTATGTTTCAGGCAACGCGAAAGTTTCAGGCCATGCGCATATTGATGGTGACAGGGTAATAGACGGCGACACAGTCATCACAGGGGAATAGGCATGGAAAAGAAATACGAACTGACTCAAGAAACAAAAGAAATCGACGGCCGTACACTATACCGTATCAAAGCCCTACGCGACTTTGGCGATATCAAAGCTGGAGACTTGGGCGGCTTTGTTGAGAACAAATACCGCCTAAGCCATAATGGCACCTGCTGGATCGGTGATGATGCATGTGTTTTTGATACTGCATGTGTTCTTAGCAATGCGCAGATTTTTGACGATGCGCGGGTTTTTTTGGCGATGCGGAGGTTTCAGATGATGCGCAGGTTTTTGGCGATGCGAAGATTTTTGGCGATGCGCGCATTTCAGGCAACGCGAAAGTTTCAGGCCATGCGCAGATTTCAGACAATGCAGAAGTTTGGGGCAATGCACGTGTTGGCGGCAATGCGCAGATTTCAGGCAACACGCATATTGCCGCCTCCATAACAATTGCAGGCAATGATTGTATCAGCGGCTATACCCGTATCACGACTACCTCCACCACCCCAGCTTAGGAGAAACCACTAATGACACAACTTGTTCAATCCCCCCTTGCTCTTATGGCAAGCAACTATGGCTTCTCAGAAGAGGCCTTTCGCCAAACCATTATGAAAACTTGCATGACAGGCAATATAGCGGCAGAAGAATTCGCCGCCTTTATTTCCGTTGCCAATACCTACGGCCTTAATCCTCTAACAAAAGAGATTTACGCGTTCCCAAAACGTGGTGGCGGTATCACACATTGTGTGTCCATTGATGGCTGGATTAAAATCATAAAATCTAATCCAGCCTTTGATGGCATGACCTTTAAAGATCATTTCGACCAAGCAGGCAATCTCATATCCATTACCTGCTCAATACGGCTCAAAAGCATTAAAGACCCAATAGAGGTCACGGAATATCTAAAAGAATGTCAACAGCAAACCGACCCATGGCGTAAATGGCCTGCCCGTATGCTACGCCATAAGGCGACTATCCAATGTGCCCGTTATGCCTTTGGCTTCTCTGGTATCTATGATGAAGACGAAGCAACACGCTTAAATGCCCCCGTATCAGAAAGCCAAGAAGTCTTTGCCGATGCAGAAACGCTTGCCGTGGTGCAACAGCTGATCTTGGATACAGAAACAGACGAGGCAAAAGCCCTAGCATCGGTTCATGCATCAAGCTTTGAAAGCCTATCGCAAAGCCAAGCGCAAACGCTTTTGCAACTGCTTAAAAAGAAACAAGCTTTGCACAGTTCACAAGCGCAAACCCTTTCTGTTGCTTAGAGGTTCATATGGAACAAAGAACTGCCGCATGGTTTGATGCCCGCCTTGGCAAAGTAACTGCCTCTAAGGTGTATTGCGTTGTCAATAGAACAGCAAAAGGCCTGCCAAGCGCGGACTATGAGGATTATAAGATCCAGCTATTGACCGAGCGGCTTACCGGCAAGGCGATAGAGACCTATGTAACGGCGGCCATGCAATGGGGCATTGATCATGAGTATGATGCCTTGGAAGACTATAGCTTTATGACAGGGCATGAGGTTAGTGCTTGTGGCTTTATTCCCCACCCTAGTATTGCCATGGCGGGGGCAAGCCCAGATGGCTTGGTGGGTGATGATGGTCTGATAGAGATCAAATGCCCCCATTCCACCACTCATGCCCGCTTTTTAATTGATGGGATTATTAAGCCCAAATGGCAAGCCCAGATGCAGTTTCAACTGGCGTGCACGGGGCGGCAATGGGTGGATTTTATTAGTTTTTTGACCCACGCTTTAGCGAAAGGAATGCAAGCTTAAGGAGTGAGATCAAGCGCCTATGGCGTGATGAGGCACGCATTCAAGAGATAGAGGCATGTGTGCATGCCTTCCTTGAAGAGGTGCAGGCTCTTGAGGATAAGCTTACCGCCAAATCCAGCGCGATAGGATGATAAGAGAAGATATACAGCTAATGGAGCAAGATATATGGGACACCGACCTCCTACCATAACCCAACCAGCTATCGCCCGCGCTTTGCGTGAAGCCAAGAAGCTAGGCTGTGACCGTATAGCCATCAAACCAGATGGCGAGGTTATTATCTATCTCAACGAGAGCGCAGAAGAAACAGAGCTAACCAATCAAAGCTCTATTACCACACAGGCAAGTTCTGATGCTTTTTACGATAAATACGATATCTGTTTGTGAGTGTTATGCCTAAGCCGCGTCCACCCCATTTAGTGAGAGAACACAGCCGTCATGGGAAAGTGCTTTGGTATGTTCGTATCAATAAAGGCCAGCGCATTAGAGTAGAAGGCGCATATGGTACACAAGAATTCGTGGATAACTATAAAAGCGCTATTGCCCAATTGCAGGGGCAAACGCCAATAACGATTAAAGGCAAGCGCAATGCAGAAGACTCTTTCTCATGGCTTTTAAATAAATATTACAAAAGCATGGAGTGGCATAAATTAGCCGCTCCTACTAAAAGGCAACGTGAGCTTATCCTAGAGAAAGCCGAGAAAGACATGGGGCATGTACCTTATAAAGCTCTTAAGCGCCAGCATTTCATTGACGCGGTGGAGCGGCGCAAAGAGACACCTGCGGCGGCTAAGAATTTTTTAAAAGCGTTTAGAGGCGTATTTAATTGGGCTATTGATCATGGCTTTCTTGAAGAAAATCCCACGCTCGCTATCAAAACGCCTGCTCTTACCAATAAGGAAGGGTTTGCCATATGGTTAGAAGAAGATATAGACAAATACTACCAGCGCTGGCCACTAGGTACGCATGAACGGGTATGGATTGATGTATTGCTATATACAGGCCTTCGTCGTGGTGATGCAGTGCGGATTGGTTGGAAAAATGTCAAAGATAACGTCATTCACTTAAAGACAGAAAAAAGCAAATTCCAAACTGATGTCTTTTTACACATTTTACCCGAGCTAGAAGCTACTCTTAAAGCGGGAACAATTGGCAATGACACTTTTATTTGCGGTAAAGAGGGTAGGGCGCTTACCAAGGAAAGTTTTGGCAATTTGTTTCGGGAAGCATGTAACGAGGCGGGCATTAAAAAGTCTGCTCATGGCTTACGCAAATTAGCGGCGACTCGGGCGGCAAATTCGGGGGCAACTGTTGCACAATTGAAAGCCATTTTTGGATGGACTAATGACGAGATGGCGTCGCATTATACCCAAAGCGCCGATCGACGGCGACTCGCTCTTGAAGCGATAGAAAAGATACAAAAAAGGTAAGGGGATGACATCAAAAAAACATAACAGAATCAAAGAGGCTAAAATTCCCGAACTTTTCGCTAAGTGTTTGAAATCATTAATAAATGGTGTCCACGGCAGGATTCGAACCTGCGACCCCAGGATTCATACCACTTCGACTTTCGCCGCCCGCCAAAAGCAGTTCGTGGTCTGGACTGTCCCTTCACCGTACAACTGATAAATTCGCATCGTCAACATTTGCTTTCTAATACGAAGACAACTGCTTGACCTCTATCAGTACAACATATTCGCTGCAAGCAAGGCATTTATAATAAGGCGGCCCTGCCCTTGTTTAGGTGCTGCCCGTCCAGTCTCTACACCTTCCGCGCCGTAAGCCTATAATAATACCCCCACTATCCTCATATAGCGTAGATAACTCCTCTATAAACCTACAGGTACGACTTGGCTCGGGATTGGCATAGCCATCATTAGTAAATAATGTTACCAAACACCATTCTCCAATAATAACCGAAGCTTTCCCCGAATTTGAGCAGATCCGCTGAAAAAGTTTCCCTCAAAAGCGCCCAATTTTTTAAGCGTCAAAAACGCCCATTAGGAATCCTGTGCTCTATCCAACTGAGCTACGCAGACATCGTTCGCTTTTTTACCCAATTTTTAAAAAGAAATCAATCCTCCTTAAAATTTCAAGCTTCAGAAAGCTTTTGTTGTAGAAATGCTATCACTTGCATAGGATCAATATTTTTGGCAATAAAAGCCTGCCCCAAGCCCTTGGCGAGAATAAAGGTCAAGGATCCACTCTCCACTTTTTTATCTTGATTCATATAGAATAAAAGTTGCTGCGCGCTAGGACGGGAAGCAGGGATCTCGCCTATAGTCGTAGGCAAACCTACTTGGCGAAGATGAGAGCGGATTCGCACCGCATGATCAGATGATAAAAGTCCCAAAAATTCTGAAAATTCATAGGCCAAAACAAGTCCTATCGCCACCCCTTCCCCATGCACTAAAATCTTAGAGTCATAACGGTGAACGGCTTCCAAAGCATGACCAAATGTATGCCCCAAATTCAATAAAGCTCGCTCACCATTTTCATGTTCATCTCGGCTAACAATGGCAGCCTTGCTTGCCACAGCGCGGCTAATCGCCTCTACCCGCGCATACTTACCAGAAAATATTTCACGATGATTTTGCTCAAGCCAAGCAAAAAAATCGGGCTGATTGATCAAACCATATTTAACAATTTCGGCATAACCTGCAGCAAACTCACGCCTGGGCAAGCTATCAAGAACAAAGCTATCAGCCAAAACCATTCTTGGCTGATAAAAACTACCGATTAAATTTTTACCCTGAGGACTATTAATAGCAGTTTTACCGCCTACAGAAGAATCCACTTGCGCCAAAAGTGAAGTAGGCATTTGGATAAACTGTACCCCACGCCGCACTATTGAAGCCGCAAAGCCTGCTAAATCGCCAATAACCCCACCCCCCAGAGCAAGGATAAAATCGCCTCTTTCAAGCCGCGCTGCTAAAATAGCTTCGGCGCAAAGCTGTAAATGAGTAAAATCTTTGCTAGCCTCACCGGCAGGCACAAGACAAACATGAATATCAGAAAAATAATTAGAAAGGCTAGCTCTCAAGCGCTCTAAATAAAGAGCGCCCACCGTCTCATCGCTCACAATCATAAATTTGCGCAGGCCAAATGCTTGATGAATCAGCTCTCCCGCCCTCTCAATCAACTGCGGTCCAATTAACACATCATAACGCCGCGCGCCCAGCGCGACTGTGACGGTTTTCTCCATCCTTCACCCCTATAGTTTTCTTTCAGTCGAAAGGTAACGAGCCACCGCTTGTATAATTTTGCGAGCCATAATATGGCGACGCGCCTTACCACTATATACAATAAGATCCGCTTGGGCATAAATAGGGTATCGTTCCTCCAACAAACGAGCCATAGTAGCATATGGATCTCCCTGCTGCAAAAGAGGGCGATGACTGCGTTGCAACACGCGCCCCATCAGCACATCAAAGCTCACCTTAATCCAAACAGTAATCGCCTGATTTTGGATCAGCGCTCGCGTCTCATCTTGAACATAGGCGCCGCCCCCCAAAGCTAAAACCATCGGCCCCTCCTCCAATAACCGTTTAATGACTCGCTTTTCAAGGGCACGAAATTCTAATTCCCCATAGAGCATAAAAAGTTCGCTCACAGACATCTGTGCGGCCTTTTCAATCTCTGCATCACTATCATAAAAAGGCAGATTCAAAATCGAAGCCACCCTTTTACCAATGGTTGATTTGCCCGCGCCCATCAAACCCGTCAAAACCAAACAACGCCCCCCTAAATTATTAGGAATAAGCGTTCCAGCACGCACCATAGGTGAAATCTTCTTTTTTTTATCGTTCTTCATCACCATTCATTTGTTTCGACACGAATAAAGCCTAAAATCAACATCTGTTAATCTTTAGCGACTATATCTTAGAAAGTTTCTATAAGATACGTAAAATTCGTACAAAATTCTGCTTTCACCATAGGCACACACATGCTCGACCGTTTTCTTGAAATGATGAGTGCAGAACGTGGCGCAAGCCTTAATACACTTGAAGCCTATCGCCAAGATTTAGAATGGGCAATGCGCTATTTGGCGCAAATGCGTAAAAATCTTATCACAGCCCAAAGCACAGATCTCATCAAACTTTTTACTTACATGACTCAGGAAAAACTGAGCACTACGAGCCAAGCAAGACGGCTTTCTGCTTGGCGACAATTTTATCAATTTCTACGTAGCGAAGGCCAACGCGATGATGACCCCACTGTGAATATCGACTCCCCACGCCGCCAACAAAAATTGCCAAAGATCATAAGTGAATCACAAATAACCCATCTCTTAGAGATCGCTCGTCAAGAAACCGAAATCCCCTCCGCGAACTCCATCGAGAAAAGGCGAGCCGTACGACTTTATACAATTGTCGAAATGCTTTACGCAACAGGGCTTAGAATTAGCGAACTTATTTCCTTAAAAGCTGCGCCCTTTGCCCAAGAGCCCCCCTTTATCCTCATCAAAGGGAAAGGACAAAAAGAGCGCATGGTGCCCCTTTCCAAGACAGCATATGCTGCCCTTTCCCTCTGGATGATAGAACGCCAAAAAATAAAAGATAAGGAGAGCCCCTTTCTGTTCCCTGCTCGTACCCAATCAGGGTTTGTGGCACGACAGGTAGTAGCACGAGAACTAAAAAATCTGATACAAAGAGCTGGCCTACCGCAAAACGCTCTTTCTCCTCACGGCCTACGCCATGCTTTTGCTAGCCACCTTTTAGCACGTGGTGCAAATTTGCGTGCCTTGCAACAATTACTCGGCCACAGCGATATCGCAACTACCCAAATCTATACCCATGTTTTGGACGAGCATTTGCAACATATATTAAATACCTTACACCCGCTTGCTTGATAACCCAAGCCAGAGTAAAAGAAAGTGTTGACCAATCCATAGCCAAATGAGGTGGGGTACGCCCATATGTATAATTATTTAGATTTTGAAAAGCCGGTAGCAGACCTTGAGGGACAAATTTTGTCACTTAAAAAGTTAGCAAAAGAGCAAGGAAGCATTGACATGGGCGAGGAGATCCTTCGCCTTGAAAGCCGTTCAAAAACCGCTTTACGAGATCTTTATAAGAAACTAACCCCCTGGCAAAAAACCCAAGTGGCGCGACACCCAGACCGCCCTCACTTCTTTGATTATGCCAAAACCCTTTTCACAGACCTCACACCACTAGCAGGCGACAGAAAATTTGCCGATGATGAGGCCATACAAGCAGGCTTTGCACGATTCAAAGGCCAACCTATCGCCTATCTTGGCCAAGAAAAGGGCAGTGACACCACCTCCCGCTTGCGCTATAATTTTGGCTCAGCACGGCCTGAAGGCTATCGTAAAGCCGCGCGCCTTATGGAATTGGCTGATCGTTTTGGCCTCCCTCTCATTACCCTCGTTGATACTGCAGGTGCCTACCCAGGCGTAAGCGCGGAAGAGCGCGGCCAAGCTGAAGCCATCGCTCAATCTACAGCCGCTACTTTGCGTTTGAAAGTACCCGTTATCTCTGTCATCATCGGTGAAGGCGGCTCAGGCGGAGCCATTGCCATTGCTGCAGCTAACCGAGTCTATATGTTAGAGCACGCCATTTATTCAGTTATATCGCCCGAAGGCGCTGCCTCTATTTTGTGGAGAGACGCAAGCCGCGCCAAGGATGCAGCCAGCAATATGCGCATCACCGCTCAAGACCTCTACGAACTAAAGCTCATTGATGGTATCATCCCAGAGCCTTTAGGTGGCGCTCACCGCAAACCAACAATAGCGATTGAAGCAACCAGCAATATTATCTCAGCGGCACTGCGCTCCATGCAAGACGAAAATGGTGAAACCCTCAAGCAAAAGCGCCAAGAAAAATTTCTCAATATGGGTCGTTCCTTGGCGCAATAATTTCTATACGATACTCTATTTTGAATATAAATCGAAACAGATAGGAATTTGAAACGCATAGTATAGAAGTGGACGCGGCGTGAAGCGACGATTTTTTATTTTCTCTGCAATAATCTTAGCAACTAGCGCTTTAAGCGGTTGCAAAATCGCTGCATCTTTCAAACCTATCGCCAAAGATCAACAAGAATTGCCCACATCATTACAAGCCAAAATGGCGCGCCTTAATATGGATAAATATGCACCCATCTTGATCCGCGTCTTTAAAGAAGAAAACCGCGCAGAAATCTGGAAACAAACCAAAAACGGTTCCTATGCTTTACTAACCACCTATAAGATTTGCAAATGGTCAGGGAAACTAGGTCCCAAATATATGGAAGGCGATCGCCAAGCGCCTGAAGGATTCTACAACATTTCTGCTGCCCAAATGAATGCCCATTCTAATTATTACCTAGCGTTTAATATCGGCTTTCCTAATGCTTACGACCGTAGTCTTGGCCGCACCGGTAGCTTTTTAATGGTTCATGGCGGCTGTTCATCCTCTGGATGCTATTCTATGAGCGATGAAAACATTGCACAAATTTATGCCTTTGCCCGCGATGCCTTTTTGGGTGGCCAACGCGCTTTCCAATTCCAAGCCTTCCCTTTTCGTTTAACCGCGGTCAATATGGCTCGTTATCGAAACGACCCCAATTATGCTTTTTGGAAAATGTTAAAAGTGGGCTATGATTATTTTGAATCCACCCATATCCCTCCCAAAATCAATGTTTGTGGTAAACGTTATGTCTTTAATGCTAGCCTCAAGAGCAGATCTCCTTCGCCTTTGAAAACCTGCCCCAGCTATACACAAACCTCCCTTACATCCTATAAAGAAAGCTACACTACCCTAACGCAGTTCCGCTTATTTTATGTGCCCCTAAGCCCCTCCATCCAAGGTCCATACGAAGCTTCATTGATTGCCCAATGGTCACGGCGGCGCGCTATGGGTCTACCTGTACCAGAAACCCCGCCCTCTCTGTAAACTCCTATACGCACATTTATAGCAAAAAAACCATCTGTAAGATCAAGCGCATAATACAAATAAAAGCCCAACATATGCAAAAATTTACGCGCTCGTTGCCGTCTATTTTATGACCATAACAGGACGCGCGCTCATAGCAATCACCTCTGCTGTTTGGCTACCCAAAAGAAGACGACTTACACCACGGCGGCCATGAGAAGCCAAGATGATTAAACAAACATCGTGCTCTTCAGCAGCTTCAACAATACCAGCAGCAGGCAATTGATTTTCGCTATGGATCCCCCGGGCGTTCACCCCAGCTTTTTCAGCACGTTGCAGAGCATCGCCAAGAATTTTTCTCGCTTCTACCTCCATATCTTTACGAAACTCTTCAAAAGTCTCTGGATCAGCCGCCCATTCAGCCCCGATGACAATATTATAAGAAGGCATGAGCCCCGTTACCGTCACCACTAATAATTCGGCGTGTAACTGTTTGGCAAGGTCAATGGCTGCATCAATGCCTCGCTCGGCGAGTTCAGAGCCATCGGTTGCTACAAGGATACGTTCATACATGATTAGTCTCCTTCCCTTGAGATGCAAAATCTGCACCCTAATTAAGATAATAGCACATTTGTTAGATGATTTCTACGTATAGATAACCGTTGCTAAAAAACGTACTTGCCTTTTGTAATAGTGGAAAAAAGAATCTTGTCTTTAAAATACACTAAGCTATAAAAGACTTCTACATGAGGGGAGCTATGCATTCCTTTTTTTTATATGTATTTTTGATCACCTGTGTCTTTATCCAGTCAGTCAAAGCAGCACCCTATATTGTCTTTGATGGGGATACCGGGGAAATCTATCTTCACCACCAAGCTTACAATCGTTGGTATCCGGCGTCTTTGACCAAGTTAATGACCGCCTATATTAGCTTTAAAGCGATCGCAGAAGGGAAGATAAACTTTGAGACTCCTGTTATCCTTAGTAAAACAGCGGCGAATGAACCGCCTAGCCACTCTGGTTATAAAGCAGGAACTATCCTAACTCTCCATGACGCTTTAGCAATCACAATGGTAAAATCGGCGAATGACCTCGCTACCGCCATTGCTGAAGCGGTGGGCGGAACAAAAAACGCTTTTGTGCAAGAAATGAACCACACCGCACAAGAGTTAGGAATGAGCGATACCCACTTTACCAGCGCAAATGGTCTACCAAATCCTCGCAATTACTCTACCGCGCGCGACCTTGCTATTCTTGTTTGGCATTTACGACGTGAATTTCCACAATATCTGCCCTATTTTTCTATCCCCTCTATCGACTATAATGATGGGCGAGCTATTGAACCCAATTCTAATAAACTGATTGGACACTTTTTCGGAATCGATGGAATGAAGACAGGTTTCACATGCGCATCTGGCTATAATCTCATTGCAAGTGCTACCCGCTATAACCACAACGTAATAGCAATAATTTTAGGAAAAAAGCGCCCTGATCTACGTGAAAACCATGCGGCCGAGCTCTTGGAATATGGTTTTAATAGCCGCTCTACCCCCTCTTTCACCTTATTTGATCTCAAACCCTATGGTAGAAAACGCAGAAAAATCAGTAATCTCAGGAAATACACCTGTACAAAAGAGGCTTATCAATTACAGGCTCAACACCTTGATCGCCAGGGAAATAGAATCCCCATCGCCCCTTTCATTAACCCTCGACAAAACGGCTTACCAGTTTTTATAGCTGAACCGCTTTTTTTACCCAGTGCAAGCAATAAATCGCGTCCATAAAACAAGGGCTCAAACCTACAGGATTTCAGCGTGTCACCACATCATACTTCGCGTTTAAGAACGGCATGGTCCTTCCCAATTTATTCCTAATTGTGCCAATCTTCGCACAGCTTCTTTAGGCATAGGTGGCGGGTTTTTATCGCGGGCGGCGGCAAGTAATAAAGCGTCACAAGCATCTTCTGTAACCTTTTCTAGAGTAGCAATAAAATTTTGCTTATCCATACCAGCAGAGATAGGAGGTAAAATCTCCACGCGTATTGTTCCTGGATAACGACGAAAATCACCCTTAGGCCAATATAGCCCCGCATTATGGGCGATAGGCACTACATCCAACCCCGTTCCCTGATAAATCGCCACAATACCAGGCTTATAAGCAGGCAACGCCCCAGCAACACGGCGCGTACCTTCTGGAAAAATAAGAATCTGCCGCCCTTGAGCCGCTTTATCTATAGCGCCCTTAAGAATGGCTTTCATAGCTTTAATAGGTGCACTGCGATCTATAGGAATGATTTGTGTTTTTGCCATATACCAACCAAAAAGCGGGATCCAAGTCAATTCCCGCTTCATAATAAGCGCTGGATCGTCAAGATACGGCACGAGCCCAAAAGTTTCCCAAGCGGATTGGTGTTTAGGAGCAATAATGTAAGCCCCTTGCGGCAAGTTCTCAAGCCCGCGGATTTCATGCCGAGTACCAGCGATATATTTTTGCAAAAAAAGTGTTACCCGCGCCCATGTTTTAGGCACAATCCACGCTTTTTTACGCGGCAACAAAAAATAAAAGGGGGCATAAAGTACCATCTGCACAAAAGTGGTGAGATAAAAAGCAAAGGTGAAGAGAATAGAACGGAAAATCAACACAATAAGCCCTTTATTTTAAAACCCAAATAGCGATGATGATTTTAAGCAAACCCCCATCAAGCAAAAGCACAAAACGCGCCTGCGCTCCTTATACAACAAATAAAGGATAAAACAATAAACATGGCTCAACCTCTTGGGACAAAGCCTTTTATTTGATAGAAAATAAAATGGAGCGGGCGATGGGATTCGAACCCACGACCCCAACCTTGGCAAGGTTGTGCTCTACCCCTGAGCTACACCCGCTCACTTTAATGCTACTTCAAGCGAGATCTATATGGCCCAAGCTTTATCAAATTGCAAGAAAAAAAATACTATGATATAAATTTTTACAAACGATGATAAGCAGTAGATGGCGAACTAACGCCTTGAATCAAAACCGGAACCCCCTTATAGGGTTCCTATTGCCGGAAACATGGATATGCGTAATTTTTTTATAACAGCTTTTTTTCTAGCATGCACAGCAGCAAGCCAGGCTCAAACAACAGATCAATTAGAGAAAGCCGTAAAGGTAGATATTACACAATTAGTTGCCCACCCCGCCTTAGACGCCACCCGTAAAGGGGTAGAAGATTACCTTGCTGAAGCCGGATATAAAGTTGGCAAAAATTTAAAAATCAACTTCCAGTCCGCTCAAGGCAGCATTACCACCGCCACCCAAATTGCACGGCAATTTGCTGGAGAAAAGCCCGATGTTATTGTCGCTATCTCCACACCCTCTGCCCAGACCATGGCCGCAGCCACCAAAACGACCCCTATTGTTTTTGCCACTGTTACCGATCCAGTAGAAGCAAAATTGGTTGCTTCACTTGAACGGCCTGGGGGCAATATAACAGGCGTATCTGATCGCTCTGACGTTGCGGCCAACCTAGCCCTCTTAAAAGAAATTAAGCCTGATTTAAAAAAATTAGGCTACCTTTATAATGCTTCAGAAGCCAATTCTGTTTCCACCTTAAAAACCTTGCGCGCCCTAGCCAAACCTTATGAGATTGAAATTATCCCTTCTGCTGCGCCCAAGTCGGCTGATGTCCAGGCTGCAACCCGCGCCCTCATCGGTAAGGTTGATATAATATATGTACCGACCGATAATACAGTAATCGCCGTCCTAGAAGGCGCCGTGCAAGTAGGGAATGAAACAAAAACACCTATTTTCACCGCCGATGCTACATCTATTAATCGCGGTGCTTTTGCAGCCCAAGGCACCGATTATTATCAGCACGGACGACAAGTAGGTGCTTTAGTAGTACGCATCTTAAAAGGGGAGAAGCCAGACACCCTCGCCGTTACTACTGGTGATAATGATAAAATCAGTCTCAATTTAAGAGAAGCACGCCTTATAGGCCTGACCATTCCACAAAGCGTCATTAACAAAGCCGCAAGGGTTCTTCCCTAAGGACGATTGGAGTCAAATTGTTGGCTGATAGATTTTGTTCTCTAAACATGCTTCATCATCCGCCTTCATCCGAAGGCGGATTTTTCAGTAAAATGATTCTAATCGCTATTTCTAGTAAATAATAAACACCTAACCTCCCCTTCTGACAAAAAAATCCAAAATCAAATAGGATTACATGAAATAAAGAGAGAGCATAATTTTATGAGCATTTTTGCTTTTTTGGGCGCTGTAGAAATTGGCCTTATCTATGGCTTTGTAGCGATGGGAGTGTATCTTTCCTTTCGAGTACTTGATTTCCCTGATCTAACGGTGGATGGATCCTTTTTGTTGGGCTCAGCGGTGTGTGGGGTGATGATACTTTTAGGTTGGAATCCTTGGCTCGCCATGGCTATCGCTGCCTTAGCGGGAGGGCTTTCTGGGATAGTCACGGCGCTTTTACATTTACGCTTTGGGATCTTAAATCTATTAGCATCCATTCTTACCATGTCAGCGCTCTATACTATCAACCTGCGCATTATGGGCATTATGGGGGTTTCAAATGTCAACCTCGCTTTAGCTGATACTGCTCTGACTCCCTTTTATGGCCTCTTTGGCTGGCCTGATATGATTGTTCGTCCAGTATTTGTTGGAATTCTTGTCCTTGTAACTGTCTTTTTATTGTGGCGCTTTTTAGAGAGTGAGCTAGGCCTTGCCATGCGTGCCACTGGCACAAATCCCCAAATGGCCAAAGCCCAAGGAGTACAAACAAACCTAATGATTTATTATGGGATGGCGCTTTCCAATGCACTCGTTGCCTTTGGCGGTGCTCTCTACATTCAAACAGCCATTGCCACTGATATTACCGGTGGTACAGGCACCATTGTTTTTGGCCTTGCAGCAGTCATTATAGGTCAAACTTTATTCCGTAGCCAATATCTTTTCTTTGTGGTTCTTAGCTGTGTTTTGGGCTCAGTTATCTATCGGATTGCGGTACAATTTGCTTTTGAAGGTGCCAATATCGGCATCAATACTTCTACAGACTTGCAATTTATCACCGCCCTTTTAGTGGTTTTGGCCTTAGTTTTACCACGCAGTTTAGGAATGCGTACATATGATTGAACTAGCTAATATTGACGTGACCTTTAAACTAGGTAGTCCCCTTGAAAAGCGTGCTTTATCAGATATTAATCTGCAGATAGAAGCGGGTAGTTTCATCACCCTCATTGGTTCAAATGGTGCAGGAAAATCCACACTATTATCAACACTGGCTGGCGATGTCATCGCCAATCATGGCAAAATCCTTATTAACGGTGCTGACGTCACCCGCCAAAATACAGCGCGCCGCGCGCCATTTATCGCGCGTGTCTTTCAAGATCCACTCAAAGGTAGCTGTGGTGCGCTTACCATCGAAGAAAACCTAGCTTTAGCCGCTGCCCGCGGACACAACCGTGGTTTTAGAGCAGCTATAAGTCACAAGCGCCATAAAGATTTCCGCGACCACGTGGCACAATTAAACCTTGGCCTTGAAGACCGCCTCATGCACCGCATGGATAGCCTTTCGGGCGGCCAAAGGCAGGCTCTTTCCCTTTTAATGGCCATCCTAGCCGACGCCCAAGTGCTTTTATTAGATGAGCATACCGCCGCTCTCGACCCGAGCATGGCTGATTTTATTATGGATTTAACGGAAAAAATTATCGCTGAAAATAAACTCACCACACTTATGGTCACCCATTCGATGCGGCAAGCTTTGCAATTTGGTAACCGTACTCTTATGCTTCATAGCGGAAAAATTATCCTTGATGTCGCAGGAGATGAACGCGCCGGACTTACAGTCAACGACCTTATACAGAAATTTCAAAACATTCGTGGAACAATTTTGGATGATGATAAACTATTGATGGATTAAACTATTGGCACAAAAAAAAGCCCACGAGGTGGAGACCTTTTTAGCCCGTCTTCACCCCCAATTCCCTATCATATTGACCTATGGACCAGACCGCGGTTTGGTTTTAGAATGCGCAGAAAAATTTGCTAGCCTTACTGGTGTGCCTCTTGCAGATCCTTTTGCCACTACCCGTATTGAAGCTTCTGACATTGAGAAAAATCCTGAGAAATTGTACAATGAATCCGCCACCGCGTCTCTCTTTGGCGGTAGCAGATTATTATGGATTCGCGGCGCGGCTAACCAAAAACGCTTTATTGAGGTTTTACGCCCCCTTTTAAAAACGCCTCCACCGCAATGCTTTATCATCCTAGAAGCGGGGGATCTCAAAAAAGGCGCAGGTCTACGAGCAGCGGTAGAAAACTCTCCCCATGCCATGGCGCTCCCCTGCTTTACCGATGACGCACGTGCTCTTGACCGCTTGATTGATCAAGTCTTAGATCGTTTTAAACTTAGCATCTCACTTGATGCCCGCAAATGGTTGCGCGAAAGCCTAGGAGCCGACAGGCTCATTTCTCGCTCTGAACTAGAAAAATTATGCTTATACGCCCAAAAACGTGGTGAAATCACCATTAGCGATGTCGAAGAAGTTATCAGCGATGCTAGCGCCTTTTCCCAAGATCTTATCCTAGACGCCGTTTTAACGGCTAACCTCAAATACCTTGATCACGGTTTTACACGTTATGCAGAAAGCGGTGCAGGACTTTCCTCCGTTTTAGCAGCTCTACTGCGACAGTTTCAGCAATTGCAGCTCATACGTTATCAAGTAGAAATCAAAGGAAAAACCCCCTTTTCTGCAGTAGCAGCGGCTCGTCCGCCGATATTTTTTCGCCGCCAAAAAATCATAGAACGCGCTACAACTCTTTGGTCACTTAATGCTATCACGAGAGTATTAGAGCGTTTACAAAAAGCTGTTCTTGAAAGCCGCCAAACCCCTTCTTTAAGCGAAGCGATTACTCGCCAAGCGCTTTTAGCAGTGACTGTCATGGGGCGCCCGCCACGCTCCTCTGCTTAACGACCCACATTGATCTTCTGATACCCCTTAAAGAAGGCCAATAAACTCAAGAACGACGTAAAACAAAAACCGCTTGCTGTCCAAAAAGATTCCAAGCCCAATAAGGCAAATTCCAACTTAGCGCTTGGCCATTACGTTGCAAAGCAACAGCCTTTTCAATATGCGCTCCAGCCACTCCAACAAGATGAATAAAATCCTTAATCGTACAGAAATGAATATTAGGCGTATCATACCAGTGATAAGGTAATTCCTTTGTCATCGGCATACGCCCCCCAAACATAAGGGAGGCTCGCACCCGCCAATAACCAAAATTGGGGATTGAAATAATTGCTCTTGTACCAATCCGCAAAAGATGATCCAAAACTTGCTTAGGGTTACGGGTTGCTTGCAAGGTTTGGGATAAAATTACATAATCAAACCCTTGATCTGGGTAATAAATAAGATCGCGATCGGCATCGCCTTGAATAACAGCCAGCCCCTTCTTCAAGCATTGATCAACCCCCTTCTGAGAGATTTCTACACCCCGTCCATCCACATTGCGCTCCTTTTGCAAAAGCATCAATAAAGCACCATCGCCGCAACCTACATCAAGAACGCGGCTTTTTGGAGCAACAAATCGGCTAATCAATTGAAAATCCACCCGCGCACTGTTAATGGCTGCGGTAGACATTGTCATGCAAGCCCCCTTTTCCAAGCACCCGCTTCAAGAAAGCTCAAAATAGAGCGCACTAAAACGGGTTCATCCAACAAAAAAGCGTCATGGCCTTTGTCGGTCTCTATCTCAATAAAGGAAGTAGGCGCTCCCACAGCATTCAATGCATGAATAAGGGGTTGACATTGCTTAGTAGGAAACATCCAATCACTCGAAAACGAGGTAATTAAAAAACGTGTCTGACTCCCTCTAAAAGCACAAGCCAATTGCCCACCATAAGCTGCACCAAGGTCAAAGTAATCCATAGCTCGGGTGAGATATAAATAGCTATTGGCGTCAAAGCGTTCAACAAAACGCATACCTTGATGACGCAAATAGCTTTCAACCTGAAAATCAGCATCAAACCCAAAAGTAACTTGTTCACGATTTTGTAGATTTCGGCCAAATTTCTGATGCAACGCCGCCTCCGAAAGATAGGTGATATGTGCTGTCATCCGCGCCACCGCCAAACCTTTTATAGGCTTTTTTCCAGCCTCAATATAACGACCTTGGCACCAATCAGGATCAGCCATAATGGCATGACGGCCAATCTCATCAAAAGCGATATTCTGAGCCGAAAGCCGCGTACCACTCGCTAAAATAATAGCACTAAACACGCGCTCTTTATAAGATGCCGCCCATTCAAGAACTTGCATGCCCCCCATAGACCCGCCAATAATCGCAAATAAACTCTTAATCCCTAGCCTTTGTATCAATAAAGCTTGAGCCCTTACCATATCACCAATAGTGATCATCGGGAAATCAAGGGCATAAGGCTTACCACTTTGTGGATTAATCGAAGCCGGCCCTGTAGATCCTAAACACCCGCCCAATACATTCGTGCAAATAACATAATAGCGATCTGTATCAATAGCTTTACCTGGCCCAACCAAGTTGCTCCACCAACCAGGCTTTTGAGTAATAGGGTGGGGGCTAGCCACATACTGGTCGCCCGTCAGCCCATGACAAACCAAAACAGCATTGCTTTTATCGCGGTTTAAACGACCGTATTCCCGATAAGCGATCTGAAAATTAGAAAGGGTTTCACCACTATCAAGATGCAAAACATGGTTCTCATCAAAATAAGCGCAGAGGCTATTAGGGTCTAAAGATTGGGAAATGCTTTTCACTATACGATCCATACCATAATATTAGCATGGCCCAAACAAAGGTCTAGGCCAAAAACCACTCTCCCGCACACAGCCTCCAACTAAACTAGAAAAAACACTAATTTTCTATCAATAAGCAAATACTAATTGGGTAGTTGCTCTTAGTAAGGGGGCAAGCTATGCTATTAGTAAATCAAACGAAAATTTTTATGGTACACATTATGAATTATCCACAGCCCAAAAAGGGTATTCTAGATATAAAAGCCTATGTCCCAGGCGCCAGCCTCGCTAATGGAAAACCGGCGCACAAAATGTCATCTAACGAATCATGTCTTGGCCCCTCCCCACTGGCATTACAAGCGTTTCAAGACGCCTTGCATAACCTCAACCGCTACCCCAATGGCAACCTCGCCCCCCTAATTCCAGCGCTCACTAAAGCCACCGGTTTAGATCGTGAGCAGTTGCTCATTGGCAATGGTTCTGAAGAAATATTAGCCCTTTTGGCCATAACCTACCTTGAACGTGGTGATTGCGCAATCATGAGCAAATACGGATTTGAAACTTATAAAATCCAAACCATCGCCGCTGGTGCAACCCCCATTCTTATTGATGAGCATGACTTTCGTGTAGATATCGAAGCAATCATCGCTAGTGTTCACGCAAACCCCCATTGTAAAGTTGTCTTCATCGCTAATCCCGGCAACCCAACCGGAACTTATCTCATCCATGAAGAAATAAAACACCTCCAAGCCAATATACCGCCGCATGTACTGCTTGTCCTTGATTCCGCTTACGCAGAGTTTGTTGAAGATGAAGCTTATCATGCAGGTGAAGATCTCGTTTCTCAAACCCAAAACGTAGTGATGATACGCACTTTTTCTAAAGCCTATGGCATGGCTGGCTTACGAGTTGGATGGCTTTATGGTCCCCGCCATTTGGTAGCGGCAGTAAATCAAATTCGCTGCCCATTCAACGTAGGCGTTGCAGCCCAAGCAGCAGCAGCAGCAGCCCTAGAAGATCAAAAATTTTTGCAAGAATCCGTAGCCTATCACCAACATTGGCGGCAATTTCTTGCACGCGCCTTAACGAATATGGGTCTCAGCGTCACACCATCAACTACCAATTTCCTATTGGTCCATTTTCCTGATGATCCGCTCTATAATGCACAGAAGGCTGATACATTTCTAAAAAATAACGGCTATATCGCTCGCCCCGTCCATGATTACAGCTTACCGAATGCTTTACGTATTTCGGTGGGCAAGCCCGAAGAAAATGAAGAAATCATCGCGATTTTAAGAAAGTTTCTACCCTAAATGTCTATCCCTCCATTTAAAAGCATTGCCCTTATCGGTATAGGGCTTATTGGCTCCTCCTTAGCGCGCGCTATCAAAGCATACAACTTAGCTGATAATATTCGCATCGCTACCCGCCGTGAAGAAACCTTAGCAACGGCTCAAAGACTTAAATTGGGAGACGCCTATTTCCTAGATAACGCTGCCGCGGTGGAAGACGCGGATTTAGTCATTATATCTGTTCCCGTTGGTGCATGCGAAATGATAGCGAAATCTATCAAGCATGCGCTCAAACCTGGCACCATTATCAGCGATACTGGCTCTACCAAGGCTTCTGTAATCAAACAGATGGCACCGCATCTGCCGCATAATTGCCATTTCATTCCTGGTCACCCCATCGCTGGTACAGAATACTCAGGGCCAGAAGCAGGCTTTACTACACTTTTTAAAAATCGTTGGTGCATCCTTACCCCCCTAGAAGGATGCAATCACCAAGCTTTAACGCAGCTCAGTGCCTTTTGGGAAGCCTGTGGCTCACGGGTGGATTGTATGGAAGCTCAGCACCATGATTTAGTTTTAGCTATCGTTTCGCATTTACCGCATTTAATCGCCTATAATATTGTTGGTACGGCTGCTGATTTAGAAAAAGTTACACGTTCAGAAGTCATCAGTTACTCCGCTTCCGGTTTCCGAGATTTTACCCGCCTTGCGGCATCTGATCCAACCATGTGGCGAGATATTTGTTTACACAACAAAGAAGCAATTCTTGAAATGCTTGCCCGCTTCAGCGAAGATCTCGCCTCACTACAAAGAGCTATTCGTTGGGATGATGGAGAAGCCTTATTTAACCTATTCAGTCGCACCGGCAGTATACGCCGCTCTATCATTGAGGCTGGACAAGATATAGACGCCTCCAATTTTGGCCGCGATAAAAATTAAAAAGCTAGCTGGCTACTCCATTCAGAAGATGTTTTTCCTTTCTATAACATCTAATAAGTATTGTATTCTATGAGCAAGCCCGAACGCGGCAATTCTATGAAACCGCCTCGCTTTCAACAGCAATAAGGGCGTCCATCAAATTTTGAGCATCTTTATCACCCCAAGAAGCTAAACCATTAAAAGAGCCAAGCAAAAAGCCATCTTTGTCAACAATCAACGTAACTGGTAAGCCAATAGCCAGTCCTAGACGACGGATCTCATTAAAAATCACCATAGTAGAATCGCGGTAAAGGATGAGATTTTGGGCATTGACCTCCTGTAAAAAGTGGTCAATTTTTTCATTACTAGCTACGCGATCCACATTGACCGCCACCACTTGAAAACGATTTCCCCCCAATTTTTTATCTAAAATCGCCAGTTCAGGCATTTCTTTACGACATGGTGCGCACCAAATCGCCCAAATATTAAGTAAGATTGGCTTGCCATGGAAAATACGCAAACTATTGATCTGGCCGTCACGAGTTTGAAAACGCAAATCACTCAAATTCACAACTTGATTAGCAAAACGGATGTTCTTAAAAAAGCCCTGCGCCTTCGCTTTTAAAACAGCAACTTTTTGCGCCACAGCCCCCGTTGTGGAATCCGCTATAGCCGATGAAACCAATAAGCCAGTACTGCTAACACTCACCCCACCCTCTATAAAAACTGCAGCTCCTAAAAATAAAAAATAAATAAATAACTTTTTTATCACTATCATCCCCTTTCTTTTTACTTGTTTCAAGGCATTATTATCGCCATAATCGCTTTTTCTTGGCATTTTCTTCTCCATCCTTAAAGGATACTCTATGAAAAATAATACAACAAGCAACAAAATGTGGGGGGGGCGCTTTACCCAAGGGCCGGCTTCCATCATGGAAAAAATTAATGTTTCAATTGATTTTGATAAAGCACTTTATCGTCAAGATATTACTGGTTCGCGTGCCCATGCAAGCATGCTCGCTCAACAAAATATTATCTCTCAAACAGATTATCAAGCCATTATTGCAGGGCTGGATGCAATCGAATCCGAAATCGCCTCTGACCATTTTGAATTTTCGCGCCAATTAGAAGATATTCACATGAATATTGAAGCGCGCCTTGAGCAGTTAATTGGCGCTCCCGCTGGCCGCCTGCACACCGCTCGTTCGCGTAATGATCAAATCGCTGTTGATTTCAGACTATGGGTACGCGAGGAATGTGATGCCTCAATGGTTGCCTTACGCACCCTTATCCAAGTACTGGTCTCAGTCGCAGAAGGCCATACAAATACTCTCATGCCGGGCTTTACCCATCTACAGGGCGCCCAGCCTGTCACCCTCGGTCATCACCTCTTGGCTTATGTCGAAATGTTTGGTCGCGATTTTGGACGATTTTATGATGCCCGCCAAAGGATGAATGAATGCCCCCTCGGAGCTGCAGCTCTCGCTGGGACAGGCTTTCCAATTGATCGCTTCCAAACAGCGAAAGCCCTTGGCTTCACCCGTCCTACCGCTAATTCTATTGATAGCGTCTCAGATCGCGATTTTGCTTTAGAGTTTTTAAGTTGTGCTTCTCTTTGCGCCACCCATCTCTCACGTTTTGCGGAAGAATTAGTATTATGGTCCACGGCACAATTTGGCTTTATTCGCCTTTCGGATGCTTTTTCGACCGGCTCCTCCATTATGCCACAGAAAAAAAACCCTGATGCAGCCGAGCTCGTCCGCGCAAAAGTAGGCCGCATTAACGGAGCATTAATCGCACTTTTAACAGTAATGAAAGGTCTTCCCCTTGCCTATTCCAAAGATATGCAAGAAGATAAAGAACAAGTCTTTGATGCTGCAAAAGCTCTATCTCTATGCTTGGCAGCTATGGCTGGTATGGTTAACGATATGGACGTTTGTACCAATACTATGGAACAAGCGGCAGGTCGTGGTTATGCTACGGCAACCGATTTTGCCGATTGGCTAGTGAAAGCACTCAACCTCCCCTTCCGCGAAGCCCATCATATTACTGGCCAAGCAGTAGCCTTAGCAGAAAGCCGCGGGGTTGAACTGAGCGATCTCCCCTTAAAAGACTTACAAAGATTGCACGCAGGGATAAACAGCACGGTTTTTAGCGTCTTAAGTGTAGAACAATCAGTCAAAAGCCGCCAAAGCTATGGCGGCACCGCTCCTTCCCAAGTTCAAACACAAATTGAAGCTTGGAAAAAGCGCCTTGCTCGCTTATAGATTAAGTAGCCTAAATCCCCCAAGAAAGGCGAAAACCAATGAGGAACTTATGGGAAAATTTCACTACCAATCCGGAACACTTCACGCCGAAAATGTAGCCCTGTCAACAATAGCTCAAACCATCCCCACCCCCTTTTATTGCTATAGCGCTACCGCTATAAAAGAGCATTTTTCTGCTTATCAAGCTGCCTTTGCTGACGAACCATCAGTACTCATCGCCTATGCTTTAAAAGCCAATTCCAATCAAGCTATTCTCACACTTTTGGGCGCCCAGGGCGCAGGCGCCGATGTGGTTTCAGGCGGTGAATTACGACGTGCTTTAGCCGCCCATATACCCCCCAATAAAATTGTCTATTCAGGGGTAGGTAAAACAAAAGACGAAATCGACTTTGCCCTTGCTCAAAACATCCATTGTTTTAACGTTGAATCCTTGCCTGAATTAGAGCACATAGCCGTGCGTGCCAAAGCCTTAGGAAAAAAAGCGCCCATTTCTTTGCGCATCAACCCAGATATTGATGCAAACACCCACCAAAAAATTACCACTGGCAAAGCAGAAAATAAATTTGGACTGCCGCTTAACCAAGCTCTAAACGCGTACAAAAACGCCCAATCCTCGCCTTATCTTACGATCAAAGGCATTGATATACATATTGGTAGCCAAATCTGTACGCTTGCTCCCTTTGCTAAAGCTTTCACACTTGTTGCTCAGTTTATCCAAACCTTGGCGCAAGAAGGTATCTTCCTTCGCCACGTTGATTTAGGCGGTGGTCTTGGCATAGCCTATAACCCCCAAGAAATGCCTCCTACCCTTGCCGATTATGCCGCCCTTGTCAAAAAAAGCATCTCTCCCCTCGGCCTTCAAATCATCCTCGAGCCAGGCCGTAACATTGTTGGTAATGCTGGTGTTTTGGTCACCACACTTCTTTACATAAAAGAAGCAAAAAAACGCAATTTCCTCATCATTGATGCCGCGATGAATGACTTAATCCGCCCCACCCTCTACGAAGCCTGGCAAAATATTATCCCCGTCAAAGAACCAAAAGCTTCTCCTTCCACCACCTGCGTCGATATTGTAGGACCCATCTGCGAAACTGGGGATTATCTAGGTAAAGATCGGTACTTACCCCCCGTCGCCCCCGGCGAGATGTTAGCTATTACTGGAGCAGGAGCCTATGGAGCTGTCATGGCTAGTACCTATAATAGCCGCCTCCTAGTGCCAGAGATTCTTGTTCAAAATCAAATATGGGACATAGTTCGGCCGCGTCTTAACTATACAGATCTCTTAGCACTTGACCACGTCCCCGCTTGGCTTTTAGGCAAATAATATCGAAGTATGAGGGCAAAGGGAACATTATGGGCATCAGAGTATCTCTCTATCCCTATTGGTTTTTGCGAGCATGGTGTCTCTTAACATGGCAACAACTCGCGCCCCGTCTCTATTTAATCTTTATAAGCCTTATGCTTTTGGTAGCTTTCAGCTGGTTTGGACTGTTTCATTCTTTAAGCTTTTGGCCGCACATTTTCCTTCTAGTGAGCCTTTTAGGAATAGGGGCGCGCGGGCTCTTACATCTGACGCGTTTTCGCTTTCCTAACAAACGCACAATAACCGTTGCTATTGAAAAGGCTAATGGCTTAGCCCATCAACCCCTTTCAAGCCAATACGACCGCCTACCCGCCACATCAGCAACCATAGCACAGCACCTATTTCGCGCCCATCAGCGCCGCTTGCATAAAGAGCTTCCTCCTCTTCACCATATACATATACCCTCAACTTATCAGTCAAGCGACCCTTTCGGCCTACGCTTTCTCGTTGTCCTACTAAGCGCTGTCGCCTTTGGCTTTTCTTGGGGTTCCAAAGGTGGTCAGTTGCAAGATACCTTTTTTCTTTCGCCTCCTTCTTTTAGTACAAATCCTTCCCTGCATCTTGAAGCTTGGGTCATCGCCCCATCCTATAGCGGCGGCCATCGCTTTTATCTAGCCGAAGGCGCACAACCACCCCAAAACTTAACGTCAGGAAGCGAATTTTTTCTCAATGTAGAAGGTGGAGCAGGCACTCTTAAGCATAAAAAAAATGGGCATCTTATATCTATATCGCCGCAAGAAACCACGAAGAATAGCCAACATTTTCGTTTTAATCTCACTACATCTACCCAACTTATCTTCAAATCTCATAATGAGCAACGAGAATGGAAAATTCCTATCGCTCGCATAGATCCACCAAAAATTGCCTTCACCCGCCCACCGCAGCGCACTACTAATGGCATGCTTCAGCTTGATTATAAGCTTGATGATACTTATGGAATAAAAAAGGCATGGGCAGAAATTACTCCTTTGAGTCCATTAGAAACGAACGTAAGCCCACACCCTCTTTATCCTATCCTCTCAATCGCTCTTGATATACCACAAAGCGGAAAAGGAAGAGGCGAAACAACCTATGATAGCCGCGCCCATCCTTTTGCGGGAGCAAAAGTATCAATCACCCTCCATGCCGAAAATCATCAAGGCATACATATAGCTAGCACGCCGCTAATAGCTATCTTGCCCGAAAGAAGTTTTGCTACCCCGTTAGCGCGGGCATTGGCTGAACAAAGGCGGATTTTAGCCCTTGATGGACAACAAAAAAACCTCGTAAGCGATATGATTTCTGCCCTACAGCTTGCCCCAAACTATCTTACCCAAAAAAGCATAGAAACAATTCTGCTAAGCAGCCTTTGGACGCGCCTTTCGCTTGCCCAAAATGATGAACAATTGCGCGGTGTCGTCACCTATCTCGGCCAAGCAGCCGCAGAACTTGAAGAAGAAGAAGATAGTTTTAGCGCGCAGAAAAAACTTAAACAAGTGCAAGCAACCCTACGCGATGCTTTAATGCGTGGCGCTACTAAAGACGAGATTGACCACCTCATGCAAGATCTACGCACCGCGATCCAAGCTTATGCCATAGCACTTGCCCAAAACCCATCTTTACAAAGTTTTGTTTCCCCTCTAGAGACATCAAAAAAAGTTCTCAATGAAAGCGATCTTGAAAAAAAACTCAAAGAGCTACAAGACAAAGCACAAACCGGCAAAAGTGCTGAAGCTGACCTTCTTTTAGCGCAAATTGAGGAATCGCTAGAGCATATACAAATCCAAAAAGGCAAAGGCAGAAATTTTTCCCCCGAACAAAATCTTAATAATCTTGCCGATCTTTTACAAAACCAGCAAACACTTTTAGACTCTACAACCCACCTAGAAGATACAGATAGCAAAAGCAGCAAAGCACAAAAAAAACAACTGATAGAGGAAAACCAAGCCCTGCAGGCACAGTTGCATAGTTTGCAAAACAATTTACAAAGCCAAGATAATGCCATTAATGCCCCTTTAGAAGAGGCTAAACGCCATATGGATAGTGCCATAAAAGCTTTACAAGAGGGCAACCAAGCAAAAGCAGCCAACAAACAAGCTGCAGCTATTGCGTCTCTACGTCAAGGCGCTGAAGCCTTAATCAAAACTTCAAAAAAAACCAAAGAAAAAGACCCCTTAGGGCGCCCTTCAACGGGGCAAAGAGGTTCAACGCCCAACCTAAAAGCAGCGGAAGGAAGCCGTAAAATCTTAGACATGATTCGTAAAAAACTAGATAGCGCTTTAAGCCAACAAGCTCGCTCTTATCTCGAATCTCTTCTAAAGGGCGCAGAATAGGCATAATCTCAGCAGGGAGAGGCTCGGCGTGTCAAGCGGGGGCAAATGCGCCGAGCCTCCATACCATACACAAGAGGTGGTCTGGTGCCTACCAAATGCATGGGCAAAAAAAAGGTTCCAAAAATTCATAAAACGATAGATCTATCGCTCAAAATTGATAAGCCATTAGACGCGCCCCGTGTTTTTTAAGCCAAGCACGCTGTATTTGATAGGTAGGACAAAGCATAGCGCAAAGTTGCCAAAACTTCTCATCATGATTCATCTCACGCAAATGGGCTATTTCATGGGCTACTAAATAAGAAATTACTGCAGGCGATGCCATAGCAATACGCCAAGAAAAAGAAAGTCGTCCCGTCGCGCTGCATGAGCCCCACTGACTTTTAGTATCGCGATAAATAACCGCAGTTGGTTTGCGCCCGATATGGAGTGAATAATCACGTATTAAAGGCGTAATCGCCTCTTTAGCATAATTTTTTAAGCAAGCAACCAACCGCCGACCCACAAAGGCGGGGTCTCCATAAATCCATAATTGCCACCCTCCCTCGTGATGAACCCGCTCTGTTAATCCGCGCCCTGGCCTTAAAACAATATGATGCGTCACACCATAAAGATCTATCACTGCACGCTCTCTTGGGAACGAAGATGCACTTACCTGTAGCCATCGGGTCTTAATCCAAGCTGTTTGTTGGCGCACAAAACTTATAACAAGGCTTTCTTTCGCCGCGGGTGGGCTGGTCAATAAAAAACTTTGCTGGATTGGGCATGCCCGCAAAATCAACCGCTTAGCACGCGAATGGATCCGCCAACGTAAAGGGAGCTGTTGACCTTGCCACTCCAGCCAATAAGCTTTACCACTCCCTAGTTCTGACCTCGCAGTGACCTTCTTAAAAGGTTGGGGGATCAAATGAATCATTACGAACCTTCGCCCCTTTTTATAACGAAGCCACCAATCCCAACATTTGTTGCAAAAGACGACCCAACAAAGATAAATCCTCTGGGCGCGAAAGTCGGTGATCCCCATCGCGGATTAAAGTAAGGGTCACATTCTGACACGGCAAATGATTCAACAAGGCCAGACTATGACTATAAGGTACTACCGTATCCTCCATACCATGCATAATAACAATAGGACACTCAAAGGGCAAAATTCCTTCCATAACCAAATGATCCCGTCCATCATCAAATAAAGCCTTTGAAAAAACAGCATAAGGGTTCCCTGCCTCTAATGCAATTTGCCCGCCTTCGTTAAGATTGGCTCTTTGTATAATATTCAGTGATGGTAAAATCAGCTTTTCAGTAAAATCAGGAGCGGGCGCGATCAATACAATCCCTGCGAGGGGGCGATTTTCTTTCAAATAAGCGCGTGCCAAAAGCAAAGCCAACCAACCGCCCAATGAAGATCCAATAAGGATTGGCGGCTCTTGCATGCAAGTCTTTACTAAAGTTAATGCCTCATACAGCCAAGCCGAAATCGTACCTTCATAAAGATTACCTTCTGACTCGCCATGGCCAGAATAATCAAATCGCAAACAAGAAAGTCCATTGTTTTGTGCAAAACTATCTACAGCTAAAGCCTTATCGCCCTTCATATCCGAACCATAGCCCGGAAGCCATACAAGCCCTGGTGCACGATCACTCAAAGCAGTTTGGTTTGCGCCTCCTGCTCTTTGTAAGGTAGCCCCAAGAGCTTTCCGGTAACGAAAGGCAATTTGTTTATCCGCAATTGTTACAAATTTTGTAGGGAAATGCGCTTCGCCCGCCATAATTTCATCTCCTTTCAAAAGTTTAGCGTATTGTTTTTAGCACTATAAGTCTATATGAAATGAAAAGCGTGAAAAGCATTATTTTATTGCACTCCTCTTATAAAATAGGGTAAGAGCAAGAAAGCATAAAGATAGGCTTCAACAATAGGAGAGTTAGCCATTCGCCGACCATTTAAAGCAAACCCCGTACAAAAGGATGGACCACGTTCTAACCAAGACATTCGGGTACCCCGCGTTCAGCTTATCGACGATGAAGGGCAGAATCATGGCATTATCACCATACAAGACGCGTTGAGCATAGCGCAAAACGCTGGTCTTGATCTTGTCGAGATCGTCCCAAACGCCGAACCACCAATTTGTAAAATTATTGATCTTGGCAAATTGAAATACCAAAATCAAAAGAAAGCCTCTGAAGCGCGTAAAAAACAAAAAACCGTAGAAATTAAAGAAATCAAAATGCGCCCCAATATTGACATCCATGATTATGGCGTCAAGCTTAGAGCCGTGAACCGTTTTCTAGAAGAAGGCGATAAAGTTAAAATCACTCTACGTTTTCGCGGCCGTGAGATGGCTCACCAAGAGCTTGGGATCAAACTGCTAGAACGCGTCAAAGCCGACACGGTTGAAATAGCAAAAATTGAAGCAGAGCCCAAATTAGAGGGTCGCCAAATGATGATGGTGATTGCACCGAAATAGCGGGTGATCACCATAAACGCGTCAAGCCGCATACATCTATATATCTTCTGATTGCGCATGCGGTTTCACTGCGCATCTTTTCTGCTACCATTGCTTTACCGCCTTCTATTGGGCATAATCTTATTCAAACCAATTGCATAGCCTACATGTAGCGCTCTAAAAAGGGGAGAAATAGACATGAAAGCCATTGCCTATCGTAAAAACCGCCCGATCAGCCACCCCCAAGCCCTTGAAGACTTAAAACTACCTTGCCCAAAAATTGGCTCCGCTGACCTTTTAGTTGCTATCCGCGCGGTTTCTGTAAACCCTATTGACATAAAAACGCGCCAAAACGCCCCGCCCTTTGAAAAAAATACCCCTCGTGTCTTAGGATTTGATGCCAGTGGCACCGTCATAGCTTGTGGCGAAGCAGTCAAAGATTTTAGCGTAGGCGATGCCGTTTATTATGCTGGCACCCTCAACCGCAACGGTAGTAATGCCGAATATCAAGCGGTTGACCATCAGCTTGTAGCCAAAAAACCACAAAGCCTTACCTTTGCTCAAGCAGCCAGCCTACCTCTTACTGCCATAACCGCTTATGAAATGCTATTTGACCGCCTATGCATTACAAAACCACTACACCCCGAACAAACAACTTTTTTAATAGTAGGGGGTGCTGGTGGGGTGGGCTCCATAGCTCTGCAACTTGCCCGGCTGCACTCCCCCCTCACCCTCATCGCTACTGCCTCGCGCCCAGATTCCCAAGCATGGGCACTAAAAATGGGGGCTCATCACACTATCAATCATCATCAACCCTTCTTACCTCAATTAGAAGGACTAGGTTTTTCCCAGGTTGATTTCATCTTTTCCACTAGCCATTCTGACCTTTACCTACCTCAATATATTGAAGCTCTTGCTCCACAAGGTCGCCTTGGATTAATTGATAGCCCTCCCTCTTTTGATATCAGCCCCTTAAAAAGCAAAAGCATAGCCATCCATTGGGAGTTCATGTTCACCCGCTCCATCTTTGCTTGCATTGATAAATCGCGCCAGGGGACTATTTTACGGGAAATCGCTGCCCTTATTGATGAAGGGCAGCTACGCTCTACCATGCGCACGCATTTCTCTCCCATTAACGCCCAAAACCTGCAAAAAGCCCATGCGCTTATTGAAGGTGGCGCAAGTATTGGTAAAATTGTCCTTGAAAACTTCTAATTCAGGATTGAGACAACACCGGCAATATTCAAATTAAATTTTCACCAGCTTTATTTTATAATTCTAATAATCTTTCTCATAAAAGAGGCCAAGGCTTGAGTTACCATCGCTACCCAAAACGCCTTTAGCCTTTAAATTTTTATTGATATCAAGGTTAACTGTACCTTCCGTTCCGCCTGTACCAGCTTCCACGCCCAAATAAATATTCTCCCGCAAATAGCGCCCAACGCGCACACCGCTATACCCTTGTGCATCTGTTATCACATCCAAATCATCAAGACCAATTTTTTCGCGCAATTGGTCAAGAACAGACCCCCCTCCCCCTCCAGCCAATTGCCGAGCCGCTAAAACCAATTGCCCCACTTGCAGGGGGGATAATTGACTAAGAGGCCGCTTAAAAACAAGCCGTGCCAAAATCTCATCTTGCGGCAAAGAAGGTTCAGACGCCAGCTTAATGGAAAGATTATCTACGGCGCCAGAAATAGTAATATCAATTATAAAATCAGTATCATTATTGCGTGCGGTTAAATAAAGCCGCGGATTCAAATTACCAGTTAGAGAAACCCGCCCTTCGGTAAAGTTTAAGCGCTGCGAAAAAAAATCAAAACGCCCGCGGATAAGCTCAAAATCCCCAGTTGGTTTAAGATTAGCCAAAGAGCCGACAAGGTGTATATTGCCGCCCATTTCAACATCCAAGCCCCGACCACGAACAAAAATCTGATGAGGCGCATGAATATTAATATCCAACCGCGGTGAAAATGTAGGAGCATTTTGGCCAGTTTTGACCTGATCAGGGCTCATATTTGCGCGGTCTAAGGTCATAGCAATTGGCCTTGTTAGATGTTTATGATCAATATCCAAAACGGGTGCGGCAGCCAAAAAATCACCTAGAATAATATTTGCATTTTCCAACTTCACATGCCCAGCTACCAATGGCTCATGTAAAAGCTGCCCCGTCACATGCAAATCCCCATTCAAGAAGGCCTGTATATAACGCCCATCCTCATAGCCTAAGCCATCAAAACGAATTTTTAGATCAGCTGGCAAACCTTCAGCAAAGCGTGGGGCAATATCACCAGACAGAAAGAGCCTCCCACCCGCACCTGAATCCGCGCGCCCTGAAATAGCAATCTTATCAGCCAGCCACGTCCCATTAAGACCTATCGCCTTTAATCGTATATTACTTTGCGGATCAAACAAGCGTCCGTCCTTTATATGAAAATTCCCCTCAAGCAAAGGCGCTGTAAAATTGCCAGAAAACTTGGCTTGAAAATTAAGTAACCCGCCAAATTGTGTTCCACGTTCCTCAGTAAAGGCATTAGCAAGCCCCAAGGGCAAACGGCCAGTTGCTTGTAGATTGATCTCTTGCCCAGCCGTATTCACACGCCCCGTTCCTTTAAGATACATATCTTGAGGAAATCTGGCTTCAAAACGTGTGAACTCCACTATTCCTGCTCGGTAATTACCCTCTGTTTCTAAAGAAAGCACTCCCACACGCGCCGCGCGTAAAGCCTGCATATTCACATCGTCAGCTTTCAAAGAAAAATCAACCGCTAGATCATCAAACTGTCCACTTAAATTTACCGTCCCATTCGCCCTTCCTATAAGCGCTTGATTATTTACAAAAGCATTTACAAAACCTAGGGATAAATTATGTAAATCCAACACGCCATAAAGGTTGCCCTTTTGCGCTAAAGAGGCGCCACCCTTAAAATGAACATAACCACTTTGCTTGCTTTCTTCCGTCAATCGGGTCTCAACAGCCATTACATCGTCCTTTTGGGCGCCCTGCAACTCCACTGTCAAAGACGGCAAAGCTTTAAACTTTCCAAAATCAGAATGCCACCCCGCCCCCGCGAGAGAAAATCGCAGTTTCCCTCCTTCTATAAAGACATCACCCGTTGTTTGCCCCCTAGCATGCCATTTCGGCTCCCACATATTCACAAGAGAAAGAGGAAAGGCTTGAACATTTATCACCAACCTATCATCGTCCGCGTCACCATAGCTACCGCTCAAATGCAACCGCCCTGATCCCGCCTTTAAAACTAAAGGAGAAAGAAAAAAACCACCTTGCCCTGCGGTCAAACTAGCAGTTCCATCTAAAAAAAGTTTCTGATTACCATCGCTTATCTGCAAAGTATTAAAATGAAACTGGCTTAAAAAACCGCTCTTATCTTTTTTAAAAAAGGTTTCCCCACCAAAGTTCATATTCAACCGGCCACGATGCGCATTTGCCATAAAACGCGTACCTTCTTGGATCGGTAGCATTGTAAAATCCGCCTCATCAACAGACACACCATTAAGATCCAAATTTTGGCCCTTAGCATAACCAGAAAAGGCAGGCGCTTTCATAAGATCGGTAGCACTAGCCTTAAATTTTATATTTTTACTAGAAAAAGTCCCGTAAGAAAAATTATTAACCATAGCTTCCACAGAAAGGTTTTGTTGGTCTGCATATGGATTGAGATTCAACCGTACTACCGCGTCGCCCTCTCCCCTTGCCAAACTCAATGCAGCAAGATTGCTAATGTCAGAGGCATTAAGCTGTATCCCGCCATGCCAAAGCCCTTTCTTATCTTGCTGGATAGCGCCCTCTATCTTAGCTCCTGCCAAGGATACAAATAAATTATCAACGGCCCACCCGATATCCCCCTGTTTAATCTGGCTAAAAAAATGCAAAGGCGCTCCAGCCATATGCCCATCACCTGAAAAAGTGCCGTCCCAATGGGTAACTGTTGCTTTACTATTATCAATATTCACCTGCAGTTGTGCTTTTAAAGCTTTAATTGGTTTTTGCATTACGGCTAACCCCTCGCTATCAAACGTAGTGGATAAAACCAAAAAACCATCATGACCACGCAGCGTACCCTTCATCTTTGCGCTACCAGCCATGCGCTTATCAAGATACGATAAAACTGGTACGTTAAAGAAGAAATCAAAATTAGCTGCTTTACTTGCAACAGACCCATTAGCAAAAATACCAATATTTGTACTTTTTAAGCTGAGTTTTTGCGCGTGCATACCAGCCTTATCGCGCGCAAGCCCTCCATCTACCGTAATCTTACCCGCCAATAAACGAGCAAGAAAACCGTCTCTCTCCCAGTATAAATCCTCTGCTTTACCGCTTAAATGCACATTAAACTCAGAACTTAGCAGAGAAAAAGCCCCTTCAATCACCCCTTTAGCTTTCCCTGTCAGGGGCGTACCTGTAATAATAGAAAGCGGGAGTAAATTTTGGCCATCCAAAGTCATACCGCCGTTAAAGCGCCAATCTTTAACAGTCCCCTGAAGATTCAAAGAAAAACCGCGCCCCAAAAGCGCTACGTGATCAAAAGTTAATGGCGCTGCCCCGCCCACGCGCCCATGCAAAACAAATTCTAAATCCTGTGGTATCACAGCGTCTCTTTTTTGCCCTACACTTTGCACAGCTTGCATAGTACCGGTAATATCGATCCCTACATGGCGGCGCGCTGTATCATCCAAATCCTTTATCAAACCGCCCAAATCAAAATCAATTCGCTCCGCCTTAAAATCACCATTAGAAAAATTATCAATTAACACCTTTCCTTCCCAGTTAGGGCGATCGCCTTCGCCATAATTCATATGCATATGTATAGAACGAGCCGACATCTGCCCACCGGCAATCGGTAAAGTTACACGTCCATCCGTCACACTGCTAAGTTTTTGATCAGAATCTTCCCCCTCCAATACAGCATCCAGCACCAACATACGCAAAAAACCATCAGGCAAAAGACGCGCGCGCGCTTGCAACTTTACTTGAGAAGTTTCTACTTTAAGGGTTTTTAGTTCAACGCCACCATCATTCTGCCATAAAGCATCAATATTCAGCCGCGTCTGGCTTCCTAAAAACTCATGATAAGCCTCAGGCACCAACATAAAAATAGGGCCAGAAAGATATCCCACTACGCTATGGCCGCTCTCCCTCTTTCGCAGAGTTAAATGTCCGTCCAAAACCCTTTCTTGCTTAGTATTAACAAGCAAATCTGTCTGCAAATCATCATAAGTACCTGCTCCTACGAGCTCTAGATGAAGAGCGGGGTGCTCTTTCAGCTTTAAAATATTAGCTAAAATTCCATCATCTGGTTCATCCCCTTTCAGCATCAAACGCACACTACGTTGTGCATTAGAAAAATGGGCTTCCATAGAAAATGACCCAGCGTCGTCCAAACGCTCCATTTCCAATGCACTATCAATCCCTCCGCCATCAAACAATACATGGCCATCAAGGCGTAAACGTGCCGTAAGACCAAAGAGAGATTCCCCCAAATTTACCTGATCAGCTTTTATGTGCTTGATCAATACTGCAATCGGCAATGCAGGCAATGAAAATGGCTCCGCTTCAGGCTTTGTAGGGTTAGGCAATGGTAAGCGAATAAAATCAATTTTATCAGCACTTAGTTGGTTGATATCAAGCCGCCCTTTTAACAAAGCAGCACGATTCCAATCTACCTTTACCTTTTCAATTTTTAGCCAGACTCCCTCCTGGTCACTCACCGTGATTTCACCAATTTTAGCCTTTGCCGAAAGTGTGCCTTCAATATGCTGTAAACGTATTTGCCGGTTTGGAGCAGAAATTTGTCTCTCAATCAAACCAATCATCCAAGATCGATCATCATCAGTCAGAGAAGCGGCCTGCGCATAGGCCAACCACGGCATCATTAACCCTATACAAAACAATAGACTCAATAAAATAAACCATGACCGCAAGAAAAACTCTTGCCTTGATTGCTCCCCATAAATTTGGCCTTGCTGTTTCATCAAAAGGCCTGTCCAATTCCAATATAAAAGCCAAAACGAGGATCGCCTTTGTCACGGTTAAACGGCAAAGCAATATCTGCTCGCAACGGCCCAAAGCCAGTTTGATACCTTACCCCCACTCCTGCTCCCCATTTAGGGGATTGTAAAAAATCAGGGTAAGGTTTTTCTCCCACCAGCCCCCCATCAACAAACCCCACCACACCAATCGTATCAGTAACCATAGCCCGCACTTCTGCTGACCCTTCAAGTAAAGAGTGCCCCCCTACCACAGATCCATCAGCAAGGTTTACCCCAATATTACGGTAAGCATAGCCGCGTACTGATCCACCGCCACCTGCAAAAAATAGCATATTCATCGGAAGTCCTTCAATCTTATCTCCTAAAAGGGTTCCTGACTTAGCCCGTAAAGCCAATATAAAACGCTTTTTTTCATCAAAAGAAAAATACGTGCGTCCCTCTACGTTTAATCGCATTAAGGCTTTACCCTTATCCCATTGATATAGAGGGGTAGCAGTCACTTCACTATAAAAGCCGGATTTTGCGTCATTTTTATCGTCACGACCATCATAAAGCAGACCACCTTCAAGCCCAAAAAGTTGAAACTCGCGCTTTCCAAAAACCTTATCTTCATTGCTTATGTAAGAAAGATCGGTGGTAATATGAGCTGCTAATTGTGGATTGAATTGTTGGTTTACCCCTACCCGCCCATGGATGCTTGTCGCTCTATATTGATCCACCACTTCATGTTCAGCTTTCACCTGAGCAACCAGGTTCGTATCGGGTGTATAAATACCCGGCTTCGTAAATTTGCTTGATAGTAAATAGTTAAAATTTTTCCAATCATAATCGCGTGAACCACGGCTACCTACACCACTCATTTCTGCATCAAAACGCAAAGCTTCGGCTCTACCAAAAAGGTTTCTATGTAACAAAAAACCAGCAATCCCACCCCCATCAAGGGTGGAGTATTTCGCTCCCATACCAATACGACGCGGTTTTCTTTCTTCTAGGATGAGTGAAAGCGGTAGGTATCCTTCCTGATCAATTACCGCCCCTTCACGTACCGTAGCAACACGGAAAACATCTAGCCTCTGCAAACGTTGATTAGCGCGAGCAATATCATCTGGCTTGTAGGGCCGCCCTTCCACAATCCCTGTCATCCATGTTACAAAAGCAGAATTCATCCGCGGTAAAATTGAAATATTCTGCACCGCTAAAGGGCCATAAATAGCTTGACGACCTGGTGCCACAAAAATTTTTGCATCAAGCTGCTTTAAGGCATGATCAGCAATAATTTCGCTTTTCTCAATTTTTGCCTTGGCATAAGAACGCTGTTGCCAAGCCATTATTGCGATTTTTTCCGCCTTTAAAACTGTGGTAGACTGTGCAGGATGCCCCGTTTGAAATCCTATCGTGTTCAAAGAAGCTTGAGGCTTTTCTCTTCCTATTGCGACTTGGGGCAATGGCGATACACGCGCTTGACCAAATAAATAAGGTGAGCCTGCATCAACCTTAATTTCAATAGTAGAGCGAACAGGCAGAGCCTCTGCAAAATTCAGTGTGCTTGCCTCCACGCCGTTGATCAAAATGTGAATCACACCGCCATAATAGCCTTGAGCATAAAAAGCGTTCAAAATCCGTTGATAGTCTCCGCGAGCTCGTGCCAAAAGAGCAATCGTGCTTAGCCCCCCTTGATTAGATTCTAAAAAAAGCTGGGAAGCAGCTTTAGTCCAAGCCACACTTTTGGGGGCAGAATCAGAAAGCGCTGTAATAGAAATCGTGTAATATTTCGAATCTTCTTCGCTGGTAGAATTTTCCATATGTGCCTTATCCCCCCACAAATGGAAACCAAATAAATCAAAGGCATGGGCGCTTTGCATAAAGCTAAATAGCACACTCAAAAAAAGGCAAAATATACAGATACTAATTTTTTTTTGATAAATTCTTATTTGTTTCATATGGAGCCCTCATCGCACATTTGTGCATAAAAAAGTTTTTCCTTTTAATCAGCTCACCCAACATCTCTATTGTGTACTTACATAGCACAGACGAACTTTGTATTATTTTAAGATAGAAATAAACTGCCGATTGGAAAGGGCATTGCTTATCATAAATTTTGTTTAAAACCTTGCGACTAACCACAAAATATGCATTCCTAAAAACAGGGGGTAAGATGATAGTACGGGTAGTGACAGTAGCATTTCAAAGCATTGAAGCCATCCCTGTTGATATACAAATTAAGGCCAGCCATGGCTTAAATACTATCTCTATAGTAGGCTTGGCCGATAAAATAGCGGCGGAGAGCTGCACGCGAATTCAAGCTGCCCTTTTCGCATGTGGCCTCTCCCTGCCTTTAAAAAAAATTACCGTTACTCTCTCCCCTATCGACCTTCCAAAAGCAGGCTCTCATTATGATCTCCCCATCGCCATTGGCCTTCTGATTGCTATGTCACTATTGCCCAGTGCAATCAGTGATCATTATCTTATACTCGGGAAATTATCTCTCAATGGCCATGTCGAGCCAGTAGAAGGGGTTTTACCCGCGGCCTTGACAGCGCTTAACCTAAAGCGCGGTATTATCTGCCCAGCAAGCACTGGTAGTGAAGCGGCTTGGTTAGGGACTAACCTTGATATTTTAGCCCCCTCTGGGCTTTTGCCTCTTGTCAATCATTTTAACGGCAAACAAATCTTAAGCCGCCCTATAGCCGGCACTTACCAAAAAGGAAAATTTTTAGGAGATTTTAACGAAATTCAAGGTCAAAATACAGTTAAACGTGCTTTAAAAGTGGCCGCAGCAGGGCGCCATAATCTTCTGTTGGTTGAGCACACAAAAGCAAAAAAATTTATGTTAGCGGAACGCTTTCCTTCTATTCTACCCCCACTTAGCGCCCGCGAATTACTTGATGTCTCATTGATTTATTCTCTCGCTGGCGCCATAAGTCAAACTGGCATTTCTCCTCAACGGCCCTTTAGGGCTCCAAACCATTCAATATCCATGGCCGCTATGATAGGGGGTGGTAATATGGCGCGCCCAGGTGAAGTCTCCTTAGCCCATAATGGCGTTCTGTTTCTTGATGATTTATCAAAATTTTCTCCTAAAGTGCTTAATTCCTTACGCCAACCTTTAGAAACTGGAGAAATAACCATTACTCATGCCAAACATCACATTCGTTATCCAGCCCGTATCCAACTCATATCGACTATAAACTCTTGCCATTGCAGCCTTGCTGACGAGAGTAAGCCTACATGTAACTGCAGATCCCATTATCAAATCGGCCAAACCCGCCTTTCTGACGCCTTTCTTGATAAGATTGATATGTGCATCCATGTCCCCGCCCTTGATACTAGAGATTTACAAAAAACATCCTTAGGAGCATCAAGCGACGAAATATTGCAAATGGTTATAAAAGCCCGTGAAATCCAATACCAACGTTTCCATTCTATGGGCCTTAACTATATACTCACCAATAGTGACTGCCCCGCCACTTATATTAAAGACATGATCGATCAAAATACAAAAGGCATTTTAGAACAGGCCTGTAAAAAAATAAACCTTTCAAAACAAACCTATCATACAATCTTACAGGTCTCTCGTACGATCGCTGATCTTGATCAAAATCCGGTTATCACCTCCCGCCATCTTGCTGAAGCATTTTCCTATCGCTTGAATTTAGAAAAATATCGTAGCCTTAATTTAAAGCGCTAAACAGAAACTATTTTCCTGCTATAATTAAAAATCTTGTTCAAAAAGAAAAAGTGTTTAAAATAAAAAATATTTTCTTATTATGCTTGGTGTTTCATGTCTTCATTCCTCACTGACCCTGTTTTTCTTTTACAAAATTTTTTACGTTGCCCCTCCATCACTCCACAAGAAGCAGGGGTTTTAGATAAGCTTAGCACCTACGCAAGAGATTTAGGCTTTTCAGTAAAACGCCCTATTTTTAGCGAAAATAACACAGCTGACGTAGAAAATTTCTATGGAAAGCTAGGGACAGGTAGCCCGCATCTTATGTTTGCAGGGCATGTAGATGTCGTTCCTCCTGGCGCAGAAAATGAATGGCGTCATCCCCCCTTTGGTGCAACTATCGAAGACGGACGGCTTTATGGACGCGGAGCTGTCGATATGAAAGGCGCCATCGCCTGTTTTCTCGCCGCAATAGCCCGCTATAAACAAAAAACAACGCTAAAGGGCTCTATAAGTCTTCTAATCACCGGTGATGAAGAAGGCCCCGCTCTCAATGGCAGCGTCAAGCTGTTAGAGTGGGCTGCAAAAGAAGGTGAAACTTGGGAAGCTGCTTTAGTAGGTGAACCAACAAACCCAAAAAAATTAGGCGAAATGGTGAAAATTGGCCGCCGGGGTACTCTCTCTGGTATGATAGAAATTCACGGCTGTCAGGGGCATGTTGCCTATCCCGAACGTGCTGCCAATCCCATTCCATTAGCTTTAGACATAGCTAAATCACTTATAGGCACCCCGCTTGATATGGGGACTGATGATTTTCAGCCTAGCAATCTAGAAATCACAAGCATTGATACTGGTAACCCCACTACCAATATCACCCCTGCCAAAGTAAGTATTGCCTTTAATATACGCTACAACACACTCTGGGATGCGCAAAGTATGAAAAAAGAAATAGAAGCGCGACTCATTCCCTTTTCGCACACCACTACCTCCCCTTTTTATCGACTCACTTGGAAACCAAGCCTTGGTGGGGCGTTTTTAACACAAAACACACCGGTTCTAGACACATTGACAGGAGCAATTGAAAAAATCACTGGACACAAACCCCAGCTGTCTACCACAGGTGGCACATCAGATGCACGTTTTATCAAAGATTATTGTCCTGTCGTCGAATTTGGACTTGTAGGCCAAACCATGCATCAGGTTGATGAATATGTCACGCTTGATGATCTTGAAACCCTCACAAAAATTTACGAAGCCTTTCTTTTAGCCTTTTTCAAAATAACATAAAAATCTTAAAATCTCTGTTTCATGCACTTTCTGATAGTCATTAGGAAAGCTTACACTTGTAATTTTACGACAAAATCCCCATAATAAAGATGAAATCTATTGGATTATGTCGTATAATTCACCAACCCCATAGGTTGGAATTTCCTATAAAAAATTCCAACAGGGTACAAATATAAAAACAAGCGGCATCAAGGCCGTTTCCGCGACACCAATTTTGAGGATAAAAAAATGGCTGATTACAAAAATTTTCGAACATCCGCCGCTACGCGGGCAGATGCTTCGATTGACCAAGGCCTACGCAGTTACATGCTTGGCGTTTACAACACTATGGCGATTGGCTTGGTGATCACAGCAATCGCTGCTTATGTATTGGCAGCAATCGCCACCACTACTGATAGTACAGAGGCCGTAGGTACCTTTGCCAATGGCGTTATGCTCACCCGCTTAGGGGCAGCGGTTTATACATCTCCCCTTGCTTATGTCATTATGTTTGCGCCGCTGGTCGCTGTATTATTCTTAAGCTTCAAAATCCAAAGCCTTAGCACCAGTAGCGCACGCACTCTATTTTTTGTCTATGCTGGTCTCGTTGGTCTATCTATATCTTCTATTTTATTACGCTATACATCAGGAAGCATAACCCAAACCTTTTTGATCACAGCTGCTTCTTTTGGAGCGCTTTCACTCTATGGCTATTCAACAAAACGCGACCTAACAGGATTTGGCTCATTTCTATTTATCGGGCTTTTTGGTATCATCTTAGCAAGCCTAGTTAATCTTTTTCTTGCTTCCAGCGCATTGCAATTTACTATTTCTGTTATCGGAGTCTTAGTTTTTGCAGGTCTTACAGCTTATGATACCCAAAAAATCAAAATCATGTATTATCAAGAAGATAGCGTAGAAAACCGCGGCCGAAAAATTATCATGGGTGCCCTCGCGCTCTACCTTGACTTTATCAATATGTTTATTATGCTCCTACAACTTATGGGGCAAAATCGTAATTAATTTACCTTCCCCGCTTTTAAGCGGGGTTTTTTTTGTGAATATTTATAACCTCAATGGGCTTCTTGCCAATTTTTCCCAGCTTTAGCCTCTACCACTAATGGCACAGAAAGATTCACAGCTGGAAAGGCAGCATTTTCCATCACGCGTTTCAAAACCTCGATAGTTTTTTTACTTTCTAATTCCAACACTTCAAAAATCAATTCATCATGCACTTGCAGAAGCATTTTAGCGGTTAAAGATTCTTCTTTCAGTTCTGGCTCAATATGAATCATAGCACGCCGAATGATATCTGCAGCCGATCCTTGAATAGGTGCATTAATCGCGGCTCTTTCATTAAATGCACGTATTTGAGGATTTTTTGCAGTAATATCAGGATAATAAATTCGTCGATCAAATAAAGTTTTTACATAACCCTGTTCCCGCACCAAACGTTTTGTCTCTTCCATATAATCACGAATCCCAGGAAACCTCTCAAAATAGGCTTTCATATAATGGCTAGCTTCTTCACGACCGATAGATAATTGTTGAGCAAGACCAAAAGCAGAAATTCCATAAATAATCCCAAAATTAATTGCTTTAGCACGGCGACGGATCTCACTCGTCATATCCTTTAGCGGTACTTGAAAAATTTCGGATGCTGTCATAGCGTGAATATCAAGCCCTTGAGCAAAAGCCTCCTTTAAAGCCTTAATATCGGCAATATGCGCCAAAAGCCGCAATTCAATCTGACTATAATCGGCTGAAAGTAAGAAATGTTCCGCGGGTGCAATAAAAGCAGATCGAATTCTTCGTCCTTCCTTTGTCCGAATAGGGATATTTTGCAAATTAGGCTCAGATGAAGACAAACGTCCCGTATTAGTAGCCGCCAAAGAATAATGGCTATGAACGCGCCCTGTACTAGGCGCTATATAGCTAGGTAAAGCATCCGTATAAGTTGATCGTAATTTAGTTAATTGACGCCAATCAATTACTTTGCGTGCCAACTGTCCCCCACACTTAGTTTGCGCGTCAGCCTTTTCATCCAATGCCGCCACGGCAAGGTCTTCCAAAACCTGCACGGAAGTAGCCCATTGACCTCCCTTCGTTTTGCCACCACCTAAAAGTCCCATTTTTTCAAACAAAACCTCCCCTAATTGCTTAGGAGAAGCGAGATTGAATGTCTCACCGCTTATCTTATAAATTTCTGTAGCTAGTGTTTCCGCTCCTTGTACCAATTCACCAGAGATTTTAGCTAAAATCTGGCGGTCTACCAAAATGCCTCTCTCTTCCATCCGCCCCACCACATCTATTAAAGGACGATCTAAACGCTCATAAACTGTAATTAACCCCCGCGCCACTACTTGGGGCTTTAAAACCCGCCAAAGTCGCAAGGTCACATCCGCATCCTCACAAGCATAAAATGAAGCACGTTCAATAGGTACTTGAGCAAAGGAAATCATATTTTTTCCGCTTCCTACCACGTCCTTATAGCCCGTTGGTTTATAATTAAGCCAACGAGCGGCCAGAGCGTCCATAGCATGGCTTGGCGCACTAGCATCCAAAACATAAGAGAGTAACATTGTGTCATCAAAGCATTGCAATGTAATGCCTTGTTGTCGCATCACTCGCCAATCATATTTTATATTTTGGCCAATTTTTAAAATCGACGGATTTTCTAGCACAGGCTTTAATAGAGACAACGCAATATCCAGCCCCATTTGTTCAGGCTGACGGCCACCATCCAATAAACCCTGTCCCCCCATCTGATGATCAAGCGGCACATAAGCGGCGCGCCCAGGTGCTAAACATATAGAAAAACCCACTAGCCCCGCTTGGAAAGGATCAAGCGAAAGCGTTTCCGTATCAAAAGCCAAATAGCCTTGTTTACAAGCTTCACTAAGCCAAGATTCTAAAATAGCAGGCTCAAAAATTGTTTCATAGGCAGCGCTATTAATCGGTTCAGAAAGCTCCCTTTTCCATACAAAATCGGCATATTTTTGCGGTGTATCCCCCCCCCCGTCTTCAAGAGGTAAAGACAATTCTGTAGAGGAAGTAAGTGTATCAATTTTTATTGGTTCAATTAGAGCCGCATCACAACCTCCGGCTAAGGCAATTCGCCGAGTTAAGGTAGTAAATTCCATAGTTTTTAAAAAACCAATCAAACGTGGAATATCTTGTTCCTGCAACACCAAATCATCTAAACTATAGTCCATTGGAACGTACTCATCCAAGAGTACTAATTTTTTTGACAGCCGAATAAGATCGTGATTGTTTTCTATGGCTTCGCGTCTTTTTTGTTGTTTAATTTTACTTGCATTGGCTAACAATGTTTCTAAATCGCCAAATTGCTCCAATAATTGCGCAGCCGTTTTAGGGCCAATCCCAGGTGCACCAGGAATATTATCACTAGAATCCCCAGTCAAAGCCTGAAGATCTGCCATTTTTTCAGGGAGCACCCCCCATTTTTCTACCACATCCTTAATAAAAATCTCACGATCTTTCATTGCATCATACATAGATACATCATCACTAACGAGCTGCATCAGATCTTTATCAGAGGAAATAATCGTGGTTTTTAAACCTTTTTCACTTGCGATCCGCGCATAGGTAGCAATCAGATCATCGGCTTCAAAACCTGGTTTTTCAATCGCTGGCAAACAAAAAGCCCGCGTTGCTTCACGAATAAGTGAAAATTGTACAATCAAATCTTCAGGCGGCGCAGAACGATTAGCCTTATAAGATGGATAGAGTTTTTTACGAAATGTATCAGAAGAATGGTCAAATATTACAGCAAAATGGCTTGGCACCACACCAAGAGAGGTATCGCGTGCATCACATAAAAGCTTCCATAACATATTACAAAAACCCGCAACAGCACCGACTGGTAACCCATCACTTTTGCGGGTAAGAGGTGGCAAAGCATGATAAGCACGAAAAATATAGCCCGACCCATCCAGCAAAAAAATATGCCCGTTTTTTATCATCTTTCTTTCCACCATTTATAGCCGCCCTAAATATAAAGCCCTTTCGATATATCAATACGAAAGGGCTTTATAAGCAAGGTAGCGCGCCCCTTCTTAAGGACGCACGCTTAACTTTACCGGTAAATCAGACCACCATCAGAGATAATCGATTGGCCAGTAATATAATCGGATTCATCGCTTGCCAAAAACCGCACCAATTTTGCTACATCATCAGGGGTTTGCGCGCGGCCTAAAGCAATACCATCAACAAATTGTTTATAGGTTTCACCTAACTTAGCTCCGGTTACCTCTGAAAAACGGCGGTCAATTTCCACCCACATATCGGTTCCTACCACACCTGGACAATAAGAATTAACGGTGATCTTTTGTTTAGCATATTCTTTGGCTGCCACCTGTGTCAAAGCACGCACAGCAAATTTTGTTGCCGAATAAACCCCCAACATCGGAAAACCTTCATGCCCAGCGATTGAACAGGCATTGATCACTTTTCCTTTGACACCACGGCTCATAAAACTCTTCGCTGCCGCTTGGATTCCCCACAAAACACCACCGATATTGATATTGGTGATGCGTTCAAACTCCTCTTCACTCACATCACTTAAGGGCTGAACTTGAGCAATACCAGCATTGTTAATCATAATATCAAAGCCGCCAAGCGCAGAAACAACGTTATCGACAGTCGCATGCACCGCAGATCGTTCGGTTACATTCGTAAGCGAAATCATTGTTTTTACCCCATATTGCTTAATTTCTTCCGCAACTATTTTTAATTTATCTTCATTAAGATCAATAAGGGCTATATCTGCTCCCGCTTGGGCAAGATATAAAGCAATTCCACGGCCAATTCCTTGACCAGCACCTGTCACCAGGGCAACTTTTCCAGCTAGATCTTGGGTCATATTATCCTCCTCTTTTAGTTATTTATTCCAAAAACTGCTTCCATAAAGCTTTATCTCCTATTTTAGCGATAAGCGCTTCATGAGCAGCATAGTCTTCAGCACTCAATCGTGCAGGAAGTGGATTAGGGCGAACAAGCGCCTGAGCTAAAGGCTGTATGCGGTTTAAATTAACATTCTTTTGTGAAGCAGACACAAAATTTAATGATGCTTGTTTGCCGCCGATTAACTCAATATATACATCAGCTAAAATTTCCGCATCCAAAAGTGCCCCATGCAATTGACGATGGCTATTATCAATACCAAAACGTTTACAAAGTGCATCTAGCGTATTTGGCCCCATTGGGTATTTGCGCCGCGCCATAGCTAAAGTATCTATAATACGATCCACCAAAATTGGTGGTTTTTCCAAACGTGCTAATTCAGCATTTAAAAATCCCAAATCAAAGTTCGCATTATGAGCAATCATTGGCGACTCTCCGATGAATGTTAAAAAATCATCAACGATTTGCTCAAATTTAGGTTCATTTGCTAAACGCTCATTAGTTAATCCGTGGATAGCTACCACTTCAGGCGGGATAATTACCCCCTGGGGATTAATATAAACATGAAAATTGCGCCCCGTAACATACCTATCCACCATTTCCACACAGCCGATCTCCACAACCCTATCCTGGTTTTTATCGAGACCTGTAGTTTCTGTATCAAAAATGATTTCACGCATGATGCCCTATAAATTATCGCGCAGCCATTCTTTTACCTGCTTTTCAGTATAACCTAAATCCCCTGCCGTATCGACAACAAAATCAGCACGCTTGCGTTTTTCTTCATCATCCATTTGTTGAGACAAAATTATTTTAAATTTATCTTCATTCATAAAGGGGCGTGCCAAAACCCTTTCCTTTTGTACAGCAAAGGGTGCTGAAACAACAATAACAACATCCATTCGCTCATGACTTTTCGTTTCAAAAAGTAAGGGGACATCCAATACAACCATTTTTTCGCCGCGCATCCGCGCTAATTCTAAAAATTCATCCTCACAATTTCGTACTAAAGGGTGAATAATTTTATTAAGACGATCAATATTATTTGGGTTATCTACAAAGTAACGGGTCAAAACTTGCCGATCAACCATACCTTCTTTTGTACTATAGGGGAAAGCTTTTTCAATTAAAGCTACAACAGAAGGGTTTTTATATAGCGCATGTACTGCCTCATCGGCACTATAAACAGGAATGCCATACTTTTTAAATATAGCACTAACGGTAGTTTTTCCCATACCAATAGAGCCAGTTAATCCAATCTTTTTCATAATATTACCCCCTTAGGGAAATATATTTTTACGCGCTAATTCTTGTAAAACCGCCTCTCGTAATGATTCATCAACATGTGGACGCAAACCAAACCATTTTTCAAACCCTGGTACAGCTTGATGCAATAGCATACCAAGTCCATCAATAATCCGTAGTCCCCTTTGCTGTGCTAAATGCAAAAAAGGTGTAATTAGTGGTTTATAAACAATATCAACCACAAGCGCGTCATCTTTTGCTTTAGTAAAATCGGGCCATCCGCAAAGCGCTTCAGATGTTGAAACTACTTTTTTTCCCATATCTTTAGAAGTTGTATTCACGATAAGATCCACCACAGGCATAATGGTCGATATTTTATCCCAACTATAAGCCAGCACAGACGTACCAAAATAATCACTCAAATCTTCAGCCCGTTGTAATGTACGATTTACTACGTAAATTTTTTCACAACCCCGATCTTTAAGTGCATAAATCACCGCCCGCGCTGCGCCGCCTGCACCAAACACCAAAGCAACACCCCCTGCCCAATCATTAAAGTAGCTGTCTAAATTAGCATTAAAACCATAAACATCACTGTTACCTACACAAATTTTTCCTTTTTCATACCAAACCATATTAGCAGCACCAATTTTACGTACTGCTTCTTCACATAGGTCAGCTAGCGCATAAGCACGTTCTTTATGTGGGATGGTTATATTTCCACCTATAAATTTTTTTAGAGCTGTTTTTGTAAAAAAGGATTCAAAATCATTAATACTTACTTGAATAGGCTCATAATCGCCTTTTTTCTGATATAGTTTTAACCAATGGCGATGAATAAAGGGGGAAAGTGTCTGTCCTATCGGATAACCACAAACAAAAGCAGTTTTTTTAAGCATCAATAACCCCCAAATCACGCAATTGGCTTAAAATCCCTAAAAGGGGCATGCCTATAATAGTAAAAAAGTTTCCCTCAATTTTTTCAAATAATTGAATTCCCATTCCCTCAATCCGATAGGCACCGACAGAACTCAAAAGCTTTTCTTTTTCTCTCTCTATATAAGTTTCAATAAAGGCAGTTGAAAGCGCACGCATTTTTAAACATGCTGTTTCAACACCTGACCAAATCATTTTATTTCCTTTGACCAAAACAACGGCGCTATGTAAATAATGTTCCTTATCAGAAAAAAGTGCCAATCTCTCTCGCACCTCATCATAGGTTTTTGGCTTATGTAAAATCTCACCATAAAAATCCAAAACCTGATCCGCTCCTAAAACCAATCTTTCAGGAAAATGTTTTGCTACATCATATGCTTTTTCCACAGCTAAAATATGACTTAACATTTTAGGACTATCAATTTTTCCAGCGGCCATAAGATCAGATTCTATACAACGTTCATCAATTTTTGCTGCATAAGTTTCAATTTCTAAACCAGCAGCCCTTAATATATCGGCTCTATAAGGACTTGTAGAAGCTAGAATAAGCGGCTTTATTTTTTTATTCATTATCATTTTCCAAAAGAGATAAAATTGCTGCTGCCGTTTCTTCAATAGAACGCCGGCTCACATCTAAAATTGGCCATTGATAACGTTCAAAAAGATGCCGTGCATAAGTTAATTCCTCTTGAATCGCTACGCGATCAGTATAAACCTCAACGCCAAATCCTTGCCCTACATTGCGACTTTTTCGAACAGTAGAGATTCTTTCACTTGATGCCACTAAACCAATAATTTTATTTTGTTTAGCTTTGAATAAAGCCTCTGGTAAAGGAATTCCCTTAACCAAAGGTACATTGGCCGCTTTTAAACCACGATGTGCTAAATAAATGCTAGTAGGAGTTTTTGAAGTACGTGAAATTCCAACCAAAATTACATCTGCAAGCGGTAGATCTTCGGGCATTTGGCCATCATCATGATCAATGGTAAAATCAATAGCCTCAATACGCTGAAAATAATCAGCAGTTAGTGCATGTTGAGCGCTAGCACGATGCTGACTTGGAGCTCCTAGATAAGTAGAAAAAGCTTCTAAAAGCGGTTGTAAAACGGCGACACAAGGTAAATTTAAATTTTTACATGCAGACGTTAAAACAAACCCTAATTTTTCATCAATCATCGTATAGAGAACAATGCCTGGAGCACTAGCAATTTCAATTAATACGCGCTCCAATTGCTTAGTATTACGTATCATTGGATGAATATGTTCCACCATTTGGTGATCAGCATATTGCGCACCTACCGCTCTTCCTGCTGAAAGTAGCGTCTCACCTGTGGCATCAGAAACCATATGTAAATGAAAAGACTTTTTCACACTATCCACAGCCTCCTGTTGATAAAATTGGATAAGGGCTAAGCCATTGTCTTGTTCCTTCTATCTGTGGAAAAGCATGCGCATTTTTTCCACAAGAAGCAAGTCTGTGGATAATTTTCTTTCGTATTTTATTTTTGTGAAAAGTTATAAATTTTTAAAAAGTTATCCACAAAATATTAAAAAAATATTTTTTATAACTAATTGTTTTTATTATTTTTTTTAAAAATTATCAACAAAATTCACAAAATAGATACAAATTAAAAAATTAAAAACAAAATTTGTGGATAAAACTAGGATAAAAAATAATTCCCATAAAACCCATACTAATAATAAAAGAAGATTCAATTTATAAATATTTATTAAAAAAACTTGGGAAAAATCTCAAAAATAACACATTATCTAACAAATCTAGGATAATATCGCTTTTGAGCGTTTTTTGAATGCTTAGGAAATCTCTTGTAAAGGTAAGAGGTTTTGTGTATAGAAAAGCTCCTACCTATTGGATCCTTTCTTTGATCCATTTCTATGCGTCATTAAAAATGAACGCCTTTACAAATTCCCCCTATAATGAGCCCCTATATGCACAAAATGAAACTCCAAGAACTCAAGAGTAAGAATCCGGTTGAATTAGTATCTTTTGCTGAAAACCTTGAGGTTGAAAATGCCTCCATTATGCGCAAACAAGAATTAATGTTTGCGATTTTGAAAAAATTAGCAATGGATGACATCGAAATAATCGGTGAAGGTGTGGTTGAAGTTTTACAAGACGGCTTTGGTTTTTTGCGCTCTGCTGATGCAAATTATCTTCCAGGCCCTGATGATATTTATCTTTCGCCCGTTCAAATTCGCCGGTTTTCTCTCAAAACAGGTGATACAGTTGAAGGACCAATTCGTGGTCCTAAAGAGGGGGAACGGTATTTTGCTCTTCTAAAAGTTAATACAATTAATTTTGAAGATCCCGAAAAAATTCGCCATAAAATTCATTTTGATAATCTTACACCACTTTTTCCTAATGAGCGGTTGATGATGGAAAATCGTGAAGTTGCAGGTAAAGATATGTCTGCGCGGGTGATTGATCTTATTTCACCTTTAGGAAAAGGACAAAGGGCTTTGATTGTTGCGCCACCGCGTACTGGTAAAACAGTATTATTACAAAATATTGCGCATTCAATTACTGCTAATCACCCAGAATGTTTTTTGATTGTTTTATTGATTGACGAACGTCCAGAAGAAGTTACTGATATGCGGCGTTCTGTGCAGGGTGAGGTTGTTTCTTCTACTTTTGACGAACCGGCAACGCGTCATGTCCAAGTAGCAGAAATGGTCATCGAAAAAGCAAAACGTTTAGTAGAACATGGGCGAGATGTAGTGATTTTGCTTGATTCTATTACACGGCTTGGACGTGCCTATAACACGGTTGTTCCATCTTCTGGTAAAGTTTTGACAGGAGGGGTTGATGCAAACGCTTTACAAAGACCTAAACGTTTGTTTGGAGCAGCGCGTAATATTGAAGAGGGAGGATCTCTCACTATCATTGCTACAGCACTTGTAGAAACAGGTAGTCGTATGGATGAAGTGATTTTTGAAGAGTTCAAAGGTACAGGAAATTGTGAAATCGTTCTTGATAGAAAAGTTTCTGATAAGCGGATTTTTCCATCTATGGATATTTTAAAATCTGGAACACGAAAAGAAGATCTCTTGATAGGTCGCCAAGATTTACAAAAGATCTTTGTTCTAAGGCGAATTTTAGCTCCTATGGGCTCCACGGATGCTATTGAGTTTTTGATCGATAAATTAAAACAAACAAAAGCAAATGAAGATTTCTTTGATTCTATGAATACTTAAATCTATTGTGGATTTTATTTTTAGAAAATAAAATACTCCCTCTATTAAATAGACAAGGGGAGTATAATCTTATTATTTTTTTTATTTTTTTAAAAATGATTATGCCTAATTTTTAGGCATTTACGCCGCTTTTTTATAGTGTATATTGTAAAGAAACCATTAAGTAAGCCTATAAATATATTTTAGGAGGAAATATGAAAAGTCACGCGCTTCGTACTTATAAATCCGCAGAAAATCTGCCTCGTCAAGAACAGTTGGCTTGGAAAATAGCTGAAGTTGCAAGTGATCCTGTTGCTGTTGAAGATGATGTTATTACCATGATAGGCAATAGGATTATTGATAATGCGGCTGTAGCTGCTGCTTCATTGCGTCGTCGACCGATTATTAATGCTCGCGCTCAAGCTTTAGCTCACCCTTATCAGCGAGGGGCAACCTTGTTTGGTTTAAAACATAATCCACATGTCTCTCCAGAATGGGCGGCGTGGGCTAATGGAGTAGCAGTACGAGAATTAGATTTTCATGATACATTCTTAGCCGCAGATTATTCTCATCCAGGCGATAATATCCCTGCTCTTTTAGCGGTAGGTCAACATTGTGGGCTTGATGGCATGGCGTTAGCGCGCGCTATTGCTACGGCTTATGAAATTCAAGTAGATCTTGTAAAAGCCATTTGCTTACATGAACATAAAATTGATCATATTGCCCATTTAGGACCTTCTATTGCAGCGGGTCTTGGTACGCTTTTGGGACTTGAATCTGAAACTACTTATCAAGCAATACAACAAGCACTTCATGTAACCACCACCACCCGCCAATCTCGTAAAGGAGAAATTTCTAGTTGGAAGGCTTATGCTCCGGCTTTTGCAGGTAAAATGGCTATAGAGGCGGTTGATCGTACTATGCGTGGTGAAGGAGCACCTTCTCCTGCTTGGGAAGGAGAAGATGGTTTTATAGCATGGCTTTTAGGTGGCGTCGACGCGCGCTATAGTGTTCCATTACCTGAAAAGGGTGAACCAAAACGCGCAATTTTAGATACTTATACAAAAGAGTATTCTGCTGAATATCAGAGCCAAGCTTTAATTGATCTTGCTCGGCGTTTAAAGAATAAAATAAACAATTTAAGCGCTATTAAATCCATTGTTATTCATACCAGTCACCATACCCATTATGTGATTGGTACAGGTGCAAACGATCCACAAAAAATGGATCCACAAGCCAGCCGTGAAACACTTGATCATTCTCTAATGTATATATTTGCTGTAGCGCTTGAAGATGGCGGCTGGCACCATGTTGACTCTTATACAAGGGAAAGAGCTACGCGTCCTAGTACTATTGCTTTATGGAACAAGATTATAACAACTGAAGATTCAGAATGGACGCGCCGCTATCATAGTCTCGATCCAAATGAAAAAGCCTTTGGTGGTCATGTGGTTGTTACTTTAAATGATGGTAGTATTATTGAAGAAAGTGCAGCTGTGGCTGATGCACATCCATTGGGAGCACGGCCTTTTGATCGTCCTGCTTATATTCAAAAATTTCGTACCCTTTCTGATGGTATAGTGAAAAGGGAAGATCAAGACGCTTTTTTAGAAAAGGTCGAAGTCTTTCATACACTTAAAGCAGGAGAATTGAATTTACTTAATTTCCAAGCTGAAGGTGATTTATTAGCAAAAGATTATAAACACGGTATTTTTGATTATAAAAATTAAGGGGATTATGATGGAACAGCCAAAAACAAAAAAGTCCGTTACCCTGTCAGGGGTAGTTGCTGGAAATACAGCTTTATGTAGTGTAGGTAAGCAAGGAAATGACCTTTATTATCGTGGTTATGATATTCTCGATTTAGCACAAGAATGCCAATTTGAAGAAGTTGCATATTTACTGATTCATGGTGCCTTGCCCACCAAGGTAGAATTAAAGGCCTACCAAGAGAAATTAAAAGCTTTGCGTAGTCTTCCTGCTTTAGTTCGCCAAAGTCTAGAGCTTTTGCCTGCTGCTGCTCATCCAATGGATGTCTTGCGAACTGGAGTTTCTGTCTTGGGTTGTGTATTGCCAGAAATAGGAGAACACAGTCCTGCAGGTGCCCGTGATATTGCCGATAGGCTTTTGGCATCACTGAGTTCTATGTTACTTTATTGGTATCATTTTTCTCATAATGGTCGTCGTATTATAGTAGAAAATGATGAAGATACTATTGGTGGTCACTTTTTATCTTTATTGCATGGTAAGCCCGCGACAGAGAGCCATATTAAAGCTATGCATAGTTCACTCATTCTTTATGCTGAGCATGAGTTTAACGCTTCTACCTTTACAGCGCGTTCCATAGCGGGAACAAATTCTGATTTTTATTCCGCCATTGTTGGGGCTATTGGAGCTTTACGTGGGCCAAAACATGGTGGGGCAAATGAAGTAGCCCTTGATATTCAAAAACGCTATGAAACCAAAGAAGAGGCGATAGAAGACATACGCCGCCGTATCCAGGCTAAAGAGGTTATCATTGGCTTTGGTCATCCTGTCTATACGATCGCAGATCCTCGTAATAAAGTGATTCGTTCTATTGCAGAACAGTTGGCCAATGAATTGAATAATGATAAAATTTTTACCATTGCCAAAGTGATAGAAGAAACGATGGCAGAGGAAAAGAAAATGTTTGCTAATCTTGATTGGTTTAGCGCGGTTTCTTATCATCTTTTAGGGGTTCCTACGGCTATGTTTACTCCGCTTTTTGTTGTTGCTCGGGTTACAGGATGGGCTGCTCATATTATTGAACAGCGTTTGGATAATAAAATTATTCGCCCTTCTGCTCATTATATTGGACCAGATACAAAAACATTTATTCCTTTATGTGATCGTTCTTCATCCATTAGTAAAAAATCCTAGGAGGAGCCATGTCCTATCTTGTAGCCAGTGAAGTATCTATGCAAACAAGAGGCCAATGTTTTCGTCAAAGAGTGCGTGAGGGTGGTATTTTCTGCCTTCCAGGTAGCCATAATGGTATGGCGGCACTTCAAGCTAAAGCCGCGGGTTTCGAAGGACTTTATCTTTCCGGTGCGGCGATGAGCGCCTCTATGGGAATACCTGATTTAGGTATTCTTACCGTTGATGAAGTTAGTTTTTTTATTCGTCAAATTGCGCGCGCTTCTGGATTACCAGTTTTGGTTGACGGCGATACTGGTTATGGTGAAGCGCTTAACGTTATGCATATGGTTCGCTGTTTTGAAGAAGCTGGCGCTGGCGCTGTTCATATAGAAGATCAGCTTTTGCCAAAAAAATGTGGCCATTTAAATGATAAAAAGCTCGTTGACGCGCAGGATATGGCCGCTAAAGTAGCTGCTGCAGCCAAAGCAAAACGTGATCTTTTTTTAATCGCTCGCACTGATGCTGTGGCAAGCGAAGGTCTTGAGGCGGCTGTTGCCCGCGCTAAACTTTATGTTGAAGCGGGCGCTGAAGCTATTTTTCCTGAGGCTTTAACAACGCGCGATATGTTTATCGAATTTGCTAAAAGGTTGGAAGGTGTACCCCTTCTCGCTAATATGACGGAATTTGGTAAAACACCTTTTTTTACTGCGGCAGAATTTGAAGAAATGGGTTATAAGATGGTAATTTGGCCTGTATCTTCTTTGCGTGTTGCTAATTATGCGCAAGCTAAACTCTATAAAACGCTTAAAGAAAACGGCTCAACCCAAACGCTTTTAGGAGAGATGCAAACAAGGGCCGAACTTTATGAAACTATTGGTCTTCACGATTATGAGGCTCTTGATGCGTCTATTATAAAAACTGTATTGCCTTCTTAAAAAGAAAATAAAAATCTTTTTTAAAGAGCCACATTGATCTATAAATCAATGTGGCTCTTATGCTTTTAAGCTAAATTTTTATGTTACATATGTAATGGCTTAGCAAAGGTAGCTAAAGCAGCTTCACGTACCGCCTCTGACATAGTGGGGTGGGCATGACAGGTACGCGCCAAGTCTTCAGATGCGCCAGAAAATTCCATTAATACAGCAATTTCATGGATCATTTCTCCTGCTCCAAAGCCGATAATATGCCCCCCTAAAACTTTATCAGTTACGGTATCTGCTAAGATTTTAACAAAGCCATCGGCTTTTTGCATGGAGCGGGCGCGGCCATTAGCAGTGAAAGGAAATTTACCTATACGATAAGCAATTCCTGCCGCTTTAAGTTCTTCTTCGCTTTGGCCAACACTAGCTACTTCTGGTTGCGTATATATAACACTAGGAATAACTGTAAAATTAACATGACCTCTTTGGCCAGCCAAAATTTCAGCAACCGCTACACCTTCTTCTTCTGCTTTATGAGCTAGCATAGGGCCCTTTATGACATCACCAATGGCATATATGTTAGGGATATTGGTACGCCAATGCTGATCTACGGTAATGCGGCCTGCTGAATCACAGATAATCCCTATTTCTTCAAGACCTAAACCTTGAGTATATGGGCGCCGCCCCGTTGCAATAAGCACAATATCGGCATATTTTTCTTGCTCTCCACCACCTGCTCGAGGGGTAGAAACCACCTGCGCACCTTTTTCAAGACGCTCCACCTTAGTTACTTGTGTCGATAATTGAAATTTTAGCCCTTGCTTTTCCATAAGTTTTTGAAAATGATTTGAAATCTCAATATCAGTTGTCCCTAAAGGTTTATCTAAATATTCAATTATGGTGACATCGGCTCCAAGTCGGCTCCAGACAGAGCCTAGTTCACAGCCAATTACGCCAGCACCGATTACAATCATTGTTTTTGGTACACAGTCTAGGCTCAAAGCACCCGTAGAAGATACAATTACTTTTTCATCAATTTCTACTTTCACCCCTGGTATAGGAGCCACGTCTGATCCGGTAGCAATAATAATGTTTTTGCTTTTTAGATTTATTTGCTCACCTCTAGCAGATAATACCAATATATTATCTGCATCAATAATTTTTGCATGGCCTTGATAAGTATCAATCTTATTTTTCTTCATCAAAAAGCCAATTCCTTGGGTATTGGAGTCTATAACACTTTGTTTGTGTTTCATCATTTCCGCAAGATCAAGACCCACTTCGCCAAGTTTTATTCCTAAGCTATTAAAGCCATGTTTGGCTTCTGCATAGGTTTCAGAGGCATGTAAAAGAGCTTTAGAGGGTATACAGCCAATGTTTAAACACGTGCCACCTAAAGTTGTACGCTTTTCCACAATAGCTACTTTAAGTCCTAATTGTGCAGCCTTAATCGCCGCAACATAACCGCCAGGGCCTGCACCAATGACTACAACATCATAAGACATACTTTATCCTTTCGCCTCTAAGGCCTTTTTAATTTTTTAAATCTATCTTAAAAGTGGTTAATTTAAGAGGATAGATTTATAACCTTTGAGGATCGATACATAGCATCGATCCGTATAGTTTAGATTTTTAATCATCGTGGTTTAAAGGTCTAAAACCAAACGCTCAGGATCTTCCAAACTTTCTTTTACCCTTACTAAGAAGGTTACAGCTTCTTGGCCATCAACAATGCGGTGGTCATAAGAGAGTGCTAAATACATCATAGGCCGGATAACAATTTGTCCTGCTACGACAACAGCGCGCTCTTTAATGGCGTGCATTCCTAAAATTCCCGATTGTGGTGCATTTAAAATGGGGGTTGACATTAAAGAGCCATAAACTCCGCCATTGGTAATGGTAAAACTACCGCCCAACATATCTGCAACGGCTAATTTACCATCGCGTGCTAAGCGTCCAAGGCGACCTATTTCTTTTTCAATTTCAGCAATAGACATCTGATCAGCATCGCGTACGACAGGAACCACAAGCCCTTTGTCGGTACCAACAGCGATTGCTAAGTTGACATAGTTTTTATAAACAATATCAGTGCCATCTATTTCGGCATTAATGGCTGGTAGTTCATGCAAAGCATGGCAAATAGCGCGGCTGAAAAAGCCCATAAAACCTAATTTTACCCCATGTTTTTTTTCAAAAACATCTTTGTAGCGCTTGCGTAAATCCATAACAGCTGTCATGTCCACTTCGTTAAAAGTGGTTAGCATAGCAGCGGTGTTTTGCGCATCCTTAAGACGCCGAGCAATAGTTTGACGCAATTTGGTCATTTTTACCCGCTCTTCTCGGTTGGAATTAGAGCGAATAGGCGTGTTTTCCTCTATAGGTTTAGGTACGGTTATGGTTTCTAAAACATCTGATTTAAGGATTTGCCCACGCTTACCTGAACCACTAATAGAAGATGCATGAAGGTTTTGTTCATCAATGAGTTTGGCTGCTGAGGGAGCCGGCGGCATCGCCGTAGGCATTTTATTTTCTACATTAGCGGGCGCAATGGAGGATTGTGGTGCTGTCGGTGAGATAGCTGCACCGTTGGTTTGAATAATCCCCAAAAGTGCGCCAAGCTCTACGGTTTCACCTTCTTTGGTAAGAATTTTGTTCAAAACTCCTGCCGCGGGGGCCGGCACTTCAAGAGTGACTTTATCAGTTTCTAGTTCCACCAAAGGCTCATCAGCAAGAACAGTTTCCCCTACTTGTTTTAGCCACTTACCAATAGTTGCTTCGGTTACGGATTCCCCCAAAGTAGGGACACGAATTTCAGTTACCATGATTTTTTCCATTCAATTTAATATAATTAATTACCTAGCGCGTCATTTAAAAACGCTGCTAATTGTTCTAAATGTTTCGACATAAGTCCTGTAGCTGGTGAAGCACTGGCAGCTCGTCCAGCATAGCGGGCGCGGGGATATTGAGCGCCAATATGAGCTAGAACCCATTCCAGATAAGGTTCAATAAATGACCAAGCCCCCATATTTTTAGGCTCTTCTTGGCACCAGACAATTTCTGCCTGCAAAAACCGTGATAAAAGTGTAACTAAAGCTTTTGCTGGGAAGGGATAAAGCTGTTCGACCCTTAAGATATAAATATCATCAATGCCACGTTTTTCTCGTTCTTCATAAAGGTCATAATAGACTTTTCCAGAACAAAGAATAACGCGGCGTATTTTACTATCTTTTTGTAAACGAATAGCTTTACCATGTTCACTTTGTTGAGCATCATCTAATAAAAGCCGGTGGAATGTGCTATCAACGCCCATTTCATATAAAGAGGAAACAGCGCGTTTATGGCGTAAGAGCGATTTCGGCGTCATCAAAATTAAAGGTTTGCGGAAGTCACGCTTGATTTGCCGACGCAGGATGTGAAAGTAATTTGCAGGTGTTGTACAATTGGCAACTTGCATATTATCTTCAGCACAAAGCTGTAAATAGCGCTCAAGCCGTGCAGAAGAATGTTCGGGCCCCTGCCCTTCAAATCCGTGTGGTAATAGACAAACAAGTCCCGACATCCTTAACCATTTGCGTTCAGCAGAAGAAACAAACTGGTCAAAAACTACTTGGGCTCCATTGGCAAAATCGCCAAATTGAGCCTCCCATAAAGTCAGTCCGCGTGGTTCGGCTAATGAATAGCCGTATTCAAAACCTAAAACGGCTTCTTCTGAGAGCATAGAATTAACAACTTCGTAAAGGGCTTGACCCTTTTGTAAATTATTAAGTGGGATATAACGATCTTCGTTTTCTTGGTCATAGAGCACCGAATGGCGCTGGGAAAAGGTTCCTCGTTCTACATCTTGGCCGGAAAGCCGCACAGGCGAACCCTCTAAGCAAAGTGAACCAAAAGCCAAAGCTTCGGCAGTAGCCCAATCAATGCCTTCTCCTGTTTCAAACATTTGGGCGCGCTGGTCTAAAAAACGCTGAATGGTTCGGTGTACTTTAAAATCAGAAGGGATTGTAATTAGCTTTTGCCCAATGGTTTTTAGAGTTTTTATTGGAACACCTGTGGCACCACGGCGTTGTTCATCGGCGTTATCAGCAACTTTTAGTCCCGTCCATGTTCCATCTAGCCAATCGGCCTTATTAGGCTTATAGGAAGCACTAGCTTCAAATTCTTCTTCTAATTTTTGTCGCCAAGCTTTTTTTTGTGTATCCACTTCATCTGCGCTGATCAATCCTTCTTTAATCAACTTATCGCTGTAAAGTTCAAGGGTTGTCTTATGTCCGCGGATAGCTTTATACATCAACGGTTGGGTAAAAGATGGCTCATCCCCTTCATTATGGCCAAAGCGGCGATAGCAAAACATGTCTACCACTACAGGTTTGTGAAAAATCTGCCTAAATTCTATAGCAATACGGGATACGAAGGCTACGGCTTCTGGATCGTCCCCATTGACGTGAAAAATAGGGGCGTCAATCATTTTTGCTACATCACTAGGATAGGGCGAGGAACGTGAAAAACGCGGATTGGTTGTAAAACCAATCTGGTTATTAATAATAAAATGGACTGAGCCTGCGACGCGGTAACCTTTAAGCCCTGATAGCCCGAAAATTTCTTGAATCACGCCTTGACCTGCAAAAGCAGCATCGCCGTGGATCAAAAGCGGCAGGATTTGGGCACGATCTGCGATATCCACTTGATCACTGCGGGTTGGACCTACCAGCTGGTCTTGTTTAGCGCGGACTTTACCAATGGCTACGGGATTAACAATTTCAAGGTGCGATGGGTTAGGCAAGAGAGAAAGGTGTACAAGATTGCCATCAAATTCCCGATCGGAAGAAGATCCTAAATGGTATTTCACATCGCCTGAGCCTTCCACATCATCGGGTTTATAAGAGCCGCCTTTAAATTCATGAAAAATGGCTCTGTGTGGTTTTTGTAGTACTTGTGAAAGGACATTCAAACGCCCGCGGTGTGCCATCCCCAGGACAATCTCTTTCACTCCTAAGGATCCCCCACGTTTAATCACTTGTTCTAAAGCGGCAATCAGGGCTTCACCACCATCCAGACCAAAGCGTTTGGTACCTTTATATTTAATATCAAGAAATTGTTCAAAGCCTTCAGCTTCGATTAATTTTGCCAAAAGGGCTTTTTTTCCTTCATTCGTAAAGGAGATTTGTTTATCTGGCCCCTCTATTCGATCTTGAATCCAAGCTTTTTGCGCAGGATCAGAAATATGCATATATTCAACCCCGATAGTTGAACAATAGGTCCGGTGTAGAATTTCTAACATTTCAGGGATAGTGGCGTATTCAAGCCCTAAAACATGATCAATAAATATCTTTCGGTTATAATCAACAGGTGTAAACCCATAGGTTTGTGGCGATAATTCATTATAATCTTCAGGCCCTTCCATTAATTGCAAAGGATCAAGATTGGCATGAAGATGGCCGCGGGTACGGAAGGCACGAATGAGCATTAAAGCTCGTAGGGAATCGCGGGTAGCTTGTATCAAGTCAGCTGTTGGTAAAGCTTTTTCTTTCAATTTCTTTTCAACATGTTTTTCGACTTCTGCCCAATTGCCATCAAGGGCTGCAACCCACTCGCCCTGTGCTCTCTGCGGCCAATTAGCCTGCGTCCATGAAGCCCCTTGGGCACTTTTCATAACGTCTTCTGGTTTTTCTGCTAATTTATCAAAAAAGACTTTCCACTGCGGATCTACCGCGCTTGGGTCTTGTTGATATTGGGCATAAAGCTTATCGATATAATCAGCATTGCCGCCATAGAGGAAAGCTGTTTGGGCAAAAAGCGCGTTTGCTTGATCTCGCCGTTCCATAGTGTTTTCGGGTTTATCCCGCTCCTGTTTTTTGTGCCGTTAAGGCGTTTATTAAAGCACCTTTGGCCTTTATTGATGGTCTCGCCCTAATGGATTGGGGGTCGTATTAGCGTATATTTTTGCTTATAGACCAAAGATTGATTGTCTATCCGCATTTCGGCTTTATATTCTGTGAAGGGCCGTTATAGACCCTTCACAGTGTGTACTTAGCCCCTTAAAACTTCAACTAAAGTTTTTCCAAGCTGGGCGGGCGATGGTGCTACGCGTATACCAGCGGCTTCCATAGCTGCAATTTTATCTTCTGCACCGCCCTTACCTCCAGAAATCACCGCGCCAGCATGTCCCATTGTGCGACCTGCTGGAGCTGTGCGTCCTGCAATAAAACCAACCATTGGTTTGTGACGACCGTGTTTTTTTTCATCAAGTAAAAACTGTGCAGCTTCCTCTTCGGCTGATCCACCGATCTCGCCGATCATCACAATGGATTGTGTTTCTTCGTCTTTTAGAAACATTTCTAAAATGTCGATAAATTCTGTTCCCTTAACTGGATCTCCACCAATACCCACGGCGGTAGTTTGTCCAAGCCCTTCTTGGCTTGTTTGATAAACCGCTTCATAGGTTAGAGTACCTGAACGAGAAACGACACCTACTGATCCTTTTTTGAAAATAGAGCCTGGCATAATACCAATTTTGCACTCATCGGGAGTCAAAATCCCTGGGCAGTTTGGACCAATTAAGCGCGAGTTTGATTGCGCAAGCCGCGCCTTCACTTTGACCATATCTATTACAGGAATGCCTTCAGTAATACAGATAATCAGAGGTACTTCGGCTTCGATAGCCTCAATAATAGCAGCGCCTGCACCAGCAGGCGGAACATAGATAACGGTGGCATCAGCCCCCACCTTTTCCATTCCTTCATGTACAGATGAAAAAATCGGTAGGGTTTTGCCATTTTGCGCGGTCCATTTTTCTCCGCCTTTTTTTGGATTTACCCCCCCAACCATTTTGGTATCATAATAAGCTAAAGCTTGTTCAGTATGAAATGTGCCGGTTTTGCCGGTCAATCCTTGGACAAGAATTTTAGTGTCCTTGTTGATTAAAATCGACATATCAGGCTCCCTTTACCGCCGCGACAATTTTTTGTGCTGCATCATCTAAATCATCGGCAGCAATCAAGTTCAGACCGCTTTCATCAATTAATTGCTTACCCTTTTCCACATTGGTTCCTTCAAGTCTAACAACCAGAGGCACCTTTAGCCCCACTTCTTTAACGGCAGCAATTACACCTTCAGCGATAATATCACAACGCATAATACCACCAAAAATATTTACTAAAATTCCTTTTACATTAGGGTCAGCGGTGATAATTTTAAAAGCATTGGTCACTTTTTCTTTAGAGGCTCCTCCGCCTACATCTAGAAAATTAGCCGGCTCTGCGCCATAGAGTTTGATAATATCCATGGTTGCCATGGCTAATCCCGCCCCATTGACCATACAGCCGATGTTACCATCAAGGGCTACATAAGCAAGGTCGTGTTTTGAAGCTTCAATTTCTTTAGGATCTTCTTCTGATAGGTCACGTAAAGCTAAAAGGTCACCATGACGGAAAAGAGCGTTGTTATCAAAAGAAACCTTGGCATCCAAAACGCGAAGATGGCCGTTTGTCATAACGATCAAAGGGTTGATCTCTAAAAGACTCATATCTTTTTCACAAAATGCTTTATAGAGAATGGGGAAGAGTCTTAAACCATCTTCACGAGCTAAGTCTTGTAGAGCCAAAGCATCGCATAATTTATTAGCTTCTTCTTCTCTAACGCCGTGTTCTGGATTAATGAGCACGGTTATGATTTTTTCAGGGCTTTCTTCAGCCACAGCCTCAATGTCCATTCCCCCTTCAGTTGATGCAACAAAAGCAATACAGCCGCTTGCCCGATCCACTAAAAGTGAAAGATAAAGCTCTTGAGCGATATCTGCCCCATCTTCAATATAAAGGCGGTTTACCTGTTTACCTTCTGGACCTGTTTGTTTGGTAACTAAAGTTTTTCCGAGCATCTCTTTGACATTTTCTACGACTTCCGTCACAGATTTAGCCAAACGAACGCCGCCTTTTGCATCGTCTCCAAGTTCTTTGAATTTACCTTTGCCACGCCCGCCTGCATGGATTTGGCTTTTGACTACGTAGAGCGGCCCAGGCAACTTCTTTGCCCATTCTTCAGCTTGTTCTACCGAATAGACAGCTACCCCGTTGGCAATGGGGGCACCGTATTCATGAAGCAGACGCTTTGCCTGGTATTCATGGATATTCATTCATTTTTCCCTTCATAATGGGGCTTATCTCAAAGAGGCATGCCCAGATTTATTTAAGTTTTGTGCTAATTAAACAATGGCGGGTTATTTTAGTTGTGGGGCGATCTCCGCACAGGCAGCGCATAGACTATGAACCGCGGCAACAGATTTATCAAAAGCAGTTTTTTCCTCGCTGGTGAGGTCAATTTCAATTATTTTTTCTACTCCACCTGCGCCTAGAACAACCGGAACACCTACATAAGTACCATGTACCCCATATTCACCAGAAAGATAAGCGGCCACAGGTAGAACCCGCCGTTTATCTTTGAGATAAGCTTCTGCCATAGTAATGGCGGATGCAGCAGGTGCATAATAAGCCGAACCAGTTTTAAGGTGGGAGACAATTTCTGCTCCACCATCGCGGGTGCGTTGAATGATCTGATCAAGACGCTCTTGGCTGAGCCAGCCCATTTTTACTAGATCAGGTAAAGAAATACCCGCTACGGTAGAATAACGAGCAGAAGGCACCATTGTATCTCCGTGGCCGCCTAATACAAAGGCGGTAACATCCTTTACGGATACATTAAGCTCTTCGGCCAAAAAATAGCGGAAACGTGCTGAATCCAAAACGCCAGCCATGCCTACAATTTTGTGTGATGGGATGTTTGAAAATTTTTGCAAAGCCCAAACCATAGCATCTAAAGGGTTGGTTATGCATATAACGAAAGCGTCAGGAGCATAAGTTTTTATTCCCTCACCCACCTGTTCCATGACTTTGAGGTTAATGCCTAAAAGATCATCTCGGCTCATACCGGGCTTACGCGCAACGCCAGCTGTTACAATTACTACATCGGCGCCTTTGATTGCAGCATAATCATTGCTACCTTTATAATGGGTGTCAAATCCATCAACAGGCGAGGATTGTGCAATATCTAACCCTTTTCCCGTTGGAATGCCTTCTGCAATATCAAAGAGAACAACATCTCCTAATTCTTTTAAGCCAATTAAGTGGGCTAAGGTTCCACCAATCATACCGGCCCCGATCAATGCAATTTTCTTTCGTGACGTTTGTTTCATTCTATCCTCAATTCCCGTTTGCTGATATTTATCATATGTTGCGTTTTTGAAAGTAATTAATCGCTATCATACCTTTTCAGATTTACCGCTTCACCTCTTTTATTTTAGGTCTATGTATTGATAGGCTGTTTTAAAAAAAATACAATTTTTTATTGTTAGTATAATTATTTCAATATCTTATATAAGATACAGTTTACGTAAACGTCTAATATTGGGGTATAAGGCAGACGAAAATTGAACGATTCCGGTATCTTTTATGTAAAAACCAAAGAGGAATGAACGACTTGTGCACCTAAAGGTGAAAACTTTTTTAAATAATCGGCGCTTTGCATTTCAAATAGGCGCGATTGGGTGCGTTCAAATTCAAAGCGTTCAGTGTTTTTTTGGCGTCCTTGATAGAGATCATTGATGGGAGCGGCCGCACTTAGAATTAAGCGTTTATGGCTATCATATAACGTATCAATGAGTAGAATAAAGCGTTTTGCTTCATTGCGGCGACTATCTGTGAAGATGGGTATATCATCAAGCATAAAGGTTTCAAATTCTTTACTAAGCGCCAAATAGTCTTGGGTGCTAAGCGGAGCGGCACAGAGTTCTTGATAGGAAAAACGGACTTGATCACCCACGCTCCGAGCAATAAAAAGGGGCCTGCCTGCTATGATAAGGCTGCGTTTTGTTTCACATTTGCCGCGGCACAATTCTGCCCAAAGGCTGTCCATTAGAGCTGTTGTTTTTTCTCCAAGTGGGCTGATATAAATAGGGATATTACCTTTTTTTTCCAAACGATAATCAATATCAGCGTCAAGGTTAATAACAGTGGTATGTTTTTTTAAAACATCAATAAAAGGCAAAAATAATCCGCGGTTAAGCCCGTTGGAGTAAAGCTGATCAGGAACAACATTGGAGGTGGCCACCAATACAATGCCTTTTTGAAAAAGGACTGTGAAAAGGCGACCTAAGATCATAGCATCGGCGATATCGGTCACGCTGAATTCATCAAAGCATAAAAGTTCTGTTTCGTATGCGAGTGTCTCTGCTACGGCGACAATAGGGTCTTTTTGTTTGGTTTTGCCTTGGTTTAATAAAGTGCGATGGGCTTTGATGCGTTGATGAATATCAATCATAAAATCGTTAAAATGTGCGCGTCGCTTTCTTTTTAGCGGGAGAGAAGAAAAAAATAAATCCATTAGCATAGTTTTGCCACGGCCTACATGGCCATAAATATAGAGTCCGCGCTTTTCCAGAGGTTTTGCAAAAAAACGCTTCCAAAAAGGTCCTTTTTGGCCTTTAAGTAATTGTTGACTTAACCTATCAAAAGCTTCAACAATTTGTAGTTGTTTATTGTCAAAACGAATATCACCATCTTTGACAAGTTTTTCATAATGCGCACGGATCATGAACTGTCCCATAGGTCAGCGATCTAAGTGTAGAGGGGTACCTAATAATGTTTTGCCATAGAAATGGCCTTGTGTTTGGCTGTAAAGGCTAGCTATAGTTTTTCCACTTTTATCATAAAATTGTAAATGACGACTATCTATTCCCCAAGATGTGATTTGTGCAATTTCTGGTGGACAATGGAGAGGGGCAGCGCGAAAGCCACGACCAAATTTGGTTTGTGGTGTAGCAATTCTACAGGAAGCATTGGGGGTTGACGCTTGCCAAACTCCTGCAACGGCGAGTGGGCTTAAAGCCAGTGCTGAAGGGGGTGCAGCGGCAAACAAAGTAGCTTCCTGTGGACTACTTTGTAATGGATTTTTGTCGTCTTGGCTATCAGGTATTTCTTTTATGGTATCGGCAGCAGTTTGATTTGCAGAAATGGGAGGGAGGTTTTCTTGTTCAACCGAAGCAACAATAGCTGGCTGTACAGGTAAAATAACTCGCGGGGGGGGACTAGCAAGCCGCTCGCTTGTCAGCGGCGCACAACCAGCTAATAAGCTCATTATCATAAGCATGCTTACCAAATAGGCCGCTTCTTTCCTATTTTTAGCCAAATTTGTCATCGCTAATCTCTCTGCTATCCCATTTTGTGGGGTTAATCGCCATCGTTAAATATGGCCGTTTTAGTTTTTAATAGACATTATAAGTCGAAAATTGTTAAATAAAAGCCTTAAAGATTGCTCTAAAATATAATTATTCATTTTTATATGGGCGGTTTTTCGCTTTTTCGGCAGGTTAGGGCTGTTCAAACTATGATTAAAGAGATGATTGCTTTTAGCAAAATGCATGGACTTGGTAATAAAATTATTGTTGCTGATATGGGTGAAAATTCTGCAGTTTTTCATCCTCAGGCTATTACTCAATTGGCTCAGGATAGTATGATGCATTTTGATCAAATTATGGCGATCTATCCAGCAAATGATCCAAAAGCCGACTATGCCCTTAGTATTTATAATATTGATGGTAGTTTGGCTCAAGCTTGCGGTAATGGTACGCGTTGTGTGGTTGAATGGTTGTATCAGCAAAATCGAGGCGAAGTTTTTACTTTTCAAACCCAAGCGGGTCTTTTGCATGCTATGCGCACGCCTACTGGGTTGGTCAGCGTTGATATGGGGGCGCCGCGTTTTCTTTGGCAAGAAATTCCACTTAGCCAAGCGTGTGATACTGTCCATGCGCCTATCGGGGCTGGGCCGCTTAGCGACGCCACACTTGTGTCAATGGGAAATCCTCATGCTATTTATTTCCTTGACCAACCGATTGATGATTTTCCTCTTGATACTTACGGGCCATTGATTGAACACCATCCTTTTTTTCCAGAGCGGTGTAATGTATCCATTGTGTCTAAAAGCAGTGAGACAACCTTGCATATGCGCACGTGGGAACGTGGGGCTGGCTTAACAAAAGCTTGTGGAAGCGCCGCTTGTGCTGCTGTGGTAAGTGCTCATCGGCGCGGGCTGTTGGAACCTAGCTCAAGGGATAGCGGGGTTGATGTTTATTTTGCTACTCATCGGGGGTGGATGGAAACAGGGATGTTTTTATCTATTTTATGGAAAAATGACCAACATGTTTGTATGATTGGACCAACAAGCTTGGAATTTAGTGGTCAGCTTAATCCCCAAACGGGTGATTATTATATTAGCGAAAATAAGGATGCCTCTTAAATGGCCACTGAAATTGTCACTTTTGGGTGCCGCCTTAATGCTTATGAATCTGAGGTCATTAGAGATCAAAGTAAAAAAGCGGGACTTGATGACTTAGAGCATGGCGCTATTGTATTTAATACTTGCGCCGTCACACAAGAGGCTGTTCGGCAAGCTAAGCAATCTATCCGTAAAGCCCGAAGAGAAAATCCTAAAGCAAAAATTATTGTAAGTGGCTGCGCTGCACAAGCTTTTACCGATGAGTTTGAAAATATGGCCGAGGTAGATTTGATCCTTGGTAATGAAGATAAATTACACGCTTACTCTTATCGGCAATTGCCAGATTTTGGCGTGAACTTGTACGAAAAATCGCGGGTGAATAATATTATGGAGGTGCGGGCAATCGCTCCGCATATGGTTAGCCATATTGAAGGTCGCAGTCGTGCTTTCGTACAAGTGCAAAATGGTTGTGATCACCGCTGTACTTTTTGTATTATTCCTTATGGACGGGGGCCTTCGCGTTCTGTTCCTATAGGAGCGGTAGTCGAACAGATCAAACATTTGCATGCTCAATCCTATCATGAGGTAGTTTTAACAGGAGTTGATTTAACTAGTTATGGGGCCGATCTACCAGGAAAACCACGATTGGGAAAACTGGTTGATACAATATTACGACACGTACCAGATCTAGCGCGCCTTAGGCTATCATCGATTGATTCCATTGAGGTAGATGAAGAGCTATTTGATCTTTTGTCTTCTCATCCGCGCCTTATGCCGCATTTACACCTTTCATTGCAGGCAGGGGATAACCTTATTTTAAAGCGTATGAAACGTCGCCATAGCCGTGAGCAGGCGATTGAGTTTTGTCAAAATTTGCGTAAAAAGCGCCCTGATATGGCTTTTGGAGCAGATCTCATTGCTGGTTTTCCTACCGAGACAGAGGCTATGTTTAGAAAAAGCCTTGATTTGATTGATGCATGCGGAATTAGCCATTTACACGTTTTTCCTTTTAGCCCGCGTATAGGCACACCTGCTGCGCGTATGCCGATTTTGCCGCGTGCAATCGTTAAAGAGCGGGCACATATTTTACGTGAGGCGGGGAAAAAAGCTTATCAAAAGCACCTTGCTTCTTTAAATTATACGCGCCAAACCCTATTGGTAGAACGTGATTGTTTGGGGCGTACGGCCAATTATACGTTGGCAGAAATAATAAAACCCCCCATTGTTAAATTTTCATCTATAAATGCTCTAAAGGCCGAAGTAGGGGATGCCAGTCGTGCTAAAACTAGAGAATGGGTCGGCCGTATGGTTTTAGTTGATATTATTGGCTATGATCATGAAAAGCTCTTAGCCATTCCCGTGGAGTCTCATCCCCCAGCGGCGATATGATATAGGATAGTATTATGGCGAAAACCTTTATGGGAAAACTCTTTTCTTTTGGCAAACAGAGCCCTAAAATCAACGAGGAGCCCCCTAAAGAAGATATCTCTCCTTTAGAGCAGAGGGATCCAATCTTTACAGACTCTTCAGATGTACGACTGCTTACCCCTTATGAAGCTTATCTTGAGACTCAAAAAGTAGCTAACGCTAATACATTTACCTCTGAAACACATCTGCCGCAGCCTATAGTCTCTGATACTTTGCCCCCTTTGCCAGAAAAAGCGTTAACGGCAGCTGCTATTCCGTCGTCACTTTCTTGGTTGGAACGTTTAAAACGTGGTTTATTTCGTTCTTCACGGCAATTGAGTCAATCTATCGTAGCGATTTTTACCCAAAAAAAACTTGATAGCGAGACTTTGGAGAAGTTAGAAGATATCTTACTGCAGTCTGATTTTGGTTTTGAAACCACCAGCCGCATTTGTGATCATCTCGCGGCGGGGCGTTATGGTAAAAACATAACAGCAGCTGAGGTGTGCGCTCTTATGCAAAGCGAGATTACCAAAGTATTAGAACCAGTTGCTAAGCCTCTTGAATTAGATTTAGCCCATAGGCCACACGTTATTTTACTTGTGGGAGTGAATGGCACGGGAAAGACTACCACGATTGGAAAACTTAGCGCAAAATTAACGGCTAGAGGCCTTAAAGTTATGCTTGCGGCGGGTGATACGTTTCGGGCCGCAGCGATTGAACAATTGCATATTTGGGGCGATCGTACGGGCGCGCCTGTAGTTAGTAGCCATTTAGGCGCTGATGCAGCTAGTTTAGTCTATGAGGCTTATGGAAAAGCTAAACAGGCTGGGGTAGATGTTTTGCTGATTGATAGTGCAGGGCGTCTTCAGAATAAAACTGAGCTGATGGATGAGCTAGCTAAAATGATCCGCGTTCTTCGTAAACATGATCCGAAGGCGCCGCATACGGTTTTGCAAACGCTTGATGCTACCACGGGGCAGAATGCTTTAAATCAGGTAGATATTTTTCATCATGTTGCAGGGGTGAATGGTTTAGTAATGACCAAATTGGATGGGACGGCGCGTGGTGGTATTTTGGTTTCTATTGCCGCTAAGCATCAATTACCTGTTTATTTTATTGGTGTGGGAGAGGGGGTTGAGGATTTAGAACCATTTTCGGCTGCTCAATTTGCTGAAGCGATTGTTGGAAATATAGGAAACGATGATGCTTAATAAAAGTCTTGAAAAAACACCCTCTCCCCGTTTGAAATTTATTCTAGAAATGGGTCCTTTATTGGTTTTTTTTGCGGCTAATTATCGTGGCGATTGGTTGATTAAAAATGTGCCTTTTTTTTATGGTTTTGATAAACCGCTTTTTCCTGCCACTGCTCTCTTTATGGTAGCTATTACTTTGTCTCTTTTAGCGTCTTGGATCATTTGCCGCAAAATTCCTTTTATGCCGCTCATTTCTGGCATTTTTGTTTTATTTTTTGGAGTTCTTACCCTTTGGCTTCATAATGATGTTTTTATAAAAATGAAACCAACCCTTATTAATAGTTTTTTTGCTATGGCTCTCTTTGTAGGTCTATGGCTTAAAAAGCCGCTTTTGCGTTATGTTTTTGGCGGCGCCCTTCAATTGGAGGAAGAAGGATGGCGAAAATTGACTCAGCGCTGGGCGTATTTTTTTGTATTTTTGGCGGTGGTGAATGAAGTGGTTTGGCGTAATTTTAGCGATAATTTCTGGGCAAATTTTAAAGTTTTTGGTATTATGCCTATCACTCTTTTATTTGTGGCGAGTCAAATGCCACTTTTATTAAAGCATAGTCTGACAAAGAAGTAAGGCTCGCTAAATAAGGCAATAGCGACTAAAATAACCTTTGCGCTTTAGGAGGAGACATGCTGATTGAGTTATTTTTGTGTAGAGATGATAATTTTGGTCTCTTATTGCATAATGAACAGAGCGGCTACACAATTAGCATTGATGCCCCAGATGCGTTTGCTATCAAGGCCGCTTTAGAGAGGCGAGGTTGGTGCCTTGATACAATTTTGCTCACTCATCACCATTATGATCATGTGGAAGGGGTAGGGGCTTTGCAGGATTTAGGTGGGGTTTCGGTATATGGACCTGCTCCTAGATCTTCTAATCTTCCTCTATTTGATTATTATGTCCAAGATGGCGAGGTTCTTTTTTTTGAAGATAGCACTGTACGGGTAATAGCGACGCCAGGCCATACGCGGGAAAGCGTTTGTTATTATTTTGAAAGAGAAGAAATTTTATGCAGCGGCGACACGTTGTTTTCTTTAGGTTGTGGGCGGCTTTTTACTAAAGATGCTTGCCTTATGCAATCTTCCTTAGCCAAATTGCGTGCGTTGCCCGATCAAACACAACTTTATTGCGGTCATGAGTATAGTCAGGCCAATGCTCACTTTGCCTTGCAGATTGAGCCTCATAACTATATTTTGCAGAATCGCTTGCGTGAAATCAATCAGCAACGAGCCAACGGGGTTTATACATTGCCTGTAAGCCTTGGGGCTGAGAAGGCCGCCAACCCTTTTTTGCGATGGGATAGCCCTAAAATTCGCCAAAATCTTGGTTTGGTTGATGCTTCTGACGAAATTGTTTTTGCTAGGATCCGTCAATTAAAAGACCAATTTCATATCTAAAATTGGCAAAGGAGCCTATACGTAGGGATGATTATTTCCCAATGCAAAATTCTGAGAAGATAACATCTAGCAAATCTTCAACATCAATCTCTCCAGTTATGCGGCCTAAAGTATCGGCGGCGCGGCGTAAATGTTCGGCTCTTAAGCTTAAATCATAGCCAGTCATCCCCAAAGCAGATTCCATTTCTCGGCAACTGGTTAACAGCAATTCCCGCTGTCGTTTGCGCGCTGGTACAGCCTCACCGATAAATGTGATTTTTTCTTTACAAAAAGCTGCTAATTTATCTATAAATGTATTAAACCCTGCCCCATTTAGTGCTGAAAAGACACAGTCATAGGGTCGTCTTTTTATTTTATCTTTGTTTGAAAGCGTGCCGAGGTCTAATTTATTACCTAAGCGCCATATGGGAGCAGAAACCGAGGGTAGGGCGATAGGTTTGGGGTTATATATATCTTCTACTAAGAGGATGAGATCTGCTTCTTCTATGCGCCGGTGGGCTGCTTCTATCCCTAGTTGCTCAATAGTATTTGTGGTTTCTCGTAGGCCTGCTGTATCGGTAATTAGCAAGGGGATGCCTTCTAAAATTAAACGTACTTCTAAAGCATCGCGGGTTGTTCCTGCTTCTGGGGTAACTAAAGCAACAAGTCTTCCAGTTAATCTATTGATAATACTAGACTTTCCAGCGTTTGGTGCGCCAGCAAGTACGATTTTTAAACCATCACGCATTGCGCCAGCGCGTTCACCTGCTTCTACATGTGCTTTGATTGAGGCGGTAAGGGCGGCTATTTCAGCCCAAATAGGAGTACTTAGTTCTTCATGTATGTCTTCTTCATCTGAAAAATCAAGCTCAGCTTCGATCATTGCGCGGGCTCGGATTAATTTTTTTCGCCAATTGCGATAAAGTGTAGCTAATTCGCCGCTGGCTCCCATGATGGCTAAACGACGTTGACTTTCTGTTTCAGCTGCGATTAAATCAGCCAGTCCTTCAGCTTGAGTTAAATCTATCTTGCCTAGGGCGAAGGCACGGCGGGAAAATTCACCTGCTTCTGCTAGGCGGCAATTGTTAAATGTAAGCAATTCGTCCAAAAAGCGATTGACCACCGCTTTGCCGCCGTGGAGGTGAAACTCCCCGCAATCCTCTCCTGTAAAACTATGAGGAGCCGGGAAATAAACCACAAGTCCGTGATCTAAAACTTGGCCTTTTTTATTTTTTAAGACGCGATAATGCATGAAGCGCGGGGTTATTTTTCCCCCGCCTAGACTTTCTAGAACTGTACGAGTTTCTTTTCCTGATAAACGGATTACCGCCACCCCGGATGGTAAAATCCCACTTGAAAGGGCAAAAATTGTTTCATGCATAGTTTCCATAACAACCCTATGTAATTGGAAGCTTTTAATATTAGCTCTTTTATCCTTAATTATGTCTGTTGGTAAAGGCAAATTTATAGGCATAGGATTTCTGTAAAAACATTAAATGTTTCACGTGAAACATTTAATGTGTATCCCAAATTGTGATTTATGAGAGAGCTATGGCTTGTATATTGATAGTTAAATTGATAAAGATGTTTCACGTGAAACATCGTGTTAATAGGGTGGCATATGCAGAAATATGATGTGGTAGTTATCGGTGGAGGCCATGCGGGTTGTGAAGCAGCCGCAGCTGCTTCACGATTTGGGGCAAAAACCGCTTTAGTCAGTCATGATTTACAAATGATTGGCACCATGTCATGTAACCCAGCTATTGGCGGTTTAGGAAAAGGGCATTTAGTACGTGAAGTTGATGCGTTAGATGGTCTTATGGGGTGTGTTGCTGACGCAGCTGGTATCCAATTTCGGTTGTTAAATCGGCGCAAAGGTGCGGCGGTTCGGGGGCCTCGCACGCAGGCAGATCGGAAATTGTATAGGTCAATGATGCAGAATCTTCTGCGTCAACAAAATAATTTACATTTGATTGGTGATGAAGTTGTTGATCTTTTGTTTAAAAAACAACAGATAACGGGCGTTGTTTTAAAAAACGCTGGTATAATAAAAGCACCAGCGGTGGTTTTGACGAGTGGAACCTTTTTGCGCGGTTTAATTCACATAGGAGAAAAAACATGGGCTGCAGGGCGCATGGGAGAAAATGCTAGTGAATCCTTGGCTGATACTTTGCGGCGGTTGGCTTTACCTTTAGGGCGGTTAAAAACGGGAACTCCTGCACGTTTATCTAAAAAATCTATTGATTGGGATCGGCTCCCAAAACAACATGCTGATGAAAAGCCAGAATTCTTTTCATTAATGACCGACCAACTACAACAGCCGCAAATTGATTGTGCAATCACCCGTACCAATAAAAAAACCCATGCTATTATTCAAGAAAACATTCATCGTTCGGCTATGTATTCAGGGGCGATTGAAGGCATAGGTCCGCGTTATTGCCCTTCTATTGAGGATAAAATCGTGCGTTTTGGAGAGCGTGATGGACACCAAATCTTTTTGGAGCCAGAAGGCTTAGATGATGACACAATTTATCCTAATGGCCTTTCCACTTCCCTTCCTGAATCGTGTCAAGTTTCCTTTTTACGTAGTATTGAAGGTTTGGAGAAAGTAGAGCTTTTACAGCCAGGTTATGCAATTGAATATGATTACATAGATCCACGTCAATTAGATGCTACTTTGCAGGTACGTACTATTCCGGGGTTGTTTCTTGCAGGGCAGATCAATGGTACAACTGGCTATGAAGAAGCAGCGGCCCAAGGTCTTTTGGCTGGTTTGAATGCGGCGCGGATAAGCGGGGGCGGCGCGGGCGTTGTTCTTAAACGCACAGAGGCTTACATAGGTGTTATGATTGATGACTTAATTCATCGCGGTGTTCAAGAGCCTTATCGGATGTTTACATCAAGGGCAGAATTTCGTCTGTCCTTGCGGGCAGATAATGCTGATATGCGTTTGACTCCTAAAGCAAAAGAGTGGGGTATTTTGGGCAAGATACGTGAGCAACGTTACCAAAGTCGAAAAGACGCTTTGGATGCGGCGCGGCATTTAAGTCAATCCTTAGCGCTTACCCCTAATGAAGCACAGAATTATGGCTTAACTGTTAATCGCGATGGCCAACGGCGCTCAGCTTATGATTTTCTAGCTTATCCAGATATGGATGTGAAAAGGTTATCGAAAATTTGGCCGGAATTATGTGCATTGCCAGAAAAAATAGCAGAAGCTTTAGAAATTGAGGCGCAATATGCGGTGTATTTAGAGCGGCAAGAACAGGATATTGCCGCGTTGCAACGCCAAGAACAATTATTGATACCTGAAAATTTGGACTTTGAAAAAATCTCCGGCCTATCTAATGAATTGAAGGGGAAAATACGCGCACGCGCTCCCCGTAATTTGGCTGAAGCGCAAAAAATTGATGGGATGACGCCTGCAGCTTTATCTTTGCTTATTACGCATATTCAACGCTTACGGAAAATTGCGTGATGGAAGAAGCAGAAAAATACAGCGCTTTATATGCGCTCATTCCCTCTCTATCAGAGAAAATATTTACTGATTTATTGGCATATGAGCGCTTGTTATTAAAGTGGCAAAAATCTATCAATTTGATAGCCCAAGGGGCAGTACTTACTTTTTGGCAAAGGCATATTCTGGATAGTGCCCAGTTATATCCTCTTAAATCTAAAGCATCTTTATGGTATGATTTGGGTTCCGGAGGCGGGATGCCAGCTTTGGTTTTAGCTATTTTTCTAAAACATCGAGGTGGGGGGAAAGTACATTTAATTGAGAGCAATGGCAAAAAGGTAGCATTTTTACGCCATGTTGGTGCCGAGTTAGCACTGCCTATTAAAGTGCATCATGGTCGTATTGAGGTGGTGCGTCAAGAACTTCCCTGTCCAGAGGTTATTACTGCGCGGGCTTTAGCTCCATTCAATCAATTGTTGGCGCTAAGTGCAGTTTGGATTAATCAAGGGGCTACAACCCTTTGGCAAAAAGGGTGCGAGCATGCGGCTGAGATTTGTCAAGCTAGGGCAGAGTGGGACTTTGAATTACAGATTTATCATAGCGAAATTGATCCGAAATCAGTAATTTTGGACGTGGGGTATGTGCGACCTAAGGACGGGTGTGATGAATGGCTAGGGCGAAGAAAAGAAGATAGGGGTGGAGATTAATTATGAAAAAAACACGGATTATCGCCGTTGCTAATCAAAAGGGAGGTGTGGGAAAAACCACGACTGCCATTAATCTCGCTACCGCTTTAGCCGCTATCGGTGAATCAGTTTTATTGATGGATATAGATCCGCAGGGTAACGCCAGTACAAGTTTAGGAATTGATCGCAATGCCCGTGCTCTTTCGTCTTATGATGTCTTGGTTTCAGGGGTATCTGCAGCTAAAGCTGCTTTGGCGACGGAGGTTCCTAATCTTTATATCGTTCCTTCTACCCTTGATCTTTTGGGAGTAGAGATGCAAATAGCGCCTGAACGTGATCGAATCCAGCGGTTACGCAAAGCATTGCGTTTTGACCAAGAGGTGGTAGAAAAATTTAGCTATATGCTGATTGATTGCCCGCCTTCATTGAACCTTTTGACTTTGAATGCTATGGGCGCTGCCGATTCTGTTCTAGTGCCGTTACAATGCGAGTTTCTAGCGCTTGAAGGTTTAAGCCAATTGTTAGAGACTGTGCAACAAGTCCGTAGTGCTTTAAACCCACAGTTGGAAATCCAAGGCATTGTTTTAACTATGTATGATGGTCGCAATAATTTAGCCAATCAAGTGGTCGATGATGTACGCGCTTTTATGGGCGACAAAGTATATAAAACTTTGATTCCGCGTAATGTACGGGTATCTGAAGCGCCTTCATTTGGTAAGCCGGCTTTACTTTATGATTTAAAATGTACGGGAAGCCAAGCTTATTTACAATTGGCTTCTGAGGTGATTCAGCGCGAGCGCGCTTTGGTATAGAGTATAGAGGCTTAATAGTGAGATCTGGGAAGGTGGTATATGAGTGAAGAACAAGCAAAAAAACGATTAGGGCGTGGATTAGCTGCTTTGATTGGTGATATTGATAGCATTTTAGAGACGCCAGTACGTCCTTTAGCTACACCCAATGCAACGCTTGCTATTTCTAAGTCTGAGAGTGAAGGTACAGCTGTACAAATTAGGGTAGCGCAGATTAGACGCAATCCTCATAATCCTAGACGTCATTTTAAAGAAGATGCTTTGGAGGAGCTTGCACAATCAATACGCCAATACGGCGTTGTACAACCAGTTATTGTACGGCCAGCAAAAGATGACCCTCATTTTTATGAATTGATTGCTGGGGAGCGGCGTTGGCAGGCTGCAAGACGAGCCAGCCTTACGGAAATACCTGCCTTGATTCGTACAGTTGATGATCGCACTGCACTAGAATTAGCATTGATCGAGAACATTCAACGTAGCGATCTTAATCCCATAGAAGAAGCACAGGGCTATCAAGCTTTGATTGACGGGCATGACTATAGTCAAAACGATCTTGCACAGCTTCTGGGGAAAAGCCGTAGCCATTTAGCGAATAGTTTAAGATTATTAAAGTTACCAGCTTTTGTGCAACAATTATTGGTAGAGGAAAAAATATCAACAGGGCATGCGCGCTGCTTGATCAACGCATCCAATCCGCAAGCTTTGGCAGATCGGATTTTGCGGGAAGGGCTTTCGGTACGCCAAACTGAGGCCTTGTTACAAGAGCCTTTAGCTAAGGTGGGTCGGGTTTTGACCACTCCGCAAAAGGATAATGAAACCCAATCTTTGGAAAAATTATTAGCCGATGTTATTGGTATGAAGGTAGTAATTAAACATGGCAAAAAGGGTGGGGATGTGAAGATTCATTATAATTCGCTTGATGAATTGGACGATATTTGTCGCCGTTTACAAAATTAAGGCTATAATTGCTGATGCTGATTTTAGTCCCTATAGTTAAAAAGGCCTGAGAAGAATAGAGGGTAGAGCGTGGAAAAGGTTCCCCATTCACAAAATAATGACACAAAAAATACGGGGCAGACGAAGCCGCGTTTTATTCATTTACGTGTTCATTCGGCCTATTCGTTACTTGAGGGCGCTCTAAAAGTTAAGCAGATGGTTGAGCATGCGGTAAATGATGCGATGCCAGCATTGGCGATTACAGATACGAATAATTTGTTCGGTGCGTTAGAATTTTCTCAAACTTGTTTAAAGGAAGGAATACAGCCGATCATCGGTTGCCAATTGGCGATAGATTTTCAGGATGGGACTGATGATGTACGTTCACAACGGGCGCGGTTTGCGGTAGATTTTCCTTCACTTGTCCTATTGTCAGCGAGCCAGCAAGGTTATGAGCATCTGGTGCATTTGGTAAGTCGTGCTTATTTAGAAAAGGCTGATTTAGATGCACCGCATATTAAGGCATCTTGGTTACAAGAAGCGGCGGAAGGAATTATTGCTTTGTCAGGCGGTCCCCTTAATGGGCCAATAGATAAAACATTTAAAGAGGATAAGCCTAGCCGCGCTATGGCGCGGTTTAATTTACTAAAGGATACTTTCAGGGATCGTCTTTATATTGAATTACATCGACATGGGGCTTATGATCAAGTGCATGAAGCCAAAATGCTGGAGTTGGCTTATCGACAGAGCGTTCCAATTGTTGCAACCAATGAAGCATTTTTTGCAACGCCAAAAGCCTATGAAGCTCATGATGCCTTATTGGCAGTAGCTGAAGGGCAGATTGTATCTAATCCGGAGCGAAGGCGTGTGACGCCAGATCATTATCTAAAATCGCAAGAGGAAATGGCGTTACTTTTTGCTGATTTACCTGAAGCACTTGATAATAGTGTGGAGGTTGCACTGCGTTGTCATACTTATGCACAGACACGTTCGCCAATTTTGCCACGTTTTACAGGCCAAAGCTCAGAAGATATAGCGCGCGGTGCGCAGGGCGTTGGCGAGACTGTGGATGCGTTGGTTCTTGAAGCAGAAGAACTTAGAAAACAAGCAAAAGAAGGGCTTAAAAAGCGCCTAGAAACTATAGGGCCTGCCGCTTCTTATACACTGAAAGATTATGAAGAACGGCTGGAATATGAGCTTTCTGTTATTGTAAAAATGCAATTTCCAGGCTATTTCCTTATTGTTGCTGATTTTATTAAATGGGCTAAGGAGCAGGGCATCCCCGTAGGGCCAGGGCGGGGGTCGGGGGCTGGTTCTCTTGTTGCTTATGCGCTAACGATTACTGATATTGATCCTTTGCGCTTTTCACTGCTGTTTGAGCGTTTTTTGAATCCAGATCGGGTTTCTATGCCGGATTTTGATATTGATTTTTGTCAAGACCGTCGCGAGGAAGTGATTCAATATGTCCAGCAGAAATATGGGCGTTCCCAAGTAGCGCAGATCATCACTTTTGGAAAATTGCAAGCGCGTATTGTTTTGCGCGATGTGGGGCGGGTATTAGAAATGCCTTACCGTCAGGTGGATTATTTAACCAAATTGGTTCCGGTTAAATTGGGCAGTAATACTGAACTTGCTACCGCTATTAAGGATGAGCCTAAGTTTTTGGAAGAGCAAAAAAAGGAGCCTCTTATTGGTAGGCTTTTGGATATTGCTTTGCAATTAGAGGGATTATACCGTCACGCCTCAACCCATGCAGCAGGGATAGTGATTGGAGATAGGCCGCTCTGGCAGTTAGTTCCTATGTATCGTGATCCGCGGTCTGATATGCCTGTAACGCAGTTCAATATGAAATATGTTGAGCAGGCTGGGCTCGTGAAATTTGATTTTTTAGGCTTAAAAACCTTGACGGTTTTAAAGACAGCCGTAGATTTCGTAGCTCAAAAGGGCATATCTATTGATTTGTCTCAAATACCTCTTGATGATAAAGCTACTTATGCGCTTTTAGCGAAGGGCGAAACAGTGGGCGTTTTTCAGGTGGAAAGCGCGGGGATGCGTAAGGCGCTGCTGGGCATGAAGCCCGACTGTATTGAGGATATTATTGCGCTTGTGGCTTTATATCGGCCTGGTCCTATGGATAATATTCCGATTTATAACGCCCGTAAAAATGGTCAAGAGGAAATCGCTTCTATTCATCCGCAGATTGATCATCTTTTGCAAGAAACTCAAGGGGTGATCGTTTATCAAGAGCAGGTCATGCAAATCGCCCAAGTTTTAGCTGGTTATTCGCTAGGGGAGGCTGATCTTTTACGCCGTGCCATGGGGAAGAAGATCGCATCAGAGATGGAGCAGCAACGTAGCCGCTTTGTTGACGGGGCGGTGGAACGGCATATCGATGCTAGACAGGCAAATGCGATTTTTGACCTTTTAGCAAAATTTGCTGATTATGGTTTTAATAAGTCGCATGCTGCTGCTTATGCAATTGTCTCTTATCAGACGGCTTATATGAAAGCTCATTTCCCCGTAGCGTTTTTGGCGGCGACCATGACCTATGATATGGCCAATACCGAAAAATTAAATGATTTTCGGCGCGATGCTTTGCGATTGGGAATTGCTGTTATTCCCCCGTCAGTTCAGACCTCGTGTCGCGCTTTTGCGGTAGGCGAAAATTGTATTTATTATTCACTTGCCGCGATTAAGGGCGTAGGTGAACCAGCGGTTGATCATATTGTAGAGTGCCGAGGAGATAAGCCTTTTCAGGATCTTGCCGATTTTTGCGAAAGGATTGATCCTCGTATCGTTAATAGGCGTGTTTTAGAGAGCTTGATTCAAGCGGGTGCCTTGGATTGTTTTGGTACCTCACGGGAAATATTAATGGCGGGAGTTGACGCAATGCATGCGCGGGCTGCCCGTGTCTTAGAGGATAATAGAAGTGGTCAAGTGGATATGTTTGGTATGGCGGGCTCCGCTAAAGAGGCGCTCCTTTTACCAAAGGCAAAGCCATGGGCACCTGCGGAAAAACTGCACCGCGAGTTCCAAGTATTGGGTTTTTATTTATCTGCCCATCCTTTGGATGAATACCAAAAAGTTTTAGAAAATACGCGGGTACAGACATGGGAGACTTTTGCTCGTATGGTGCAAAAGGGCGCTGAAGCAGGGCGCTTAGCTGGTACGGTAGCTACTAAGCAGATTCGTAAAACGCGTTCTGGTAAAAAAATGGCTATTGTCCAATTCTCTGACCCTACCGGCCAATATGAAGCGGTTTTGTTTTCGGAAGGGCTTGAGGCTTTTGGTGATCAATTGGAGCCAGGGCGGTCGGTAGTAGTAAGCGTGGCGGCAGAAAACCGCCCCGAAGGGGTGGGTTTGCGCGTGCAAACCGTAAGCTCATTAGAAAGCGCTGCTGAACGTTTTCATAAAACGATACATATTTTCATCCGCAATAGTGATGTATTAGATACACTTGCTCAGACCATTACGGCTAATGCAAATAAAGAGGGGGATGGGGAGATTAGTATAATTTTAATTCAAGATAATGGTGCGCGTGAAGTGGAGGTTTTATTGCCTGGGCGTTACCGCGTGAATCCCCAACTTGCGGGGGCTTTGAAGGCTGTGTTTGGCGTTGTAGATGTAGCGCTTATCTAGCTTTTCGCAGTATCAAACCCCGCCTCTAAGGAGGCGAGGTACAGTAGGCTTTAGGCTTATGGTTATGCTTTGCTATCGCCTTCTTTTGTATTGCTTTTTACTACCCCGACTAAAGCAGGACGCAATACCCTTTCATTGATGATATAACCAGCCTGCACCACTTGGCATACGCTATTGTTTGGCAGATTAGGGTCTTCAACTTCAAACATAGCTTGATGGAAATTAGGATCGAATTTTTGACCATCGGGAGTGATTTTTTTGACTCCGTAGCGTTCTAATGTGGCTAAAAGAGTACGGCTGGTCATTTCGACTCCTTCGGCTAGTGCTTTCAGCCCAGCTTCGTTTTCACGCGCCCCGTCTGGAATTGCAGCCAATGCACGCTCAAGATCGTCTGCGACTGAAAGCATATCACGGGCGAAATTGCTTATGGCATAGGTGCGGGCGTTGGTGACATCGCGGGTTGTACAGCGCCGTAAATTTTCCATATCAGCGGCTAGACGCAAAAGTTGATCTTTGAGAGCGGCGTTCTCTTCAGCTAAAGCGGCTGCGGGGTTTACCTGATCTTCGTTTATCTCCATTTCACTTTCTGGATTGGCAGAGGGCTTTTGTTTTTTTAAATAATCATCAGCAGCTTTTTTCAGCGCCTCACGGTCAGCTGGATTGGTGATTGTGTGGTTGTTAAAGGATTCTGTTTCTGCGGGTGTATTTTTTTCAGACATTGGATTCCATTCCCTAAAGATTTCTTTGGATATCGAAATTTTAGCACCAAAAATCAAGCGCTATTTTTATATTCTTTGTTAACTTAAAAATCGAGCCACTAATTGAGCTGTATAATCCACAAGAGGAACAATTCGGGCGTAATTGAGTCGGGTAGGGCCAATAATACCAAGCGCACCAATGACGCGTTCTTCTTTATCCCTATAAGGAGCAAGAACCAGCGAAGAACCAGAGAGTGAAAATAATTTATTTTCAGAGCCAATAAAGATTCGCACCCCAGAACCTTCTTCTGCTAACTCTAACAATTGCATCATGCTTTCCCGCGTTTCTAAATCATCAAAGAGGTGCTTAAGACGAGCGAGATCTTCTTGAGCCTTTATATCTTCTAATAAATTAGCGCGCCCGCGTACAATTAATTGGGTTTTTTGCCCACCGCCCCATATGGCGAGCCCAGTATTTACTAATTCTTGGGATAACTGGTCAAGCGCCGCTTGCGTTTCTTTTTTTAAGCGTTTAATTTCTTGTTTGGCTTCGTGCAAGGTTCGGCCTTGAATGTGAGCGTTTAAAAAATTAGTAGCTTCGTTTAATTGGGCATGGGTCACCCCCGCCGGTAGTTGGATAATCCGGTTTTCTACATCGCCTTTTTGGGTGACTAGAACCGCTAGAGCTTGCTCCTTATCAAGTGGGACAAATTCAATATGTTTGAGTCGATCTTCACTTTTATTGGTGAGGACAAGACCGGCGCCACGCGATAAGCCTGATAAGATTTGTCCAGCGTGGTTAAGGAATTGTTCTACTGTTTCATGATTTTCGGCTTCTCCTACGCGGCTGTTTATTTTTTTGCGCTCTTCTACGGAAAGTGTACCGATTTCCATAAAAGCATCGACAAAGAAGCGAAGACCTGATTGTGTTGGCAGACGGCCAGCCGAAATGTGAGGGGCGTAGATGAGGCCTAAGTGCTCAAGGTCGCTCATTACATTGCGAATTGTGGCCGGTGAGAGGGCAGTAGGTAAGAGTTTTGAAAGGTTGCGAGAGCCCACAGGTTCACCCTCGTTGAGATAGGCTTCAACGATATGCCGAAAAATATCACGAGAACGTGCGTCAAGATCTTTTAAATCGTCAGAAATGTTTGTATGTTTCATGCCTATGGATCACGACCAAAATTACGCTTATTATATAGGCTTATTATGCCTTTGGTCAAATGATCTTAAATTTTGGTGCATTATTATTAGCGCGCCCTTGCAATATTGAAAAGGAAAAACATGCGTCCTTCAAACCGCGCTTCTGGGCAGTTGCGCCCAATAAGTTTTACTCGAAACGTAAACAAGCACGCCGAAGGCTCGTGTCTTGTGAAATTTGGTGATACTCACGTTTTGTGCACTGCCACTTTTGAATCGCGGGTACCTTCTTGGCTGCGCGGCGGCGGTCGTGGCTGGATTAGCGCCGAATATGGCATGTTGCCGCGCTCTACCGGAGAGCGGATGCGCCGCGAAGCGGCTAGCGGTAAGCAAGGCGGCCGCACTATGGAAATTCAGCGTCTCATTGGCCGCGCTTTGCGGGCTGCTGTTGATTTAAGGGCGCTGGGTGAAGTACAGATCTCGCTTGATTGTGATGTAATCCAAGCAGATGGAGGTACCCGTACTGCAGCAATTACTGGGGCGTGGCTTGCCCTTTATGATTGTCTGACATGGTTGGAACGTCGTCAAATTGTAGTGCGTGACCAAGTGCTTAAGCACCATGTGGCAGCAATTTCTTGTGGGCTATACCAAAATACGCCAGTGGTGGATCTTGATTATGCTGAAGATTCGCAAGCCCAAGCAGATGCTAATTTTGTTATGACTGAAACAGGAAAAATTATTGAGATTCAGGGTACCGCCGAAGATAGTCCCTTTGAAGAAGATCAGTTTTTATCTTTATTTGCTTTGGCAAAAAATGCGATCGCTGAATTGATTTCTTTACAAAAACAATCGCTTACTACGGATTAAATGTGAAAAGCATGCGTCAGAAAATTGGTGAAACCCTTGTCATTGCTAGCCATAATGCAGGCAAATTAAAAGAGATTGAGACGCTCGTGAGCCCTTTTGAAATCAAGACCCGCTCGGTTGCTGAATGGGGTTTACCAGAACCCCTTGAAACAGGCACAAGCTTTGAAGAAAATGCTTATATTAAAGCTTACGCGGCGGCTAAATCCACAGGATTTGCAGCCTTGTCAGATGATTCGGGTTTGATGGTTGATGCTTTGGATGGCGCCCCAGGTGTTTATAGTGCTGATTGGGCCATAGATGCTAGGGGAAAACGGGACTTTCTTATGGCTATGGAGAAAGTAGAACAGGCTTTGCGCGTCAAGGGTGCGGAAGCAGAAAGAGATAGAATCGCGCGCTTTGTGTGTGTGCTTTGTCTTTGTTGGCCCGATGGTACGGCGTGTAGTTTTCGTGGAGTGGTAGAGGGGCATATTATTTGGCCGCCGCGTGGGGATCAGGGTTTTGGTTATGATCCTATTTTCCAGCCGCGGGGGTTTACGTGTAGTTTTGGTGAGATGACGGCCGAGGAAAAGCACGGTTGGAAAGATGGGAAGGCGGATGCCCTTTCGCATCGATCACGGGCTTTCGCGCTTTTCGTCCAAAGTATATTAAGCGTGTCTTAAATGACCGATCTTCGCACGCCTAGTGCTTTTTCTGCGCCTTTCGGGCTCTATTTACATTGGCCTTTTTGTGCGCGAAAATGTCCTTATTGTGATTTTAATTCTCATGTCCGAGCACGTCCTGTGGATGAAGCACGTTTCATACGTGCTTTTGTAGAAGAGATGCGTTTTATGCACAGTCGTACAGGTTCGCGGCGTTTGAGTAGCGTGTTTTTCGGTGGTGGTACGCCATCACTCATGCAGCCACAAAGCGTAGCGACCTTGCTAGACGCAGCGGCGGGACTTTGGTCTTTCGAAGAGGGGATTGAAATCACCCTTGAAGCCAATCCATCAAGCGTTGAAGCAGAACGCTTTCATGCTTATTATAGCGCGGGGGTGAATCGTTTGTCGCTTGGGGTACAGGCATTGCATGACGATGATTTACAAGCGCTTGGTCGAATGCATAATACAGAGCAAGCGCTTTTTGCTATGGACTTAGCGCGGAAAATTTTCCCGCGCCTCTCCTTTGATTTAATCTATGCCCGTCCAAATCAAAGTATAAAAGCTTGGGAAGCAGAATTGCACAAGGCCATAGATCTTGCCGCCGATCATCTTTCTCTTTATCAATTGACCCTTGAGCCAAACACACATTTTTATAAGCTTTACCAAGCTGGCAGACTTGTGCCTTTACCTGCGGAAAAGGCAGCAGATCTTTATAATCTTACGCAAGAGGTTACTGAAGTGCGAGGATTACCAGCTTATGAAATTTCTAATCATGCGGTAAAGGGCGCAGAAGCGCGGCATAATTTGCTTTATTGGCGCTATCAAGACTATGTAGGGGTGGGGCCTGGTGCTCATGGCCGCTTTTTGGAAGGATTAATAAAGCAGGTTTTCATAACTGAAAAGCATCCTGAAAATTGGCTTAAACGAGTAGAAATGAACGGTCACGGGATTGTGGAAGAGGAGGCATTAGATGCAACTCAACAGGGAGATGAATGCTTATTAATGGGCTTACGGCTTTATGAAGGGCTTGATCTTAACCGCTACCGCGCTGTAGCACAGCGCGATTTACCCTCTGAGCCTTTGACTGCTTTGCAAAAGGATGGGCTTGTTGAAATGGTAGGTAATCACCACCTGCGGGCAAGTATCAAAGGGCGTCCTTTGCTTGATTATATTATTCGAGAACTTGCTACTTGACTATTGTTTGTGGGCTGTATTTTCATCGGGATGATTTCCTAACGTCTTTTGCCAAGTTTGGCTTTGGTCGCGGTGGATAGCTGCTCTTGTGAGCATCATAGTGGTGACACAACTTGTGATGATGAGAAAAGGGGGGATCAAAAGTTCATATACGCCAAAGTGTCTTTGCCATAAAAGACGGTAAAGCAAAGAGGCTATGATGATGGAGATCACGCCGCCGCTAGTGATAAAGGATGTCATATGGGCGCGCGCATAAAAACTTTGTACTCTTACGAGACCTAAAGCTGCTAAGACAGTAAAAACTGCTCCTAGCAAAAGGAAAGCGCTGATCAATAAAGCCAGGACGATGGCACTGCCGCTTTCCGGCGTATTGAGTATTGTGTTCATTCAATCACCTCGCCACGCATTAAAAATTTGCCTAAGGCCAAAGTGGAAACACCACTTAAAAAGCTGATGATAAAGGCGGATTCAAAATAAAAATTATTTTCATGCTGTAAGTTGAAAGTTAAAAACAATAGCATGATGATGGCAGAGAGCGCATCAAGGGCAATGATGCGATCTTGAGCGCGTGGCCCTGCTATGAGTCGCCAGAAGATAGGCAGTAATGCGATAGATAAAAGGATTTGGGTAGTGATGATGCTCCAATAAAGGATAGCTATGCTCATGGAAAAATCTCCAATAAGGGGCTCTCGTAATGCTCAGTTATTTGTTTTGTAATCATAGTTTCATCGCTTTTATCGGCAAGATGTAATAATAATTCATGAGTTTTTGGATTATATCCTACCCATAGGGTACCAGGGGTAGACGCTACCAAAACTGCCAGCCAAGCCACCCCGTGGCGATTGTTGAGACGTAATTTTACTATTATAAAACCTGAATTTTTTAGGCGCCCAGCTGCTTTTAAAAATTGATATGCAAAGCGGGCGTTATCAACGATCAATGCTTTACCAAAATGACTTGCCAATTTTAGAGTTGGTTTGAAGCGTGGGCGCGCTACTATACTTGGTTCAAGCCTTGCCATCAAAAGTCCACAAAACCACCCAACACTTAAGGATAATAGCACCTGATTTAGGGTAATTTTCTGTAGTAGTAGCCAAAAGGCGATAATTAACAAGCTAAAATAAGGGTGAGGCCAAAAGCGTTTCATGGGTCTGTTTCCTCTAGGCTTAGAACGCTATGGATATAATTTTGTGGTTGTTGTACATCGTGGCTTAACGCATCAAGATAGTTTACTACTGACCCTGCTGCTATACTTAAAAGCGCACATAAGAATATTAAGCCAACAATGGGTGCAAATTCTATCACTTGCACGCGCGGAACGATGCCTTCTTTTGCTGCCCAAAAGATGCGTATTCCAGCACGGCTTAAGGCAATAAGGCTTAAGAATCCTGATAGCAAAATAAGAATGACAAAGAGCCAATCTTGAAAACGGGGGGTCCCTGGGGCATCTATGAGGCCTTGAGGCGTCAGGGCTTGGTTAAAAAGCATAAATTTGCCGAGAAAACCTGATAAAGGTGGCATGCCTATCAGTAAGATGGCTACAATGCCGAAGCTTGCCCCCAAGAGGGCAATGGTTCCTGGGATATAAGTACCTATTTCTATTTCTGGTTCTTCTTCATCTTCACCATAAACGTCTTGGGTGATAGCTAAAACGTTAGCTGCGGTGTCTTGGCCACGCTCAATGAGTTCAACTAGTAAAAAAAACGCGGCTAAAGCTAGGGTGGATGAGATGAGATAAAATAAAATGCCCGTTAAAAGTGCGTTATGATTAAGTCCTATGGCCATAAGGAGCGTCCCTGAGGAGACAAGAACATGATAGGATGCAAGGCGCCCAAGGTTTTGGCTAGCTAAAACGCCAATAAACCCAAAGATTAGAGTAGCAAGGCCCCCCCAATAGAGAAAGCTTTGCCCAAAGTGCGCTAGGGTGCTGTTTTGGCTTCTAAAGCATAGGAGGGTTAGGCGTAGGATGGTATAAATACCTACTTTGCTTAGGATGGCAAAAAAACAGGCTGCTGGTGCGCTTGCCGCGCTATAGGTTGGGACGAGCCAAAAATTAAGCGGCCACATGGCGGCTTTGGTCAGAAAAGCTATGCCTAAAAGGGTTGCTCCTATGGTAAAAATACTTTGATTAGTGCCCTGAAGTGTAGGGATTTTTTGGGCGATATCAGCAAAATTTAGCGTCCCAAGGCTACCGTAAACCAAGGCTGTACCTAAAAGAAAAAATACAGAAGCAACTAGGTTTACCACCACGTAATGGAGCCCTGCTTTTGTGCGGGCTATCCCAGCTCCATGTAGGGCAAGGGCATAAGAGGCGGTGAGCATAATTTCAAAAAATACAAAAAGATTAAAAAGATCTCCCGTTAAGAAGACACCATTGAGGCCGCTGATGAAAAATTGGATAAACACATGGAAGCGCGGGCCCGCTTTTTGCCAATAAGCGCGGGCAAAGAGGAGGCTTGCTAGAGCGAGCACGCTTACTAAGCTAAGCATCAAGGCGCTTAGGCGATCTAATAATAGGTTGATCCCAAAGGGTGCGGGCCAGTTTCCTAGCTGATAAGCATAGGCTTTTGGGCTTAAAAGAGCGGCTTCGCGGCATAAAAATAATGATATGATCAAGGTGAGGAGAACGCTGACAAGACTAATAAGTGCTTTGAATTGATAACGTTTTTCGTCAAGCAGTAACAAAACTGCCCCTGCCGCCATAGGCAAGAGGATGGGGAGGATAATCAAATGAGCGGATATGGGCATTAACGCGGCTCCCTTCCGTCGACGTGATCAGATCCAGTTAAGCCACGAGAGACCAGCAATATTACTAAAAACAGAGCTGTGGTAGCAAAACCGATCACTATCGCGGTGAGGATGAGGGCTTGTGGAAGCGGATCGGCGTAATTGGAGAGATTTGTTATAGTATGGGGAGTGATAATGGGAGGTGTGTTGCTGGTTGACTGACTCATTGTAAAGATAAATAAATTACTAGCATAAGAGAGAAGTGATAGCCCCAAGATCACTTGAAATGTACGCGGGCGCAAGATAAGCCAAATACCAGAAGCTGATAGAACGCCAATAGCTAAGGATAGGATGATCTCCATGCGATTCTTTCTTTTAATTTTCTTTTTTCTCTAAAGCTGTAGCGTCTTGTTGTTTATATAAGCGGTAATGGCGGATAGATTGATGGGCGAGAGCGATTAAAATGAGTACCAAAGCACCAAGCACTAAGGCAAAGATGCCAAGGTCAAAGGCTAAGGCCGAAGCTAGCGGTATTTTCTCAAATCCTATCTTCTCAAGTGGTGCAAATGATAAATAGCGGGAATAAGAGGTGAGGAATGGAAAACCGAAAGGCCATGCGAGCGCGCCGGTAAGAAGCGAGAATAAAAGCCCAAAGCCAATCCAGCGTAGGGGCAAGACTCGTAAACGTCCCTCTGTCCATTTAATACTTGAGACCAAGTATTGAAGAATAAAGCCAATTGTTAAGCTGACACCTGCGGCAAAGCCCCCACCTGGTGAGTCATGGCCGCGTAAGAAAAGGTAAAAGGCAAAGGCAGTGATAAGCGGGAAAAACCAATGGAAGATTGTTGCGGGTATCCAAAGGTAATTGATTAGTGTATCGCCGGCCTCTCGCTCTGGCTGTGCTTTATCAAAGGCGGTTTGTAATTTTTGTTGATTGGGTGCTCCCATGGTTTCAATAGCAGGGCGAAACCGCCGTAACAGGGCAAAAACGCTCAAAGCAACAAGAATAAGGACTACCCCTTCGCCTAAAGTATCAAAACCACGGAAGTCTACAAGAAGCACATTGACTACATTGCTTCCACCGCCTTTTTCGTAAGCGTGGCTGAGGAAATAATTACTAATTGTTGCTTTTGGTGGGCGTGTCATGGCCGCATAAGAAAGGAAGGCAAGGCTACCGCCTATAGCAAGCGCTAAGATAAAATCATAAAAGCGGCGGCTATATGTAGACCAAGGCCGGCGCTGAGGTTCATCCATTAACCATCGTTTGGGCAACCAGCGTAAACCTAAAAGTAGTAGAATTGTTGTGACGATTTCTACTAATAACTGTGTAAGTGCTAGATCCGGCGCTGATAACCAAATATAGGTTGCGCAAGTCATAAGCCCCGTTACGCTGAGTAAAATAAGTGAGGCAAGACGATGAAATTTGGCCTTAACTGCTGTTAAGATAGCACAAGCCCCACCGATGATCCAGATGATCAAAAACGGTAGATCTATGGATGAGGCGGGCTGAGAACCGGTGTTTAATCCACCGCGTTTCCACAAAAGCCATCCTATTATTAAAAGAGAGAGAGTTAACAGCCAACGCAATTGGGTTTGTAAGGAACGGCTTGACAAAGTTCGTTCACCTAGACGTGCAAGCCGCCAAGAAAGTGTGATTAAAAGGCGATCGAAAATTCGTTTCCCTTTAAAAGCGTTCAAAAAGGCTGGATTTCCATTGTTTTTTTCAAAAGCGCGGTGGCGTAGGATGTAAAATAAAAGGCCACCAAAAAGCGCAATTAGGCTCATGACAACGGGCCAATCGAAACCGTGCCATATGGCTAAATCATAAGCTGGTGTTGCAGAACCTAAGACGGAAAGCACAGCATTTTTTAAGATGGGACCAATAGTAAGATTGGGAAATATACCTACCATAAGACAGATGAAGACCAAAAGCTCAATGGGTAAGCGCATAAAACGCGGTGGCTCGTGCGGTGTTTTTGGGAGCTCAGATGCGAGCGAGCCAAAAAAGACTTGATGGATGAAGCGTACTGAATAGGTAACACTAAAGAGGCCTGCAAGGGTAGCGATATAAGGAGAAATTGTATCAAGCCAAGAGGGGACATGGGTTTCGACCGCTTGAGCAAAAAACATTTCTTTAGAGATAAAACCATTGAGTAGTGGTACTCCCGCCATAGCACCACTGGCTACTAAAGCGAGGGTGGCTGTGATGGGCATAACATGAAACAAGCCCCGTAATTTACGCATATCACGTGTGCCTGTTTCGTGATCAATGATCCCCGCTGCCATAAATAAGGATGCTTTAAAAGTAGCATGATTAGCAAGGTGAAACACCGCCGCAACAAAAGCTAAAGGGTTTCCTAGGCTGATTAGAGTGGTGATAAGTCCTAAATGGCTGATAGTGGAATAAGCGAGTAGACCTTTGAGATCTTGCTGATACATTGCAAAATAAGCGCCTAGCAAAAGGGTGCTGAGGCCAGCGAGCCCTATGGTCCAAAACCAAGTTTCGGTTCCGCCCATAACCGGCCATAGGCGTAACATAAGGAAGATGCCCGCTTTGACCATGGTGGCTGAGTGGAGATAGGCCGAAGCTGGCGTGGGCGCAGTCATAGCATTTGGGAGCCAGAAGTGGAATGGAAATTGCGCGCTTTTGGTGAAAGCAGCCACTAGTAGGCAGATGAGAGACACATTATAAAGTGGATGTGCACGGATAAGGGAGCCTGCTTGCAAAAGGCGGTCAATATCATAGCTACCCACTATATGACCCAAAAGTATAACTCCAAGCAATAAAGAAAAACCACCAAGCCCTGTAATAATAAGAGCCATACGTGCGCCTTCACGCGCTCCGCTATTGTGATACCAATAACCTATGAGCAAAAAGGAAAATATGCTGGTCAATTCCCAAAATACCACAATAAGGACAAGATTCCCTGCTAGCACTATGCCTAGCATCGCTCCCATAAACGCTAAAAAAAATGAGAAAAAGCGTGGCACTGGGTCTGATGGATCCATATAATAGCGGGCATAGATGACTACTAAAAGACCAATACCAGTAATGAGAAGGGCAAAGAGCCAACTCAGCCCGTCCATTCTAAAGCTAAAGGTAAGCCCCCATTGCGGCAACCATTCAATGCTAAAGCGCACGACTTGGCCTTTATTAATGGCTGGGTAAAGTAGGAGAGTTAGTAGAAAGCCAAACAACGCGATAGCCCCTGCAAACCATGCTTCTTTATTTTGCGCGGTGGGGCGAAAAAAACCTATTAGAGCGCTACCAAAAAAGGGGGACAGGATGAGAAAAACCAACATTGTTCCCCATGCGTTCATATTGCCTCGTTTCGATTGATGTTTAGATTGCCATCATAGAAGATAAGTCTTTGCAAACCTTTAACAATACTCGTTTTGTAAAAAGATTGCGATAATTTATAGAATGCTATATAAAAAGAAAGCTTTATTTTAGGCATAGGCGCATAAATATTGCTCCCATCAGGCTACTTAGGATTGCAAGATTTATCTACGAGAGAGAATGCATGTTACAAACCCCTTATTATTTGCTTGATAAAGCTAAGCTAATCCAAAATATGGAGATGATCGCTCAATTGCGGTCTGATTCAGGTGCTAAGGCTTTGTTAGCGTTGAAGTGTTTTGCGACATGGTGTGTGTTTGACTTTATGGCACCTTATATGGATGGGACGACATCTTCTTCCCTATATGAATTGCAATTGGGCCGTGAAACCTTTGGTGGTGAAACTCATGCTTATAGCGTAGCTTGGGCGGAAAATGAAATGGAAGGAGTGCGCCGCAATGCTAATAAGGTTATTTTCAATTCAATCAATCAGTTGACACGTTTTGCTCCGCAATTGGGCGGGTTGCCTTGTGGTCTTCGTTTGAACCCAGGCGTAAGTGTTTCCGGATTTGATCTTGCGGACCCTGCCCGCCCTTTTAGTCGTTTGGGTGAGGGGAATCGAAAAAAAATCGAAGCAATTTTGCCGTTGATCACTGGTTTTATGATACATAATAATTGTGAAAACGCTGATTTTGAGAGCTTCGATCGCTTGTTAAGTGCGGTGGAAGAAGAATTTGCTGATTTTTTTTATAAGGTACAATGGGTTAGCTTGGGCGGCGGCATTCACTTTACGGGGCAAGATTATCCGCGTAAAGCTTTAGCTGAGCGTTTAAAACGTTTTGCTAACACATATGAAGTGGAGGTATTTCTTGAACCTGGGGAGGCCGCAATTACCCAAAGTACAAGTCTTGAAGTGACGGTCTTGGATACGCTTTACAATGGTAAGGATTTGGCAATTGTTGACAGCTCAATTGAGGCTCATATGTTGGATCTTTTGATTTACCGACAATCAGCTAAATTAAATGCTGAAAGCGGTTCACATGAAGTGATGATTTGCGGGAAATCATGTTTAGCTGGGGATGTTTTTGGTACTTATCATTTGAAGACCAAGCCACAAATTGGCGACCGTTTATCGATTGAAGATGCGGGCGGTTATACGATGGTGAAAAAGAACTGGTTCAATGGTGTAAATATGCCATCCATTGTTATTAAAGAACTAGATGGCAGTATACAGGTGCAACGTATTTTTAGCTATAAAGACTTTAAAGCAAGCCTTTCATAGGAAAAGTCTGTTTTGCTCAGCCGATCTGCGCTTGTAAATGCGTTAGATATAGATTTCCGGTCTTTAGATGACTGATGGTACAAAGCGTAGGAGTATAAGGGCATGAAAAAAAATGTTTTAATCATTGGTGCGGGGGGGGTTGCCCAAGTAGTGGCTCATAAATGTGCCCAATATAACCACGAATTAGGAGCGCTGCATATTGCTTCGCGTAGTGTTCATAAATGCGAGGCGATTATCCAATCGGTGCAAGAAAAAAACTCTATGCGTAGGGCGGGGCTATTTTTAGCCCACCAACTTAACGCGCTGGATGTCCAGGCTACCGTTGCTTTGATTGAAAAAACTAAGAGCACTATTGTAATCAATGTAGGGTCTGCTTTTTTGAATATGGCGATTTTATCGGCCTGTGTCAAAACCGGTGCGGCTTATATTGACACCGCTATCCATGAAGATCCGCTGAAAATTTGTGAAACGCCGCCTTGGTATGGTAATTATGAATGGCCTCGTCGTGAGGAATGCGCCCAAGCGGGTGTGACTGCTATTTTGGGCGCCGGGTTTGATCCAGGGGTTGTTAATGCTTATGCGGCTTTAGCGCGCGATGAGTATTTTGATAAAATTTCTGATATTGATATTATAGACATCAACGCTGGTGAGCATGGACGTTGGTTTGCTACTAACTTTGATCCAGAAATCAATTTCCGTGAATTTACGGGGCAGGTGTGGTCATGGCAAAACCGCCAATGGACGGCAAATCAGATGTTTGAAATTGGCCGTAAATGGGACCTGCCGGTGGTAGGACAGCGGCAAGCTTATATGACTGGGCATGATGAGATCCATTCTTTATCTAAGAATTTAGATGTGGATAATATTCGCTTTTGGATGGGCTTTGGGGAGCGCTATATTACTGTCTTTACTGTGTTGAAGAATTTGGGTCTCTTGTCAGAACAGCCAATTAAAACCGCTGAAGGCCTCGAGGTTGTTCCGCTTAAAGTGGTAAAGGCGGTATTGCCTGATCCATCTTCTCTTGCTCCTGATTATAAGGGTAAGACCTGTATTGGAGACTTGGTTAAGGGTGAAAAAGATGGTAAATCTCGTGAGATTTTTCTTTATAACGTGGCCGATCACGAAGATGCTTATGCCGAAACGGGGGCACAGGGGATTTCTTATACGGCTGGTGTGCCTGCCGCTGCTGCTGCTGTATTGGTAGCTCGCGGGGTGTGGGATACAAAAACTATGGTCAATGTAGAAGAATTGCCGCCAAAACCGTTTTTGCAGCTTTTGGATGGGATGGGACTTTCCACTGCGTTACGCGAAAATGGTATTGATAAAAAGTTGCAATTTACATTTTAGGCGGTCGGGGACGGCTATGTAGCAATTGGTTTGGTAAAGCGTTTTGTGTGTATTTCTAATAGGGAAAAAGGGGCCAGTGGTCTTCTATGATGTAAGGACCGCCCCCTAAGGAAGCGCGCGAAGACATTAAAATAAAACGTGAGACTTGAAAAGCTGAGCAGGAAAAGTAGCTATGCTGGGTGAGATAGGACAAAAGATCGGCTTTTTTGACATTATTGAACCGCGCAATGGTAATGTGCGGGGCGAATTTTTTGTGGTCGCGCGCTATGCCTCGTTTGAGTGCTTGGTAGTCTATTGCTGCCTGTAAACTTATCAAGTTTGGGTGGGGTTTGATTTTTGCAACGAGACTGTGGGGCTTGCGCGCTCCAAAAACATCAATACCTGCGATCTCTAGATTTAAGCGTGGGTATTTGATTTGATCAAGCCCTTGGACGATAGAATCGGCAAGAAGGTTTTCTACATCCCCATAAAAACGCAATGTGATGTGGTAATTTTCTACATCAATAAAGCGTGCGCCTGGTAAGCCCCCCCTTAGAGAAGCAAGTTGTTTGGCTATAATTGGAGGGACTTCTAGTGCACTGAATAAGCGAGGCATGAGAACGCATGGGTTGACGTTAGTTGAGGCCGCCTTTAATCCATTCTGCGAGTCGGCTTTTGGGGGCAGCGCCTATCATTGTATCGACAACAACCCCTTGTTTGAATAAAGTAAGCGTAGGAATGGAACGAACGCCAAATTGGGTAGCGAGTTCGGGGTTTTCGTCAATATTGACTTTAGCAATTTTGACTTTTCCGTGTAGTTCATTAGCAATTTCATCCAAAAGTGGTGCAATTATTTTACAGGGTCCACACCAATCGGCCCAGAAATCGACGACAACGGGGATGTCGGCTTGCAAAACAGTTTGTTCAAAATTGCTTTCGTTGATTTTTACCGTCGTCATAGGACGCTCCATTGTTATATTAATCATATTTATGTTAATATAGCATGCAGGTGGTGAATATCTCTATAAATATTTCTTATTTTCCTTAATCACAGGTGAGAAGCTTTAGCATTTCTTCCTGATTTAAGCAAAAAACTTGCGGTCCTGCACTATAAATAAGCCAGACTTCAATAGTTTTATCGGGGTGCAGGTTATGGAGAAGAGCGTAATAAAGAGCCATTTGCAACCAATAAGGGCGGGGGATAGCCCCAACATTTTCAGGCGGGCGGCCAGTCTTGAAGTCGGCAATGATAACATGCGTTTTGCCAATGAATAAACGGTCAATTTGCCCAGAGACGGTGCGTGGTTTATTTTGGAAGTTGATAATTCCCATGAGAGAGACTTCAGCTTGGGCTTTTTGGCTAAAGAGATGGTGAAGGCGCGGGTCATTGAGTAGGCGAAACGTGGTGCGTAAAACTTCTTTTTTTTGAGTCGATTCCCAATGAGGTGCTGCATGTTCTATATAGGTGCGTGCTATAGCATCGCGTTTTTGTTCTGCATGATTAGGTAAATAATGTAATAATTGATGGATGAGAACGCCACGTTCGGTATAAAAGCTCCGTATTTCATGGGTTTTTGTTAGAACGGGGGATTGGGATCCAATGCTGGGGATAGTAAGTGTCTCATCAATTTCAAGCCCCGCCCTTGTCGGGGTTAGAGGGCGCGGGAGGAGTACTTCAGGGTCGGCTTTTTCTAATAAAAAGGAGGGGATTGTTACGGGGGGCGGTAGGCTTGAATTTGTAGTTTTGGGGCTTATGTCAAAGTCCGCGCTTTGGCTAGAATAGCGCCAAGCTTTTGTGATCGGTGCGGGGGGGGTGATGTTTTCACAATGGGGAGCTAAAGCTTCTAAAGCAAGGTTAATCCAGCTGCGTTTTTCTTCGTTTTTACCGCGATAGCCGCATAGTATAAGACGCTCTTCCGCGCGGGTCATCGCCACATAAAGAAGGCGTCGATATTCGTCATCGGCTTGTTTTTTTAAGCCTTCAATTAGGATCGCTGTTTGATCGGTAGTCCAGGCTTTGTTGGGTACCCATAAAAAGTTTCCATCTTTGCCACGTAATAATTTTGGCTGGTGCTGAGCGTTCCAAATGGAGCTACCAGGATCAACCAAAAATACCACCCCAGATTCAAGCCCTTTGGCTGCGTGCACCGTCATAATACGGATGTCTTGGCGATTATGATCGAATTCACGTTTGATTTCGGGGTTATCCTGAACCAAAATTTCAAGGAAGGCTTGTAAACCTAAGATGCCGTTTTGTTGTATGCTTAGCGTATAATCTAAAAAAGCGTCAAGGATATCACCAGCTTGTGCTCCTAAGCGCTCTAGGAATTTTCGGCGTCCACCATCGGCGCTTAAAAGATGGCTGTAGAATTCAAATACTGGGATTTGATCGACAATAGCGCGGTATTTTTGTAAGAGATTGCACGCATCTTTATCCCGTGGGTCTTGGTTTAGGCTTTCCCATAGGCTACCTTTGCGCCCATAGGCTAAGCGGTAAAGCCCTGCTTCATCATAGTTAAAAAGCGGGCTTTTGAGAAGGGAAGCAAGCGAAAGATCGTCTTGGGGTTGTAAGACAAAGCGTCCTAGCGCCATGAGATCGCGTACGGCGATATGATCGGTAAGACGCAAACGATCTGCTCCCGCTACGGGCAGGCCGCGGGCTTTGAGAGCGCGGATTAAGGCTGGTATAAAGGCATCACGTTTGCGTACCAGGATCATAATATCGCTGGGCTCTATTGGTCTGCCTTTGCTATGCAAAATCTCTCCCTTCATGAGCCAATTATCAATGGTTTGGGCGATGGTTTGTGCCAAAAGCAGGGAGGGGGCTTGACTATTATCGTGGGGAGTATGCCAATTTTCAGGTATGGGTGGGGGCGTAGTAGCCAAACTTTCCCATAAGATTACCTCTCCGCGAATGTTCGTGCGTACAGCTTGATGAACGGTAGGCTCTGGATCGGCTGCTAATCCTTGGTAGTTTTTAGGATTTTTAAATATGGTGTCTACACTTTTTAACACGTCTTGGGCAGAGCGGAAGGAATAATTAAGCTGAACTTTTTTGAAATCCAACCGAGCATTATGGGCTCTTGTTTGCACATCTTTGCCATAGCGTGCGAAATCTTCAGGAACAGCTCCTTGGAAGGAATAGATTGATTGCTTTTCATCCCCCACTGCGAAAAGTGTACGCTTAATTTCACGTGCACCCATACCGTTAAAGAACTCTTCCGCCAAGCGCATGATAATTTTCCATTGGGCGGGGCTGGTATCTTGCGCTTCGTCGAGCAAAATATGGTCAATGCCTTGATCTAATTTATAATGAACCCAAAAATTGGCTTCTTTTTGCTCTAGGAGGGACAGGACATGGGTGATGAGGTCATCAAAATCAAGAAGACTTGATGCGGTCTTAAGGTTTTCATACGCGCGCAAGAATTGGTGACAAAGCTGAAAGCCCGCAAGATTGAGGGCGTAGAGTTCAAACTGGTTAAAAAGGTCAAAGGCTTTGTATAGTTCGTCTTGTTTGTGGCTGAGTTGAGTGACCAATTCTGGATGTGCGTGGCAAAGAGCTTTAGGAAGTAAATAGTCAAGAGAGCGTGGGCGAATTTCGCCGCGCGGGCCAGTGAAATAGGCCTCGCGTATACAATCAAGGATAGCATCTGTTTGGGTTAGTTGAGTGAGTTTACGCAACCGTGCAACAAAGTTGTGAAAGTTTTGATGTTTATACTGCTCTGTTAGGGCGGCTAAGTTCGGGGGCAGGTGGCCTAAGATTTTAATATGATCGACGATCTCTTCAACTTGTACTTTTGGGGGAAGTAAAAATTTTTTGCGCAAACTATGTGCGGCTTGGGCTCTTGATGTTTGTAGCGCGCATCCAAAAATCTGGTCAAGATAGGGACGAAGGCTTTGCCGCACACTGATGGCCTCATTTAATAAGCGCTCTAACCCTGTCTCACCAATCTTTTCTAAAATCAGCATGAAGGCTTCGTAAAGGTGAGGTATGTTTTGGGAGTAGGTTTTTTGCAAAAGTAGAGCTTTAGCTTTTTTTAAAATATCAACTCTTGCTAACTCATCCATAAGCTTAAAATGGCTGGGAACTTGCGCTTCTAGCGAAAATTTATGGAGGAGGGACTCGCAGAAAGCGTGGATGGTTTGGATTTTTAAACCCCCAGGGGTTTCTAAGGCTTTCGCAAAAAGCTGACGCGCGTGCGTTAAAGTTTGGGGTTTAGTGATTTTTCCTTGTAAGCGGACGAGCTCATTTTGTAATTTTTTATCATCCCAGCTTGTCCATTGAGCGAGGGTGGAAAAAATGCGTTTTTGCATAACTGCCGCAGCAGCTTTGGTGTAAGTCAGGCAGAGAATGCGCGCTGGTGGGCAACCATGAAGTAGAAGTCGGATTACCCGCTCACTCAAAACGTGTGTTTTTCCGGAGCCGGCATTGGCAGAAACCCAAACTGTTTTTTCGGGGTGTGCAGCTTCGGCTTGGGCGTCAAGGGCTTGGGCAGGAATGGTCATATAAGGCTCCTTTACGCATCATTTGCCGCGGTTTCATTGGCTTCAAAGCCAATAGACCACTCTAATAGGCGGGCTAAATGATCATAATCGCTTTCATAACTGTAGAGGGAAGGTAATGCCCGCGATAGATAGCCTTGCTGTGGTTTTTGGTAGGCACGGATAAGGTTTTCCAGCTGCTGCCACGCTTTATCAGCAAGATTTTTTACATTTTGCTTCTCTTTGTCTATTATGGGTTCTGGTTTGACTTCCCCTCTATTATTCAAGCGGATATAAAGCAATTGCTCAAGTTTAGCATTGGGGCATTCATTAAAGGCTCCTCTCATAAAAAGCGCTGCTTCTAATGCTAACTGCGGCGCTTGAAGGGAAGACGCTTGCTGAGCTGTAGGACTGGTACCAGTTTTGAAATCAATGATATCGGCATAATTATTGGGTAGGATATCGATCCTATCAGCGCGGGCGGAAAGGGTGACGCCAGTATCACCGATAGGGAAAGCGCGGCTTTTAATTTCTGGCCACCTTTTACGGGACCCTAAGCTTTTTTCCCATTCAAGAAAGCGTGGAGCTAAAAGGGTAAGGCGCGGCCACCAAAGCGCCTCAATCTCAGCTGGTAGGGCGAGCATATCAAATTCAGCGCGGGCGATTGAGAGGAAGGTTTGTAAAGCATCCGCGGCGTAGGCGTCGGTATTAGATTGGCTAAAGCCTGCAATGATTGCATGATAGAGTGTGCCCCGTTCGGCAAAGGAAGCATCGTGGATCAAGGGTTTAAGCGGTTTTAGTTTTAAAATATGTTTGGCATAGATGGCGTAAGGGTCACGGCGTAGAGTATCAATTTCTGTAACAGAGAAATGTTTAGGGCGTACCGCAAGCGGTGGCATGGGATTAGGGCGTATGGTAAGAGCAAGATTTTTGTCTTTATCGGGGGCTTGATCTAAAGCGCGGGCCCAATGGAGATATTGTTGTCCACGGGCGCGGATTCTGGCGCTTTGTTCGACGCCTAGAACGGTTTCTAAGCGCTGCAACCAGCGCGAGGCAACAGTAGGCGCTTGTTCGGCCCGTAGAGAACGGCTGAGAATAACCTTGTCCATACCCATGAGAGCCTGAAAATCGTGGGCGCTGCGGCCTATTGTTTGTTCGGGCGGTGGTAAATTTAAGACTGTTTTCATTGGCCTTGACAAAAAGGGATCGCTTTGTCCCTTGGTCGGCCAACCACCCTCGTTAAGGCCTGCTAAGACGGCAGTATCAACGGTTTGCAAGCGAGAGTCTAAGGGCGCCCAAATAAAGAGCCGTGGGTGCCCCCCTGCTTTGGGGGTGATAAAGACGGTGCTTAGCAAGGCGTCAAACATGCGTGGCCAATCATCAAGCGGAAAAGTGAATTTAGCGGTATTTGGATCAAGCCCGCCTGGGGCCTCAACGAGATCACGCAGGAATGTGGCTATAGCTACGCCAGCTTCTTTTTCATAAAGCTTATCAAGCGACCCATCGGGGAGACGGGCGAATGTTTCTAGGGTTTCCACGGTAGCTTTTGCTACTTGTGCGATGGTAAAGGCACCTCCTTGATGGCGCAAAGATTGAAGGGGGGCAACTGCTTGCGCTAGGTATTTGGCCAAAAATTCGGCTTCTTGAATGTGCTTAAGCTGCCAAGCGTCTTCTGGATATTGGGCGCGACTCATAGCGATGAGTCGTGCTTTGATGAATTCATCACATTGATTGATTTCAACCCGCCCTGTACCACCGCGTAAAGCAAAAAGTTCAAAATTTTCGGCTAAGTGGCGAATTTTAGCACGCTCATGCCCTAAGGCGGTGAGCGGATGCTTGAGAAGGGATAAAAAGGCTACACTATCGCTGGGATTAAAAAAGACCTGTAAGATAAGGCGCGCTAGAGTAGCGGGTGGTGTGTGTGCAAGGGGTTGGCCGCTCGAATCGTCAGCATGAATGCCAAAGCGCTCTAATTCGCTGATTACTCGCCGTACAAGCTGGCGATCGGCCGTTATAAGCGCGGCGGTTTTATCAGGTGGGAGGATGGCTTGGCGTAGAGCACAGGCAATTGCTAAGGCTTCCTCGCGTTCATTGGCTGCTTCAATAATCGCGAGATCTTCAATGATCGCTGCATCGTGATCTTTGTTACGGTGTGCCCATTTTTCACTGGTTTGGGCTGGGCGGAAGGTTTCAGATATTAGCGCAGCGCGTTGTTTTTTGCGCGTGCAGAGCGAATCGAGATTAATGACGTGTTCGCGCGGGCTACCAATCTTATTGAGGAATTTTTTGAGATGATATTGTGGGTGGCCAAAAACTGAAGCATCTTCGGCCTCTTTATCTAAATGAAGCCAGCTTTCTTCATCCATATTGAAATCAAGCCCAGGTAAAACTATAGCCCCGTTAGGTAGGCGCGCAATTGCGGATAAAAGTTCAATCACAGCGGGAAGCGAGGCAACAGTGCCTATCGCGAGAATAGGGCGGGCGGTGGATGTTTGATTAAGATGCTGGGCGTGTGCGCGCAAAAGCTGATTTCTAAGAGCCGCCTTGCTAGATTTTTGTTTCTCTTCTAAAACCTTTGGGTAAGCTTGGCGGATAATAGTCAGAAAGCTTAGGGTGATTTGCCACCAATCCGCCAATTGTTCGGGAATAATGGCTTGGAGGTTATCCCAGTCCGCTGCTTCGTTTTCAACCATATCTAGCAAGGTAGCGAGATCTTGAGCAAGCCATAGGGCATCGGCTGTATCGAATGGTCGGGGGGTTGGCGTTGCATAGTTAGAAGGTGGCAGATGCAGGTTTTTCCGCCAAGGTTGGATGAAAGTAGCTAAAAGGATGAGGCGCTCTATGGTGCCGATGGGAGCGGGGTATAGAGGCGGCGGCTCCATGCCTTCAAAAAATAGCATGGTTTCATCTTCGCTCTCGCCTAGGGGGCGAATGGTGGGTAGCAGACTCGTCTTGTTCGGACTTATGTCGATAAAGGCGCTACGAAGAGCGCGCGCGGCACGGCGGGTTGGCACATAAATCAAATAATCAGAGAGGGGTAAGGCCGCGGCTTCAGGAAGGAGGTCACCCGCTTTAAGGCACTTAACAAAATGGGATAAAAAATCCTCTCCATGTGGGATAGAGAAAAGGCGCGGGATTTTTTTTGTCATTCCGCTAACCTTTGTACGAGTTTTATCAGCCGGCTTTTGGCTTTTGATGAGGCGTCTATTTTTAGGCGGCGTCCTTCGTCTTCTTCTTCAAACCACAAAGAAAAGGTGGCCTCATCTAGAACACCTTCGGCCTTTTGGGGCCATTCTACTAACAATACGCCTTCCGCTCGTAGGGCATCAAACCCAAGTTCATCAATTTCGTAAGGATCTAAGAGGCGGTAAAGATCAGCGTGAGCAAGGGGGAAGGGAGGTAAATCATAATAGTGGACGAGGGTAAAGGTGGGGCTTGGAACTTCAAGTTGTTTATCCTGAGCGAGATAGCGAATAAGAGCACGGGCGAAGGTAGATTTTCCCGTTCCGACTTCGCCTGCTAAAGTGATGAGATCCCCCCGCTTAATGTAGTTGGCAAATTCATGAGCAAATTTTATTAAGACGGGCTCATCCTTCAAGAAAATATCCATGGCTGAGCTCCTTTAAGGCCTTTGTTCAAGGCGTAACGTTTCTTGGCGAGCACTTTGTATACTAGTTACGGGCGAGTCATTCCTTGTCGAAAGAGGGAATATGCAGATCACTTCTGTTCCGATCCGAGGGCTTGTATTAATGGTAACCGTACCGCCGTGGAGCTCAACAAAACTTTTTACGATCGATAGTCCAAGCCCTGTACCAGCCCTTACACCGTGGTGGGTGCAGGAGGTGAAACGTTTGAACACACGATCTAATAGCTCTTGTGGGATACCGCAGCCGCAATCATGAATGCTAAAGATTAGATACTCGTTTTGGTGTTTTGCTGTAAAGTGAATTACGCTATCAGTAGGGGCGAAGGCAATGGCGTTATTTAAAATATTTGTAAAGATTTGCCGTAGCCTTGCAGGGTCGCCTTGCATGGTTTCTAACTCTGTTTCTTTTGTTTGTACAATGGTGATGTTTCGTTCTTTTAATTGATTAGCAAAGCGTTGACTTGTATGATTCATCATATCTTTAATGGAGACAGGCTGATTATCTAGTTCCATAATACCAGCGTCTACGGTAGCGAGGTCAAGAATATCATTGACTATATCTAAGAGCGCATAGGATTGGGAGCCAATGAGGCGTAAATAATCGGTTTGCTTTGGGTGCAAAGAGCCAACATAGCCATCTTGTAGGAAGTCGGTAAAGCCGATGATATTAGTAAGGGGTGTTCGCAATTGGTAGGATATGTGTTGGACGAAATCATTGCGCAGACGGTCGGCGCTTTCTAGTGCTTCATTTTTTTCTTGGAGGATACGTGCCATATGAACCGTATCGCTGACATTAACGAAGGTGATCATTGTTTGGCCATGGGGCAGAGGAACCAATGTGTAATCTAAAATCGTACCATTTTTCAAATCTATTCGCCCCGTTTTTCCATCGCGTTGATCGCGAAAACCAGTAACAAAAGCGCTAAATATTGTCCATTCTTGCCCATGGCTTAAGGGAGCACAATGCGCTTCTAAGCGGCTTATATGGGTTTCCTTAATGAGGAGTTCGGGAGGCAGCTGCCATAGGCGGCCAAGGGCGGGGTTTGAGAGGCGTAACAAGCCATCGGCGCCAAAGACAGCGACCCCTTCGGAGAGGTGGTCGATGCTTTCCCCTTGGATTTTGATGAGGATGTTATAACGGCGCTCAAGGTTGATTTGTTCTGTGAGGTTTTCATAAAGCCATGTCATACCACCTTGTGGATGAGGGGAGGCAACGACCCGTAAAATCTGTCCATCAGGCAAGGTCCACATTGCATCGCGATGTTCACCTTTAGGAAGGGGTCGTAAAAGATCTTCTTTCCAGCTTCGCCAGTCGGGTTGGGCGCTGATTTTGCCTGTGCTACGTAAATGGTCTAAGAGGTAGGGGTGGCTGGGAGAGCTATCCAGAAAAGGGCTTTCCAGTCCCCATAAAACTGAAAAGGCTTGATTGCTAAACTTTAGTTTTTGAGCGCAATCAAAAATGGCGATTGCTGTAGGGAGCAAGTCGAGGATTTCAGCGTGGCTTTGGGCGAGTTGTTGTATATTTTGTTCAAGGACTTCCTTTTCACTTTCGTCGTGTAAAAATCCCGCGGTACCATTTGTAGTATAGATATGGCTGATGTTGACAAGTCGCCTTTCTCCACGCAAGATCAAATGTCGCTTTATTTGTGCACGTATCATATCCTTAAAAGGACGGCCTTCTTGTTTGAGTGCCTGTCGTGTACCAGCATCAAGGAGATCATTGCTATGAGCCGCTTGCGGCTGTGTTGCGCTTAGTCGATAAAAAGCTTTGTTGGCAAAACGTAAATTATTGTTTTCATCCTCAAGCCAAAGAGGTTGGTTAATCTGATCAAGGAGGCTGGTAAGGAGCTGGCGTTCAAGGCTAAGAGCTAGTAGCTTCTCTTCAAGAGCTTTAACATCAAGAGCCTTAGCATTAAGGTCTCGACGCAAGCGCTCCACCCACCACAAGGATGCGAGCAGCATCAGGCAAAGCGTTAAGGCTAAAGCAATAAATAGGGCAAAATTGGCCCCGTATATCATGTCTGCTTATCCATTATATACAATTTCTTTTGACCTGTTATCTTTTGATACTGCTTGCTCCTCGCTCTGCTTTTGGGGCGAAGCGACCGGTGCGATTAATAGCGGTAATGATCAGGCTTATAGGGGCCTTCTGGGGGTACACCGATATATTCAGCTTGGGCGCTGGTCAGGGTGGTGAGTTTGATAGAGAGTCGATCAAGATGTAGCCTTGCTACCTTTTCATCTAATGTTTTTGGTAAGACATAGACTTGGTTATCATATTGTTCGCTGCGGGTGAAAAGCTCTATTTGCGCGAGCACTTGATTGGTAAAGGAAGCTGACATTACAAAAGAAGGGTGGCCGGTAGCGTTACCAAGATTTAGGAGGCGCCCTTCTGATAAAAGCAAAAGGCGCTTGCCATCAGGGAATGTGATCATATCAACTTGTGGTTTGATATTAGTCCATGTGAAGTTCTTCAGCGACTGGACATCAATTTCATTGTCAAAATGACCGATATTACCGATAATGCACATGTCTTTGACTAGGCGCATATGTTCAAGCCGAATGATATCTTTATTGCCGGTGGCAGTTATGATGAGGTCTGCGTTGGGGGCAGCTTCTTCTAGGGTGACAACTTCATAGCCATCCATGGCTGCTTGTAGGGCGCAAATTGGGTCAATCTCTGTGATTTTAACGCGGGCGCCAGCGCCTGAAAGAGAAGCGGCTGAACCCTTGCCTACGTCTCCATAGCCACAAACAATCGCCGTCTTGCCAGCGAGCATTATATCGGTGCCGCGGCGTATGCCATCGACTAGCGATTCTTTACAACCATATTTATTATCAAATTTTGATTTGGTGACACTATCATTAACATTCATAGCAGGAAAAGGCAAAAGGCCTTTTTTTTGTAGTTGATAAAGCCGGTTTACGCCGGTGGTGGTTTCTTCACTTACACCTTTTATTGCTGCGCGTTGGCGCGTAAAAAAGTTAGGAGAGGTAGCAAGGCGCTTTTGAATTTGGGCAAAAAGATAAGTTTCTTCTTCTGATTGCGGGTCAGATAAAACATTTTCGCCCGCTTCAGCCCGTGCGCCTAGTAGGATATAAGAGGTGGCATCGCCGCCATCATCTAAGATCATATTTGAGAATTCGTGGTTGGGCCATTGGAAAATAGCATCAATATAGGCCCAATATTCAGCTAAGGTTTCGCCCTTTACGGCAAAAACTGGTGTACCAGCGGCAGCAATAGCAGCAGCAGCATGGTCTTGGGTGGAGAATATATTGCAAGAGGCCCAGCGCACTTGGGCGCCTAAAGCTTGCAAAGTTTCAATAAGGAGGGCTGTTTGAATGGTCATATGCAAAGAGCCAGAAATACGTGCTCCTTTCAAAGGGCGGTTTTTGGCAAATTCAGCGCGGCAGGCCATTAAACCTGGCATCTCTGTTTCGGCAATAGCCATTTCTTTACGGCCATAATCAGCGAGCTGAATATCTTTGACCATGTAATCTGTATGTATCATGCTATTTCCTTATATTGGGCCGTATTAAATATCTTTTTGATAGGTGCTAAGAGCTAAAGTTGCAAATTGCCCATTGGGTCGGAATCGCCACAAATAACTGGGTGCGATGGCTGCTATGGGGGTAGGAGTTATGCCTAGGGCTTCAAAGGTACGGCTTTCATTTTGAGCCTGTAGAGTAACACAGCTGTCCAATTGCAAAAGTAAAATTTGCTCACGGGTAGTTTTGGTTGGTATTAGCGGCAATTTGCCGACAAGGCTGAAAAAGCTACCAATAATGCGTCCCATCCAAACGGGTAAAGTGATTAGGCGAGGTTTTTGTTGGATAATGGTGAGAATTTTTTGAAACAATGCCTGTAATGTCACGGTTTCTGGCCCCCCCAATTCATAGATTGTCCCAGCTTTTGCTTCCCCTTCTAGGGCTTTGACAATAAAGGACGCAATATCACCTACATAAACAGGTTGAAAGCGAGCCTTATTAGCGCCAAAGAGTGTTATGATTCGTGCACCTTGAGCTTGGGCGGCCAATCGGTTGAAAAAGCGATCTTCTGGCCCAAAGATGAGCGAAGGGCGTATGATAATGGCATCAGGATAGGCGATTCTTACAGCTTCTTCCCCTAGGCCTTTTGTTTTTGCGTAAGCAAGATTAGAGTCTTTATTGCTCCACAAGGATGACATATGCAAAAGGGGGATTTTTGCTTTTGCTGCTAAATCGGCTACATTTTTGGCGCCTTTCACATGAACCTTGGCAAGGGTGTTTTTACCCAAGGGGGTGAGCATCCCTGCTAAAGAAATAGCGGCATTGGCACCCGCGAGTGCGCGGGCGACATGGCTGCGGTTGGTAATATCAGCGGCAATCATTTGAATTTGTCCAACCCCGCCCATTTGTAATATATAATAAGCTTTTTGTGGGTTTCGCACTGCGATGCGTACGCGGTAACCGCGTTTGGTTAATGCTTCCACTACATGGCGCCCTACAAAACCTGAGCCACCGAACACGGTGATCAATGGCGGATTTTGATAAAGTGCTGTATTTAATCCCATAATTTATCCCTTTTTAGTTCGTGTATAGTTAGCTGGGTGGCGTTCCATTTTCATCGAGGACAGCGCCCGCTAGATAAAGCGATCCAGTGATTAGAACCCATGCATCGGGGTGATTAGAAGCGATTTTACTGAGCGCTACTTTTATGTTTGGTTGTGCTAATGCGCTAATACCCGCTTTTTGTGCTGATAGAGCTAATTCTTGTGGGGGAATTGCTTTTTCCTGGTCGGGTACAGGGACTGTATAAATGTAATCGACCGCCGGCTTTAGGGTATGTAAATATGTATTGCTATCTTTGGTATCAATCATTCCGATAACGGCAACGACGGGACGAGGGTTTTCTTGCCTCCACATTTGCAACTGGGCTGCTAGAACTCGTGCGCCCGCTGGATTGTGACCGCCATCAAGCCAAAGCGCTGAAGGGGGGGGCAAAATCCCCCGCAACGCTCCTTCTTCAAGGGGCTGAAGACGTGCTGGCCAATCAATTTTTATAAGGCCTTGGGCTGCTTCATCTTGGCTTAATGAAAAGCCCGCTGCTTGCACTGCCATGAGGGCAGCGCCAGCATTATCAATTTGATGAGCGCCCTGCAATTTAGGCAAGGGTAGCTTCCAAAGCCGGTTTTGATCTTGAAAGACCAAGCGTTCCTGCTTTTGATAGGCTTGATAGGTGGAGCCAAAGACGCTTAAAGGAGCATTGTTTTGCTGGGCAATATCAGAGAGGATCTCTAGAGTAGGAGCAAACTCTTGCCGTCCTATCACTACCGGGGATTTTGATTTAATAATGCCGCCCTTTTCAAAAGCAATTTTCTCTATGGTTTCACCTAAAAAATTTGTATGATCAAAGGAGATAGGCATGATGAGGGCGCAGGCGGGTTGCTTGATAACATTTGTGGCATCGAATCGGCCGCCAAGTCCTACTTCAAGGATAAGTGCATCGGCAGGATGTTCGGCAAATAAGAGGAAGCCTACCGCGCTCAATGCTTCAAACACCGTTATGGGGTCGTTGTTATTGGTTTTAATGACGGTTGTAATGGCTTCGATCAGAACGTCATCTTCAACAAGCCGCCCGCCACCCGTTGCACCTAAGCGGTAGCGTTCTTGCCAACGTACCAAATGAGGCGATGTGTGGACATGGACGGATAGCCCCTTTGCCTCTAAAAGAGCGCGGCAGGTGGCTGAAGCTGATCCTTTACCATTGGTACCAGCAATGTGGATGACGGGGGGCAATCTTTCGTGCGGATTGCCCAGTTTTTCTAATAAGGCGGTAAGACGGTGCAAAGAGAGATCAATCCCTATGGGGTAAAGGGCTTGCAAATTGTTAATCAAACTTTGCACTTTCGACATATTAATCCTCTAATGTCGCGGCGGTGTTTACTGCTATTGTTTTTTCTAAGGCGGGGGCGGCGCTATCGGACTTGGTTTGATTTGTTGCGGGGTCTTGATAGGCGGGTTTGTTCATCATTAGTCGCAAAAGCCGAGCGATCGTGCTTTTAAGCTCTAGCCGCGAGACGACCATATCTACCATGCCATGGTCGCGTAAATATTCACTGCTTTGGAAGCCTTCGGGCAGGGTTTCACGAATGGTTTGCTGGATCACGCGTGGGCCGGCAAAGCATATCAAAGCGCCTGGTTCCGCAATATGCACATCGCCTAGCATTGCATAAGAAGCGGTAACTCCACCGGTTGTAGGATTTGTTAATACAACGATATAGGGAAGCTTGGCGTCTTTAAGGCGTTCAATCGCCACTGTGGTACGAGGCATTTGCATAAGGGAAAGAGTCCCTTCTTGCATGCGCGCGCCGCCTGAGGCGGCGAAAATAACAAAGGGGCATTGTTCCGTGATAGCAGTCTCAATGGCATGAATGATGGCTTCGCCTGCTGCCATACCTAGCGAACCGCCCATGAAAGCGAAGTCTTGTACGCTAGCGATAAGGGGAAGGTCTTCAATGGTACCGCGTGCGCTAAGAATAGTATCATCATTTCCTAAACGATTGCGATAATCGCGTAGCCTATCGGCATAGCGCTTTTCATCTCGGAACTTTAGGGGATCTTGGACGACCTTAGGGTTTTCTAAGATCTCATAGGTTCCATGGTCAAAAAATGCTTTGAATCGTGCTTTTGCGGGGATGCGCATATGATGGCCTGAGGCGGGCACGACATATTGGTTCTCTTCAAGCTCTTTATGAAAAACCATTTGGCCAGAGGTGGGGTCTTTCACCCATAGATTATCTGGCATTTCTCGTCGCCCAAGCATGGAATTGATCTTTGGGCGTACATAATTGGTAATCCAGTTCATTGTTTTATCCTATAGTCATTTTCAAAAGATCCTATGAGCTTTGTGCCTTTTTGTTTCATAGGCTTTCGTTTGAGCTAGAAGGTTTGCAGCCTTAATCTAAGCGTTTTGTTCTACCTAGGGCTAATCTTTCCTTATATAAGCTATATTCTCGTGAAAAGTCACATATTTTTTCATGTGTTTTTGGGCTGATCAGAAGCCTATGGATTAGGTCTTTTAGCAGATTTCACCGCTTGTGCCAAATTTTCTACCAAGCTACCTATTTTGAGGAGGAGGGCAGATTTATTCTCCGCTTGATGTTCAATATGTTTAGAGATGGTTTCAATAAGCGCTGAGCCTATAACTACCCCATCGGCTATTTCAGCGATAAGGCTAGCTTGGGAAGGGGTCTTTATGCCAAAACCTACGGCAAGCGGTAGATCAGTTTGGGCTTTTATGATTTTCACCTGATCGGCGACGGGTGCGATAGCTTTTAAAGCTTGACCGGTGACCCCCGTCATTGAAACATAATAGATAAAGCCTGAGCTATTGTGTAAGATTTTTGGCAGTCGATCTTCATTACTGGTGGGGGTTGCGAGGCGAATGAAATTGAGACCAGCCTTGCAGGCGGGAATGCATAACTCTGCATCCATTTCAGGAGGGAGATCAACAATGAGGAGTCCATCGACTCCTGCGGCCTTTGCTGCTTCGATAAAGCGGCTGACTCCATAAATATAGATAGGATTATAATATCCCATGAGGAGGAGGGGTGTATACGGATCTTCTTCGCGGAAGCGCTGCACAAGCGCTAGGGTTTTTGGTAAAGTTTGCTTACTATCCAAAGCGCGACGCCCCGCTGCTTGAATGGTAGGGCCGTCGGCCATGGGATCGGAAAAGGGCATGCCTAGTTCAATGATATCTGCGCCCGCTGCTACGACTTTATGCATGAGGGCTAAGCTCTGTTCAAAATCTGGATCACCTGCCATGAGATAGGTGATTAAGGCGCAACGGTTTTGGGTTTTTAGCTGGGCAAAGCGCTGTTCAATACGTGTGTGCATGATTATCCTTTAAAGATTGAGCCCTAATAATGTGCTTACCGTATGTACGTCTTTATCACCACGCCCTGAAAGATTGAGTAAAATCACCGCATCTTTTTTCATGGAAGGCGCTTCTTTGATGACTTGGGCCAAAGCATGAGCCGATTCAAGAGCGGGGATAATACCTTCAAGCCGTGTGAGAAGTTGGAAGGCTTCAAGCGCTTCTTGATCAAGGATAGGTACATAGCGTACCCTACCTGTATCTTTAAGCCAAGCGTGTTCAGGTCCTACACCTGGGTAATCAAGTCCAGCTGAGATCGAATGACCCTCGATAATTTGGCCATCTGTGTCTTGTAAAAGATAAGTGCGGTTACCGTGGAGAACGCCCTTTTTACCAGCGCTCATTGAGGCGCAATGTTGACCTGTGTTTAGCCCAAAGCCGCCTGCTTCTACGCCGATGATCTCTATTTCTTTATCATCTAAAAAGGGATGAAAAAGACCAATGGCATTGGATCCTCCGCCGATGGCGGCAATCAACATATCAGGTAGACGCCCTTCTGCGTGCATAATTTGTTCTCGTGCTTCAAGGCCAATAACGGTTTGGAAGTCGCGCACCATTTGGGGGTATGGATGAGGACCAGCGGCGGTGCCGATGAGGTAATAGGTATCGTTAACATTTGCAACCCAATCACGTAGGGCTTCGTTCATGGCATCTTTTAGGGTACCATTGCCGGCGCTAATAGCTTTCACTTGTGCACCTAAAAGTTCCATTCGAAAGACATTAGGTTTTTGCCGCTCTATATCGGTGGCGCCCATATAGATGCAACATTTAAGGCCAAAGCGAGCCGCTACTGTGGCTGTGCCTACCCCGTGTTGACCAGCTCCGGTTTCAGCGATGATGCGGCTTTTGCCCATGCGCTGTGCTAAAAGAATCTGCCCTAAACAATTATTGATCTTATGGCTACCGGTATGATTGAGATCTTCACGTTTAAGGTAGATCTTTGCACCCCCTAAATGTTTACTTAGCTGTTCAGCATAATAAAGGGGCGAAGGGCGGCCAGCATAATGCTTAGATAGGTTTTGTAGGGTTTTTATAAAATCTGGATCATTTTTAGCGATTTGGTAAGCTTTGTCTAGCTCAAGGATAAGTGGCATTAGGGTTTCAGCAACAAAGCGTCCGCCAAAAAGGCCAAACATGCCTGATTCATCGGGGTGAACGCGGTAGGAGTTGGGGCTTTGTGTTGCAGGGGTTGTCATTATAGGTTGCCTTGAATAAAAATTAAGGATTAGGATTGTGTGTGAGATATGGCTGTGCGATTTTAGGTTGAATCTCGTTGAGGGCGGCAAAAAATGCAATTAGTCGGGAAATGTCTTTGATGCCTGGAACTATTTCAAGGCTTGAAGAGACATCAAGTCCTTGTGGTGTGACGATTTTACAGGCTGTGGCGACATTATTAGCGCTTAGCCCACCAGAGAGCATAAGGGGCTTTTTAAAATGCACGCCGTTTAATATTTGCCAATCAAAAACCTTCCCATTACCACCTGGAAGTGTGGCATCTTTGGACGGTTTAGCGTCTAATAATAACCAATCAGCAACGGTTTCATAAGCGTGAGTCTTGATGATATCCGCACTTGTCTCAATAGGGACGGCTTTTATAACTTCGCAATTATAACGCTTTTTAATCTCTTGAGCACGGGCAGGAGATTCTTCTCCGTGTAGCTGGAGACTGTCGGGTTGAACAAGAGAAAAGAGGGTATTGAGAAAAGTATCATCGGCATTGACACACACCGCCACTAATTGGCAGGATGGAGGAACGAAAGAGCGAAGATAACGCGCTTGATCCAAGCTAAGGTGGCGAGGGCTTTTTTCAAAAAAGACAAAGCCAATCGCTTGCGCTCCTAAGTTGATGGCGGCCTTTAGTGTGGTTTGTTCGGTAATTCCACAAATTTTGATGCGCATGTTCATTTATAGAGAGTGTCATAAAAATTTGAAAAAGTCGAGAAACATTAAAGTCAAATCAAAGGTGGTATTTTGGTTTAGATTTGTTAAGTTTATGCAAAAAGTAAAGGATAGAATATGCAGTTAGATATGGTAGCGGTGGGCGATGCTATTGTTGATAGTATGGCTTTCTGTGAGGAAGCGTTTTTGAGAGAACAGGAGATCAGCAAGGGGGCAATGCATTTGATTGATGCTGAGCGTGCGGCTTTCCTTTATACAAAAATGCATGCGCCCGTTGAAAGCGCGGGCGGTAGCGCTGCGAATAGCGCTGTGGTGGTTGCTAATTTAGGTGGACGCGTGGCTTTCATGGGTAAGGTGGCGGATGATCCATTGGGAGCGCGGTTTGCTACCTCTTTGCATAGCGCTGGCGTAGCTTATGATACGCCGGCGCTTAAAGATGGCCCCCCTACCGCTCAATCGCTAATTTTCATTACACCTGATGGTGAGCGCTCAATGAACACATATCTTGGGGCGTGTCTTGAATTTGCGCCGCGTGATATTGATTTTTCTTTGATTGATACTTGTAAGATCCTTTACTTTGAAGGTTATTTATGGGATCCACCCAATGCTAAAGATGCTTTGCGTCAAGCAGCTAAAGCGGTTCGTGCTAAGGGGCGACACGTGGCCTTATCTTTATCGCATAGCTTTTGTGTAGACCGATACCGTTCAGAATTCCTTGAGCTCATTCAAAGCGGCCTTGTGGATATTGTTTTTGCTAATCGTGAGGAACTTTTAGCGCTTTATGAGACAGCCGATATGAGTATGGCTTTACGTTTATTACAAAAGCAGGTCGTGGGGTTTGCTAGCGTGACAGACGCCGAACAGGGTGCCACCATTGTGGATCGGACAGAGATCATTAAGGTTGATGCCTTGCCTGTCAATCGCGTAGTAGATGGCACAGGGGCCGGCGATAACTATGCCGCTGGGTTTCTTTATGCCTATGCTCGCGGGCATGCGCTAGCTCATTGTGGCCGTTTAGGTGCATTTTGCGCTAGTTATATTATCCAACAAGTAGGGGCTCGACCTAAGGTGGATTTGCGGGCTTTGGCCAAAGATGCTGGGCTCTTATAGGGCGATTCGCTTGAAATCAATTAAGCAGAGAAGCGGGCGGCAAGTAATTGAGCGATTTTGTCGCCTATGGCTTCTTTTGTCATGGGTGGCCATACTTCCACCCCCTCTGCGCTGATCAGGTGGATTTGATTATAATCCCCGCCCATTATAGAAGCACCAGCCACGGGGCATGCTACATTATTAGCGAGAATAAAATCCGCCCCCTTTTTTTGCAATTTCTTTTGTGCATGGACGATGAGGTCATAGGTTTCGGCGGCAAAGCCAATAACAAGATCTGGTCTTTTATCATTTTGAGCTATGGTAGCGAGAATATCAGGATTTTTATGCAAGGTAAGTGTGGTTTGATCTTGGATGCTTTGTTTTTTAATTTTATGGCGTGCGGGCGTTTCGATTCGCCAATCGGCAACGGCGGCCGCAAAAATTGCAGCCTGTGCAGGTAGATGATTCAAGACAGCTTCCAGCATAGCCTGTGCTGTTTCCACATGAATAACTTTAACGCCTTCAGGATCTTCAAGAGCAACAGGCCCGCTGATAAGCGTGACATGCGCGCCATATTTTGCCAAGCTTTTCGCAATGGCGTGACCCTGTTTGCCCGAAGATCGATTAGCCAAATAACGAATGGGGTCTATAGGTTCATAGGTGGGGCCGGATGTTACAAGAATATGGCGGTCTTTTAAGAGAGTTGCAGTCTTAGAGGAGATGCCGCTTTGGTCTTTAGTTAAAATCTCAGTAGCGGCGATTGCGATGCTTTGCGGTTCACTCATCCGTCCAAGACCGGCCTCGTTACTTTCTGCCATTTCGCCTATTTCAGGGCCGATAAAATGAATGCCATCAGCATGTAATTGAGTGACATTGCGTTTTGTAGCAGGGTGCGCCCACATGGCTGGGTTCATAGCTGGAGCTAAAAGGACGGGGCAAAGGGCTGCAAGCAAGACAGTGCCTGCAAGGTCATCACCTAAACCGTGTGCTATCTTTGCCATGCGGTTTGCAGTGGCGGGAGCTAGGATGATAAGATCGGCACGACGAGCTAGATTTATGTGATTAATATCGGTTTCGCCGCGTTGGAATAAGGTCTGATGGGCGGCTTTCCCGCTAAGCGCTTCGGCGGCAAGCGGGGTGATAAAATGTTGGGCAGCTTTGGTTAAGATAACTTCAACCTTTGCGCCTAAGGATCGCAGGCGACGGATGAGGTCAAGGCTTTTATATGCAGCAATGCCACCACCGATGATCAAAACAATAGTTTTATCTGCAAGGGGCGGCGAGTTAATAAAGGGAGGGGAGGAAAGGATGTGGGCCATGGTCTTGATTAAAAGAGCTTAATTGTTAAAATTATCAAACATAGTGCTATCAACCATAGAGCGTAAGTTTGGCTACGTTTTTGGTGATTTTTGGCGCGCGCTAGTTTTTGGAGGGTTTTTTCTTCTAAAGTGAGGCCATTTTGCGCTATGTCTAAAAGGCCAGCTTGTATATTTTGCCAGTTATCAATTATTTGTGGGGTTTTATGTACAAGTTTTAACACGGCTTCGCTACCTTCATAAAGATCTTTCGCGACGCCAGCAGGACCAAGATTTTGACCAATCCATTCTTTAACTACGGGTTCAGCGGCTTTCCACATATTGAATTGTGGGCTTAAAGAGCGCGCAACCCCCTCAACCACCACCATAGTTTTTTGCAATAAAAGCAGTTCTGGCCGGGTTTCCATATCAAATAGCTCAGTGACTTCAAATAGCAAGGTTAATAATTTGGCCATAGAAATGGTCTCAGCTGATTGACCATGGATTGGTTCCCCAATGGCGCGATTGGCTTGGGCAAAGGCAGCCCTGCTGTGGTAGGCAGGTACATAACCGCCTTCAAAATGAGCACGTGCTACGCGCTGATAATCGCGTGTAATGAAACCATAAAGGATCTGAGCAAGAAAATATTTTTCTTTTTTGCCAAGCCTTCCTGTAATGCCTAAATCTACCGCAACGATTGTACCGCTTTTGTCGACAAAGAGATTACCCGGGTGCATATCGGCATGGAAAAACCCATCGCGCAGGCTATGGCGCAAGAAAGACTGGATGAGGGTTATAGCTAGAGCATCTAAATCATGACCCGCTTCCTTGATAGCCTCCGGATCTGAGAGTTTGAGACCATCAACCCATTCCATGGTTAGAACATCGCGCCCCGTACGCTCCCAATCAACCCGTGGTACACGAAAGCCCTTGTCGTTCTGTGTGTTTTCTTGCATTTCGGATAGGGCAGCTGCTTCAAGCCTTAGATCCATTTCAAGCTTAGTCGAATGGGCAAAGGTAGCGACGACCTCCAGTGGCTTGAGTCGCTGTGCGTTTTTGACATAGCGGGCTTGTAAGCGTGCTAGCCAATAAAAACTATCGAGGTCTTTTTGAAAGCGGGCTCGCACATCTGGGCGGATTACTTTGACCGCTACTTTGCGCGTGTTGTTATGGGCATCTTTGATAAAGGCGGGGTGGACTTGGGCCATGGATGCCCCTGCGATAGGCGGATCAAAGCGGATAAATAGATCATCTACCTTACGGCCTAGAGATTCTTCAATTTTTTGAAGTGCTGCTTTTGTAGGAAATGTATGAACTTTATCTTGTAACTGGGTGAGGTCTTTAGCGATGCTAGCTCCTACAATATCAGGGCGAGTCGCGAGAAATTGGCCGAGTTTTATATAGGATGGGCCTAATTTATTAATAGCACGCGCCATGTTTTCGGCGCGATCTTGCTTCTTAGTTTGGCGGCGCGCCAATAGCTTTGCTATCCGGTATGCGAAAGCGGCTATGCCACTGAGTCCTTCTTTTGGTAAAGCGCTTATAACACCTTCGCGAGCAAGAACAAAACCAGCACGGCCAAGGCGAAAGATGGCGGCTATTCCCATAGCTAGATTTTCCACGCCGAATGAAGGGCCGCAATCCCTCCGCTTAAATTTCGGTAAGAAACGCGAGAAAAGCCCGCTTCTTCGATTAATCTTGCGAAATCATATTGGTTTGGAAATTTTCTAATGGATTCAACGAGGTATTGGTAAGAATCGGCGTCATTGACGAGGATCTTCCCTAAACGAGGTATGGCTTGAAATGACCATAAATCATAAACTTGTTCTAACCCTGGTATGGTGATTTGTGAAAATTCTAAGCATAGAAACCGTCCACCTGGCCGTAAGACACGAAAGGCCTCTTTAAGGGCTTTTTCGATATGCGGAACGTTGCGAATGCCAAAGGCTATGGTATAAGCGTTGAATTTATTTTCGGGAAAAGGTAAGTTTTCGGCGTTTGCCTCTATAAAATTTATATAGTCGCCAAGGCCTTTCTTTTGCGCTCTTGCTTGCCCGATGTCAAGCATGGAACGGTTGATGTCAACGATGGAAGCTTTAGCAATTTTTCGCGAAGCTTTTATGACGCGAAAGGCGATATCGCCTGTGCCACCTGCTACGTCTAACACATGCCAAGGGTGGGATGTTTGGGCATTAGGATAGCGGGGAGGATTGAGCGCTGTAACCAGGGCATTTTTCCATACTCTATGGAGCCCTAAGGACATAGCGTCATTCATTTTGTCGTATTTTTCAGCAACGGAATGAAAGACGGCATCAACACGTGCCTGTTTTTCGTCTTCGTTCACTTCTTGGAAGCCAAAGGATGTTTCCATCCCGCCTTTAGCTTTCACCCGTTGTTCATCTCTTTTTATGGGCTGTTCCATTACACCCTCTATAGCTCCTTTTTATCTTTATCGTATATTGATAATAAATTGAAGAGACATTTTATAAGTCTGGTTGGACAAAGTTTGCGAAGGAGCTCGCGTTTTAATCAAGGGAAGCCAAAGGTAGTATTGGCTATTTACTTAATTATACCAATGCAGATGTGCAGATTTTCTATAGACCTAAAGGTAGGAATTTTTTATTCAGAAGGTTCGCTCTGGTTTAGGGAACGAGGTAATGGCGATCCCATTCTGCGTGGGGGATGAGAGAGCCTGTTTTATAGGTAAAGGAGATAACCTTGATACGATCTTCCTCGGTACGGCAATCATACGATAGGTGATACCAGTTACCTCTAGCACGAAAGGCCGCCCCATTTGCTTGGATTCTTTTACCAGAAATGATTGGGTCGCTATAAGCATAGGCGAGAACTTTATCGGTACGCCATTTGGTTTCTTTATTGATGCGATCCATAGCTTCAATGTCGCAACGTTGTTCTATGCGGGTTTGGGGGTCAAGGGCGAGTAGCTGCCGCGTTTCAAGCGCGTTAAGTGCTAAAGCAGGAATACAATAGCCTCCACAGGCTAGGGTGCATAAAGTGATAAAAGCTGTTTTTTTCATGGTGCGCATCTTTACTCCTTTCCGTACGACATATTAGTCATATTCAGCTTTAAAGCAATAATTGATATTGCTTTAAAGCTGCTTTCGTGTGTTTATTTGCTATAAGGAGAAGTCCATGAAACCTGTATTTATTCAGTTACAATGCGCGCCAGGGACTACCTATCGGGTCGCTGACGTGCTCTATCAGCGTGAGATATTTTCTGAGCTTTACTCCACCAGCGGGGAATATGAGTTATTGGGAAAATTTTATATTGGGGAGGAGGACGATATCGGAAAATTTATCAACGATAATATCTTAGATATTAGCGGCATTACACGCTCCCTAACGACCTTAACTTTTACCGCTTTTTAAGAGCGGCGTTTGAAAATGAAATGTGAGGCCTTCTTTTGAAAAGGCGCCCTATATCTTTATTGCTTAATAGTGTTTTAACTATGGCGATCTTCCTCCATGGGATGCTAATGGCTGTGGCGGGTGCTTTGCCAAGCGATACAATGGGTGGTGGAGCTGGGGTCTTATGTGGTGTTGCGCCGGAAGCGGGCAAACGCTCATTTCAAAAAATGGTGAATGATCATTGTCATAGCGGATGCTTGCTTAATGCTGTTACACGGCCCCTTGTAGCGAGCATTCGCTATCTCATTTTACCTTTGCGTCGTTCGCTTATTGCTTTAGATGGTGATAAGGCCTATTTTCTCCAGAGTATTGTAGTTGTGCGCGCTAAAGCGCGGGGGCCTCCTTGTTTATCTTTGTATTTAAATCTGAATTTTAATGATTGATGAAACGGAAAATACAATGAAAAACTCTATAAAACGCGGCTATGTTCGCAATTTTTTGATGATGGCTGCGTCTATGCTTTTATTAGCTTTATCACTACAAGCAACGCCTGTTTTTGCTCATAGCTATAAGGTGGGGGATTTAGAAATTATCCACCCTTGGACAAGGGCTACGCCAAATGGTGCTAAAGTGGCTGGTGGCTATGTAAAGATTATTAACCATGGTAAAAGCGATGATCGCTTAGTATCTGCAAGCTCTGAGTTATCTAATCGCACCGAAATTCATTCTATGAGTGTGATTGATGGTGTGATGAAAATGCGTCATGAGCCCGATGGAATTGAGATTCCTGCCGGAGCTACGGTGGAATTAAAGCCTGGTGGCTGGCATATTATGTTCATGGATCTGACTAAAAACCTTGAGAAAGGGCAAAAAGTAAACGGGCAATTGCGCTTTGCAAAGGCTGGTCCTGTGGATGTTTATTTTTATGTGGATGCTCTGGGGATAAAAGCGCCTAGTCATCATTAATCTCTGAATATATAGGTTTTGTCCATGGGCATATGGGCAGAGGAATGATAGCAGATAGAGGCCGCTCGTGGGAATCACGGGCGGCCTTTGTTAGATGCAATGGGATGTTTTATGCACGAGGATGTGCTTTTTGATAGACGGCTAATAAATGGTTGGTATCAAGGGTTGTGTAGACCTGTGTGGTTGAAAGGCTTTTATGGCCTAGCAATTCTTGGATTGTACGTAAATCACCTCCCCGGGCTAAAAGATGGGTAGCAAATGAATGTCGCAAAGCATGAGGGGTTGCGCTTTCGGGAAGGTTTAGTCGCCGTCGTAATTGTTGCATAAGTCGCTGGACAATAGCTGCTTGGAGGGGGGCGCCACGCATGCCGCGAAAGAGGGGTGCGTTGGGTGTAAGCGGATGTGGGCATAGATCCAGATAAACATTTAAAGCATTGCGCACGGCAGGTAGCATTGGTATAAGGCGTGTTTTTCCGCCCTTCCCGTTGATATACAGGCGCGGACCGTTGTGCTCTGCCAAATCGGATGGCGTGAGGTTTAGGGCTTCTGATAGGCGCAAGCCACAACCGTAAAGTAATGTGAGAATGGCGATGTTGCGGGCACTTATCCAAGATTCAAAGGTTTCTTGATGTTTTTCTTCCAAAAGGTTCAAGGTTTCGCTTATCGGCAATGCCTTGGGAAGGGCTCGGGGTTGTTTGGGAGCATGCAAAAGGCTTAAGGTGGTTTTTTCAATATGACCATGGCGAATGAGATAGGTAAAATACGATCGCATGCTTGCTAATGCTCTTCCCAAGGATCGGGAGCCAAGGCCTTGGGCACGCCGGTGACTTAGATAGGCACGAAAATCGCTAATCTCAAGCTTTTGAAGCGATGCAAGGTCAATCTGCTGACCAAGATGAATCGCTAGAAACTGTAGGAATTGCCGGCTATCCCTTTCATACGCCTCAACCGTATGGGATGATAGGCGGCGCGTTTCTCCAAGATGCGCAAGCCATGCTTGGCGCAGAATATTTAGTTCAGTTGTGATAGGCAAAAGAAGGGGGGGAGCTTGTGTGGTCGTTTTGCTCATAAATATATCACCCTTGAGGAACTGGGTAAAAACGGATACTTGGTATAAGGGTGTCATAAAAGAGGACTTGCTGGGAAGCCCTCCTTTGATTGATGCTTAATGGTTTTCAATTGCTAACCCTATATATAAAGGTAGGAGCTGTGTCGTTCTAATTGAGGACTGGGCTTTGGATGCTTGTATCGGCGCTGGATTCGCCTTTTGTATTTTCACCTTGCTTATGTTCTATGCGTCTTTGTAGAAGTGGGGGCAAGTTATTAAGGGACATAAGATGCGCAATGATCCAGCCTAAAAAACCGCGTTTATGAAGTTTGGCTAATTGATCACCTGATAGTTTGCCAAATTTTTCTTCATTTACCATCCAAAAATCTTCAAGACGCGCTTGATAACCGATATTGGTTTCTACATTTACAGAGCGTTTGATTAATAAGTCCATTTTTTCAAGAGTTTTCAGAAAAGCAGCTGTATCGTTCATGCTATTTTTAAACGTATTCAAAAAAGCAATTCGCTCTTCCAGAAAAGGAGAAATATCGCCCGTTTCGTTAAAGAGTGGGATCCCATCAATTTCGTTAAAACAACCTGATTGATCGTCAATACAAACCGATAAGTCTTTTGGGTCTTCATTTTCGGCTAAGATAAAAGGATAGCGGCGGATAAAGGCAGGGATATAAGCATTTTTAGCCCATGTTTTATCGGCATTAAGATAGTCATTTTCATTATTGGCAAGACCCAAAAGCGCTACAGATGCATAGATTGGCTTATCATCACTACCAAGGTTACTCATAAATAAAATAGGGTAATGGCGCGCCGCTTGATAATATTCTGTTCCTGCTAAGGGCGTCCAGTGGATGGCATCGGCGAAATCTGCTTTTGCAGGAGCTTTATACTTTAAATTCTTATGGGTTTGGCGGAGGATAGGTACGATATTTTTATATAAGAGCATGATACGTGTCATTGAGTTCACCTTGAATAATATGGGGGCGGTTATTTTGCCGCGAAGTGTCATTAGAGGGCTAGAGATACATATTTGAGATCCATATAAGGCTGGATGGCTTCTGACCCTCCCTCTGTGCCATAACCGGAATCCTTAATGCCGCCAAAGGGAACTTCGGGTATGCCCAGCCCATTATGGTTGATTGTTAACATGCCAGCGTTTAGGTGCATGGTCAACTGATGTATGGTTTTAGCACAGTTGGTAAATGCATAAGATGCAAGTCCATAGCGCAAACGATTGCCTTCGCTGATAGCTTCATCAAGTTTTTTAAAGCGGTTAATAAGCGCTAGAGGGCCGAAGGGTTCTTCATTCATCAAGATGGCATGGGTGGGGACGTCGCACAAAATCGTGGGAGCAAAGAAATAGCCTTTATTGCCCAAACGTGTGCCGCCAAAGTGAAGGCGCCCGCCTTTATCGACCGCATCTTGGATCATCGCTTCAAGCGCAGGGATACGGCGTGCATTGGCTAAGGGGCCCATATCAGTTTCAGGTGCAAGACCTACGCCGACTTTGAGCGCTGCGCAGGCTTGAGTGAATTTGTCGAGGTAGGTATCATAAATGGAATCATGGATGAGGAAACGAGTGGGGGATACACAGACTTGGCCAGCATTGCGGAATTTTGCAGCGATCATTACGTTGACCGCTTGATCAAGGTCAGCATCAGGGAATACGAGAACTGGTGCATGGCCTCCGAGCTCCATGGTAGAGCGTTTCATAGAACGGCCAATAAGACTTGCAAGATGTTTACCGATATTGGTTGAACCTGTGAAAGAAATTTTCTCAATCACTGGGTGCGGGATGAAAAATTCTGAAATTTGTGTTGGTATGCCAAAGACAAGCGCTACCACGCCTTTAGGCAGGCCAGCATCAATAAAACATTGGATGAAAGCAGCGGGCGAAGCAGGCGTTTCTTCAGGGGCTTTGACCACCATACTACATCCAGCTGCTAAAGCAGCACCCAGTTTGCGGGCAATTTGACTGATCGGGAAGTTCCACGGGGTAAAAGCGGCAGTGGGGCCTATGGGAAGTTTGATCACTCTTTGGCTGATATTAGGAGTGCGGGCTGGAACAATTTGCCCATAGACGCGGCGGCCTTCTTCAGCAAACCATTCGATTGTATCGGCTGAATTCATGATTTCAAGGTTAGCTTGGGCTAGTGGCTTTCCCGCCTCACGCGTCATAAGCCAAGCGATAATAGCGCTACGCTCGCGTAATAAAGCCGCGGCTTTACGCATGATTTGACTGCGCGCCAAGGCGCCCATATCGCGCCAGACAATGAAGCCTTCAGCTAGAGAAGTAGCGATTTCTTCGAGGTCATCTTTACTTGCACACGCAACGGTGCCGATGATCTCTTCAGTTGCAGGATCAATAACATTGATAGTTTCGTTATTGCTTCCATTGCGCCATTCATTATTAATGAGTAGCCGGGTGTCGGGGTAGTCATACGTGGTCATGATAGCCTCCAAATTTTTCTTAATTGATTAAAATAAAGTGAAGTAAGGGTTTAGTTTATTCTAAGGAATAGCTTTACCAAGTTTTGATAAGAGAGTTTTATTATATGGCGCTTGAAGATATTCTATCCCATAGGTTGGAGATGGATCCCCAGGCAACACTCCCCAAAAATTTTATGTATTCTGAAATTAAAAGTCGCCATTGATTCCATGCCCCCCCTTTGTTTGAGGTATTATGAACGGGATAAGCGATAAATTCAACCTCTGGGGTCAGGCGATGCAACTCATATAAAGCTCGTGGCATATGATAATCATGGGTTACGAGGTAGACTCGGTGATAGTGGTGGCTTTTTAGCCATGTTGCGCTTTCTTGCGCGTTACCGCGGGTATTGGTAGCTTCCCAGCCTAGGTCTATACAGCATTTAAAAAGAGAGGTATTTTGTGGAAAGCTTTGACGCAAAGTGTTGCGGTTTGTGGTTTTATTCACTCCACTGATGAGTAAATGTTTGCTACGTCCTGATTTAAGAAGTAAAAGCCCCGTGGCGATACGCCTTTCTGCTCCTGTTAAGACAATAACGCCATCAGTTTTGAGCAGGGAAGCAGGGATATCCATAGTTTTAATTTTATAGCTAAAATACCCAAAACCTATGAGGAATAAGATTACACTCACACTTAAAGTCTTCAAAAAAATCCGCATGTAAAAAAAATTGCACTGCTTTTTTAATGGAAATATATTTATCTTCAACTGCACTTTATCCTTTACGACCTAAAATAAATCGCTTTCATGCTGATTTATGCTTTTAAGATGGCAGATAATCGCTAATCGACTTGTAAGCATAGTGAGAAGGGCTACGAAAAGAGCTAAAGCAAAAATCTTGCCATAAGTAGATATATCCAATGAAAAGCGTCCAAAGAGCGCTCTTAATTGTTCGGCTTCTGGCATGCTAGAATGATATGTTTCCCAACTGGAAAACGCCCAGAAGAAAAGAATGGCCAGGCCGCCGCCCCATAGAGAGCCCCGCAAGCCGGTGACAAAAAAATGCCAATCAAACTGCCTAGCGATAACATGAGCTTCTGCACCGATAAAGTGTAGAACCTCAACAATATGAATGTTGGTGGCAAGTGCACTACGGGTTGCGAAAATGATAGTTAAAACAAGGGCGGTTAGAACAAGGCTTAAAATGATGAGTCCTATCCAAACAGTGGCTTGAGCCATGAGTAAGAGTCGTTCAACCGCTTTTTGGTGGTCATTAAAGCTAGCGCCAGGAACTTTGTTAATAACGGTATTGCGCAAAAGAGAGAAATCTACCGCAGAGCGATTAGAAAATTTCACTACAATTATGCGAGGCAAGGGAAGGGCGTCCCATTGAATGGCATCACCAAGCCAAGGGGATAATAGGCGTTTCGTTGCGGCTTCATCAATGATATTGGCGCTTTTAACTCCCTGAAATTGGCTGATTAGATGAGCGGCTTTGGCGAGATTGGCTTCCATATCTTGGCCTGCCTGCGGCCGAATCTGTACGGTGGCTTCGCGGTTTATTTGGTTCTGCCAATGATCTGTGGAGGAGCGTACAAGATCAACGCCGCCTGAGGTAAGCGCTGAAAGAAAAGTCATTATAGCGATAATAATGGTTAAAGCGCGCCCTACTACGCCGCCTTTTGGTACGATAGGAGCGCGCCCTTTTCTAAAAGAATTTTTAAGTAATGGCTGGAATTTAATCATAAATTTCTAGCCTTCCTCCATTAAGCACCATGCGCCGTGCAACCACTTGTTCCATAAGGGTAATATCATGGGTAGCAATGATGACTGCAGTGCCAAAGCGGTTGAGCTCTACAAAAAGGCGTAAAAGGCGTCGAGCGAGTGGTGGGTCCACATTGCCAGTTGGTTCATCAGCTAAAAGGATTTCAGGACGATCAATAAGCGCTCGGGCAATGGCTGCGCGTTGCTTTTCACCCCCCGATAAGAATGGCGGCATTATGTGCATGTGTTCGCCAAGCCCTACCCAATGCATCAGCTCCTCTACTTCAGCACGATAGCGTGCTTCCTCTTGGCCTTTAACGCGCAGAGGTAGGGCGATATTTTCGTAGGTGGTGAGATGATCAAGGAGCCGGAAGTCCTGAAAGACAATGCCAATACGTTGGCGCAAAGCAGGAATTTGTCGCGCTGATAAAAGCGCTGTTTCGTGCCCCATAATGTTGATAAGGCCGCGGGTAGGCTTGGCTGCCATAAACATTAAACGCAAGAGTGAGGTTTTGCCCGCCCCCGATGGGCCAGTCAAGAATTGAAAAGAACGCGGTGGAATATGAAAGCACACATCCCGTAAAACTTCAGGCCCCATGCCATAACGCAGGCCAACATTTTCAAACCGAATCACCCAGTTTTTCCTGCCATATAACGCTAGCGATCCCTATTGATCTGATCTGAAGTAGCAGCGGTGTTGAGAGAAAACTTCAGCATTGAATAGAATGGCGGAGGGGCGCATCAGTGTCAAGCCCTACCCTCACGAGGGTAGGGCGGAGAGCTTGATGATTTTTAAGTAGCGTCCTTCTTATTGAGACGGTTATCAATAAGGCTTTCAACCACTTGTGGCTCAGCGAGGGTAGATATATCGCCGAGGTTTTCGTAGTCATCTTCGGCAATTTTGCGTAAGATCCTTCGCATGATTTTCCCAGAGCGTGTTTTAGGTAGCCCGCTGGTGAATTGGATTTTATCAGGGGTCGCTATGGGGCCGATTTCCGCTCGTACGTGCTGGATAAGCTCTTCTTTCAGAGTGGGATTTGATTCATAGTGGTGCATCAGGGTGATATAGCAATAGAGCCCTTGTCCCTTGATGGGGTGAGGATAGCCTACCACTGCGGCTTCGGCGACCGCGGGGTGGGATACGAAGGCTGATTCTACTTCAGCTGTACCTAGGCGGTGGCCAGAAATATTTAATACATCATCCACTCGGCCTGTGATCCAATAATAGCCATCTTCATCGCGACGACAGCCATCTCCTGTGAAATATTTACCTTTATAGGTAGAAAAATAGGTTTGGATAAATCGTTCATGGTCACCATAAACGGTGCGCATTTGGCCTGGCCAAGAATCGGCAATGCATAGATTGCCTTCACCCGCTCCTTCAATCAGGTTCCCTTCACTATCAAGTAATTGCGGTTTAATACCAAAGAAGGGCAAACAAGCTGATCCAGGTTTTAAAGCCATGGCGCCTGGCAGGGGGGTAATCATATGGCCGCCAGTTTCTGTTTGCCACCAAGTGTCGACAATAGGACAACGCCCTTCGCCCACTACATGGTAATACCACTCCCAAGCTTCAGGGTTGATTGGTTCCCCGACGGTGCCTAAAAGCCGCAAAGAGCTCCGGTTTGATCGGGTAACAAATTTGTCTCCCATCCCCATAAGAGCTCGGATGGCAGTGGGTGCTGTGTAAAGGCTATTGACCTGGTGTTTTTCAACGATTTGCCAGAAGCGACCTGCATCGGGGAAATTAGGCACACCCTCAAACATAAGGCTTGTCGCCCCATTACAAAGAGGGCCATAGATAATATAGGAGTGACCCGTTACCCAGCCTACATCGGCCGTACACCAGAAGATTTCTCCTGGCCGGTAATCAAATACATATTCATGAGTAAGAGAGACGTAAACAAGGTAGCCGCCTGTAGTGTGTAAAACCCCTTTTGGTTTTCCAGTTGAGCCTGAAGTATAGAGAATAAAGAGTGGATCTTCCGCATTCATTGGCTCTGGTGGGCAATCGCTTGCTGCTTGCGCACGAGCTTCAAAATAGCAGATATCGCGCCCCTCGTACCAATCAATTGCTGCGGTGGCGCGGCGTACTACCAGAAGGTGACGTACGTCCATACCTTGGGTGCGGGCGATTTCAATGGCTTTATCGCTATTGTGTTTGAGATTGATGGGCTTGCTACCGCGGATGCCTTGATCGGCAGTGATTAAAAAATCGGACTGGCAATCGACAATCCGTCCAGCCAAAGCTTCGGGCGAAAAGCCTGCAAAGACTACTGAATGAATTGCTCCAATGCGCGCGCAAGCTAGCATAGCATAGGCAGCTTCAGGGATCATCGGCAGGTAGATGGTGACGCGATCGCCTTTTTTTACGCCATATGCTTTCAATATATTGCTAAAGCGGCAAACCTCTTCATAGAGCATTTTATAGGTAATTTTTTTATCAAAATAGGGGTTGTCGCCTTCCCAAATAAGAGCGACTTGATCACCACGGGCTGGGAGGTGACGATCAATACAGTTATAGGCGACGTTGGTTATACCATCTTCAAACCATTTTATTGAAACATCGCCTGTAAAGTTTGTGTTCTTTACCCGCGTAAAGGGAGTAAACCAATCAATACGTTTTGCTTGTTCACCCCAAAAACCTTCTGGATTATCAATGCTTTGCTTGTAATAATGCTGGTAGGTTTTATGGTCAATAAGCGCTTTCTGGGCAAGACTGGCTGGTATGGGGTAGAGTTTATCTGACATTATTTCCTCCATTATTTAGAATCCCCCATTTGAAACTTTATTATCTTTAGCAAAATTTGCTTAATTTTGATGCACAGAGGGGAATATATGCAATTGATCTTATGTTATTTTTATAAAATTGTCCATGTTGTAGCGTGCATTTTAATAAGGGATGGCGGGAAGGCAATTAGTTTTGGTGCCCGGGGGAGCGGGGGCCAAAAATGGCGCTTCCAACACGTACAAAGCTTGCTCCAAAGGTTATGGCTTCTGGAAAATCGTTTGACATGCCCATGGAAAGATGTTCAAGCCCATATTTTTTGCCCAAGCTTTGACACAAGGCAAAATAGGGCCCTGGGTTATGATGAGCCGGTGGGATAGTCATGAGGCCGATAATATTTAGGCCGCACTTGATGCGACAATAGTGTAAAAATTCGCCTAACTCTTCGGGGTTGATACCAGCTTTTTGAGGCTCCCGCCCGCAATTGATCTCAATGAAGCAGGGTAGGTATCGACCTTGACGTTGCATTTCCTTGGCCAATGCTTGAGCAATTTTTGGCCGATCAAGGGTGTGGATGACATCAAAAATCTGTACGGCTTGCGCGGCTTTATTGGATTGGAGGGCACCGATGAGATGGAGGCGTAAATCAGGAAATTGAGTGCGCAAAGCGGGCCATTTGGCTGCGGCTTCTTGAACCTTATTTTCGCCAAAGGCGCGATGCCCCGCTTTGAGAAGCGGTAGGATGGCCTGTTGATTAAAATGTTTGCTGACTGCAATAAGGGAGATAGCGTTCTTGGGGCGTTGAGCCTCTTGGGCGGCCTTGTCTATAATGGCTTGAACCTTGTAATAATTAAGAAGGTCGCAGGTAGGAGGCATAGATTGTATCATATTTGCGGTGATTTCAGGTTATTGGCCGTTTGCAAGCGTGCTCGGGCGGGGTTTAATGGGGATAGAAAAGGCAAAAAGGGTATGCTAGGATGCAGGATAGAATTTTGGCCCTGATTTTTCAAGAGTATAGGCATGAGTTTTGAACGTTATAATCCACGCGTTAGTGAACCAAAATGGCAGAGCATCTGGCGTGACCAAGAAGTTTTTATCACCAAAAATGATGATCCGCGCGAGAAATATTACGTATTAGAAATGTTTCCCTATCCTTCGGGGCGGATTCATATGGGTCATGTCCGTAATTACGCTATGGGAGATGTATTGGCGCGCTATAAGCGGGCGAAGGGGTATAATGTTCTGCATCCTATGGGGTGGGATGCTTTTGGTATGCCAGCTGAGAATGCAGCTATGGAGCGCAAGATTCATCCCAAAATCTGGACTTACCAACATATTAATTCTATGCGGGCGCAATTACAATCAATTGGTTTGTCTCTTGATTGGTCGCGCGAATTTGCTACCTGTGATGTGGAATATTATCGCCACCAGCAAGCTTTATTCCTTGATATGTATGAAAAGGGTTTGATCTATCGTAAGACTTCTAAGGTTAATTGGGATCCAGTTGATCAAACCGTTTTGGCCAATGAGCAAGTGGTCGATGGGCGCGGTTGGCGCTCGGGCGCTTTGGTGGAACAGCGGCAATTAACGCAATGGTTTTTTAAGATTAGCGATTTTAGCGAAGACCTCCTTAGCGCTTTGGATGCGTTACCTCATTGGCCAGAAAAAGTAAGGATTATGCAGAAAAACTGGATGGGTAAATCGGAGGGAGCGCTTTTACGTTTTGCTTTAGCGGGTGCTGAATCTATTCCATCATCTCTGGAAAAACAAGCGATAATTGAATGCTATTCGACGCGTCCAGATACGTTATTTGGTGCGGCCTTTATTGCGATTGCTGCAGATCACCCTTTGGCGCTTGCTTGCGCTACTGCCAATTCGAGTTTGCAGGATTTTATAGAAGATTGTCAAAAAACTACAACGGCTACAGCCGATTTTGAAACAGCGGAAAAACGAGGTTTTGATACAGGCTTATGCGTGACTCACCCTTTGATCAAAGGACAAACCCTTCCGGTCTATGTGGCTAATTTTGTCTTAATGGATTATGGTACGGGAGCAATTTTTGGTTGTCCAGCCCATGATCAACGTGATTTAGACTTTGCTTTGAAATATAATTTGCCGGTTACCCCTGTGGTGCGCCCGCTTGATGCAGGGAATGATTTTGCAATCACCACAGGGGCCTATAGCGGCGATGGTGTATTGTTTCATTCTGATTTTTTAGACGGATTGACCCCCAAAGAAGCCTTTGAAGCGGTGATACAGCGCTTAGAAACGCAAAACTTGGCGGGCAGACCAGTAGCAAAACGCTATACTCATTATCGCTTGCGCGATTGGGGCATTTCTCGTCAGCGTTATTGGGGGTGTCCTATCCCAATGATTCATTGCGATCATTGCGGGGTTGTGCCTGTGCAAAAAAGTACTCTGCCGGTGCAATTACCTGAGGATGTCACTTTTGAGCGTCCTGGCAACCCTCTTGACCACCACCCTACTTGGAAACAGGTGGCTTGCCCAAAATGTGGCCGACAAGCACGACGTGAAACCGATACGATGGATACATTTGTGGATTCTTCATGGTATTTTGCGCGCTTTACAAATCCCAATGCTGAAGGTCCTACCGATCGAACCGCGGCAGATGAGTGGTTGCCAGTTAATCAATATATCGGTGGGATTGAACATGCAATTTTACATCTTCTGTATGCGCGGTTTTTTACCCGCGCGATGAAGCTGACTGGTTATGTGGGCTTAGAAGAACCCTTTAAGGGCCTCTTTACTCAAGGCATGGTGGTGCATGAAACTTATCGCACCGATCAAGGTTATGTGACACCCGCTGAGGTGGCGGTTGAGGAAAAGGATGGTGTTCGTAAAGCCTGGCTCTTAGCTGATCAAAGCCCTGTGGTGATTGGACCAATTGAAAAAATGTCAAAGTCAAAAAAGAATGTAGTCGATCCAAGCGACATCATCATGAGTTATGGAGCTGATACGGCGCGTTGGTTTGCATTGTCGGATTCTCCGCCTGAGCGGGATGTAATTTGGACCGAAGCGGGAGTTGAAGGGGCATACCGTTTTGTGCAACGTGTCTGGCGACTGATTCAAGGAGCGCGCGATGTTTTGCAGTTCGTATCCGCCCAAGCTGGGCAGGAGGGAAAAGCTTTGGAGATTTCAAAAATCGCCCATAAGACTTTAGCTTTAGTGGGGGACGACTTTGAAAAACTCGCCTTTAATCGCGCCGTAGCACGTCTTTATGAAATGCTAAATAAATTAGCACCATTTTTACAAAAGGTGCGCGATTTATCGCTTAGTGAGCAGGTATCATTGCGGCAAGCGATGGATTTTTTCATCATTATGGTAGCACCCATTATGCCCCATTTAGCAGAAGAGTGTTACCAAGCTTTGGGGGGCGGTGGGCTTCTTGTGAATCAAGCATGGCCAGTATTTGAAGCGCGTTTGGTAGTAGATGAAGAAATCACTCTACCGATACAGATTAATGGGAAAAAGCGTGGTGATTTAACTATTGAACGTGATGTACCTCAAGATGAGCTGAAAGAAGCTGTTTTAGCTTTAGATTTTGTCAAAGCGCAATTGGCAGGGAAAGAGCCTAAAAAGCTGATAATTGTCCCAGGACGGATTGTGAATATTGTGCTCTAATAGGTTGCTTGAGCGGCGGAAAGGCTAGGGTAACATGAGGGTGCCCACTCCTTGTTCAGTAAAAAGTTCGAGTAAAACTGCGTGGGGCGTTTTACCGTTAAGGATAACAACACCTTCAGTACCTGTTTCAATGGCTTTAAGGCAGGTTTGGACTTTGGGGATCATGCCGCCAGAAATGGTACCATCTTTGATCAAGGCACGTGCTTCATCGGCGGTAAGTTCTTTGATAAGGCGTCCCTCTTTATCAAGGACTCCTTCTACATCAGTAAGGAATAATAAGCGCTTAGCTTGAACCGCACCAGCAATAGCACCCGCAAAAATATCTGCATTGATGTTATAGGTGTGGCCATCGCGACCCGGCGCAATGGGAGCAATGACGGGGATCAAAGCTGAATTGGCTAATAGATCTAGTAAACGTCGATCAACGCTAATTGGTACGCCTACAAAGCCAAGGTCTATATTTTCTGGAGGTTCTGGTGGATGTTTTTGGGCAAATACCATATTACCATCTTTGCCGCATAAGCCGATAGCCCATTCGCCCTCGGTATTGATCATAGCAACGATTTTTTTATTGATAGCACCTGCTAAGACCATTTCAACGATTTGAATCGTTTGTGAATCTGTAATGCGTAAACCGTGGGAAAATTTAGATTGAATGCCCATTTGCGTAAGAGTATGGGCGATTTGGGGCCCTCCCCCATGGACGACAATTGGGTTTATGCCGGATTGTTTTAAAAGTGCGATATCACGGGCAAAGGCTTGGCCAATGATTGGGTCACCCATGGCGTGGCCGCCATATTTTACTACTACAGTTTTTTGCTCATATTTTTGCATATAGGGCAAAGCGGCCGATAAAAGATCCGCTTGCATTTGCGCATTGCCGTTCATGATAAAACATCCTGATCATTTATGTTGTTAGCCTTCGTCGTTGATAAGATAGATAGTTTATTTGTAGTTGAAATTAAATCTTATTTTCTTTTTGTATAGAGTAAAATTTAGATAATTTTTCTAAAGTTTTTCTAGACAAAAGCAACTTGGTAGGTAATGATTAGTTTTAAAATATATATATATAGGAGGATATAATGACAAGCACTTATCAAGAGCTCTATGAAGGCTGGCAAAAAAATCCTGAAGCCTTTTGGAATGAAGCGGCAAAAACTATTGATTGGTTTAAGCTTTACGATAAGGTTTTCGATTCCGAAAAAGGGGTGTATGGCCGCTGGTTTGTAGGCGGTGAGACAAATATGTGCCATAATGCTCTGGATCGCCATGTAAAAGCAGGGCGTGGCGATCAAGTGGCTGTTTATTATGATAGCCCAATGAGCAATGGTAAACGCGCCATTACTTATCAACAATTATTGGATGATGTTGAAGCTTTGGCGGCCTTTATGCAAGATTTTGGCATTCAAAAGGGCGATCGCGTTTTGATCTATATGCCGATGGTTCCACAGGTCATTGTAGCGGTGATGGCGTGTGCACGTTTAGGCGCTATCCATTCAATCGTATTTGGAGGGTTTGCGGCTACAGAATTGGCGGTTAGGATTGATGATTGTACGCCTAAGCTGGTGATCGCTGGTTCTTGTGGTATTGAGCCTAATCGTATTGTACCCTATCAAGCTATGGTGAATCAGGCATTAGAGATTGCCCGCCATAAGGTAGATCGCTGTATTATCCACGAACGACCGATTACTACCGAAAAACCAGAAGGGTTCTTTACATTGAAGCCAGGACGGGATTTTGATTTTGCAAAAATTTTGCGTGATTATCGTGGCCGGCGGGTTCCGTGTGTACCTGTTGCGGCAACGGATCCGCTTTATATACTTTATACTTCAGGTACTACGGGTAAGCCTAAGGGCGTGGTGCGTGATGTCGGGGGCTATATGGTAGCTTTGGCTTGGTCGATAGGTGCTGTTTTTAATATTCGTCAAGGTGATGTGATGTTTTCAGCATCTGATGTTGGCTGGGTTGTTGGGCATTCTTATATTATCTATGGCCCGCTTTTGGCAGGAGCAAGTACGGTTCTTTATGAAGGAAAGCCTGTTGGAACTCCAGATGCGGGTGCTTTTTGGCGTTTGTGTGATGAATACAAAGTGCGTTCTTTTTTTACGGCGCCTACAGCTTTTCGAGCCATCAAGCGCGAGGATCCAGAAGGGGTTTTAGCCAAACGCTATCCTTGTAAAAATTTGACTGCTTTATTTGTGGCTGGTGAACGGGCAGATCCAGACACATTGCAATGGGTGGAGGGGCTTTTTAATCTGCCTGTGATTGATAATTGGTGGCAGACAGAGACGGGTTGGCCAGTGGCGGCAAATCCTATAGGCACGCAATTATTGCCGGTTAAACATGGGTCACCCAGTGTGGCGATGCCTGGCTATGAATTGGCCGTGGTAAATGATAAGGGCGAAAAATTGTCAGCAGGCGAATTTGGTAATCTTGTTTTTAAGTTGCCTTTACCCCCTGGTTGCCTACCAAGCCTTTGGAATGCAGATGAACAGTTTAAAAAAACTTATCTTGAGCGTTTCCCTGGCTATTATAATTCTTCGGATGCAGGTTATATTGATGAAGATGGTTATGTTTTTGTTATGAGCCGTACCGATGATATTATCAATGTAGCGGGACATCGCCTATCAACGGGAGCTATGGAGGAGGTAATCGCAGGCCATCAAGATGTAGCGGAGTGTGCTGTAATTGGGGTCCACGATTCTTTGAAAGGGCAAGCGCCGTGTGGTTTTATTGTGCTCAAGCAAGGTGTTCATCGCGACCGCGCTACTATTGAAAAAGAGTGTGTGGCACGGATTCGTGAAATTATAGGACCCGTTGCTGCTTTTAAGCAGACGATTACGGTGGATAAATTACCGAAAACCCGTTCGGGCAAGATCTTACGTGGGATTATGCGTAAAATCGCTGATCATGAAGAATGGACTGCGCCAAGTACTATTGAAGATCCTACGACGTTGGATCATATCAATAAGCGATTGAGTGAGCGTGGGCTTGGCTGAAATAACTTTACTCATGTACATCTGAATGTGCTGTGAAATTTTACAAAGCCCTCCTTATATTTAAGGGGGGCAGAGTAGGTTTGTCTTGGGAAGACTTTGTTAAATTAGTATTTAGGTGATTAACAGCTAGCTTAAGCGTGTCAAGCGCCAACGAATCTTTTCATGTAAAGCGGGGCGAAAGTAGAGGACGATTTGTTGGCAACGTTTTGGTCCTTCTAAGTGAGCCAAGGTTAGTGAGTCTTCGATTTGGGGCGAGACATCGGAACATATAAAATTCCAGATATCGCCATTAGGGGCGGTAAGGAGGAGGCCGCGGCCATCGCGACTTATGTAAATGTCTGGATGAAGGTGAAAGCGAACAGCCACGTGGTGGCGGCCATCATCAGGGAGGCGTTGGTTCTCTTGGTGATAAAAACGATCAAATCCTTCAATCACATCCCCATTATGGCATAAGATAAGGCCACGTTCATGCAACAGTTGGAAGGTAGGTTCATAGCCATTATGTTGGGCTATAAAGCCTAGTCTGTCTCTTCCATCGATTCGTTTTACGTCTACCCTCGTAGGGCCATAAGCCATTACTTTTTCGGGGTGACCAGCTCTTTGTATGAATTGTCCTATAGATGTATCATTTAAGCTGGCGGTGGAATGGGCAGCGGTGAGGCGGCCTAAATGGCGATGACTAGGTGTGCTGTAAGGATCAATCCCTGTATTGATGATAAAGCGGTGGCGACCAGAGGACATTTCAAAAGATAAGCATCCAGCGTTGGCGTGGTGAGCGATGGAACGTTCAGTCGAACAGCCTGTATCAGCAATGATGATGGTGTTAGCTGTCTCTAAGCGTTGATAGCCTGAATGGGGAGCGTGACTAAAAGGTTGCCCCCCTGTTTCATCTAATTTTAAAAGCGTGCTAATCCTTTGTGGTAGGAGAGGCCCGACGCCGTTGAAATGAGCAAGTGTTTGATCTTTATGCAGGAAAAAACGCAAGGCAGGGAGCATGCGCTCAATGGAATCGCGCAAGCCCCGCGGCGGTAAACAGTGCTGGCTTTGGTAAAAATGGCGCAAAGCAAGGAGATCAGCTAGAAGGGTAACCAACACCGCTGGGTTACGCGAAATATGACCACCATCAGGAAAGATTTGTTGTGCAAGTTCTGTTTCTAGTTGGGCTTCAAAAGCGTGGCGTGTGGCTTTGGAAAGTGGCAGAGCGAGGCTAGCGAAAGCCAAGGCGGCCGCTGCTATAAGACGTTGTTCATTTGCATCCATTCGGTGAATGCTAGTACGCAAAAAGCGTGTGTGTAAGCCAAGTTGGCGTAAAAATTGCCGTTCAAAGTCTCCACCAGCATTGTGAAGAAGCATGGAAGCATGGCTTAACCAGCTAATAAGGCGACGGGCGACGATAGCAGGTTGCCAAGCAATACCAGTTAAATGTCGGCCGTGTTTTTCCAGCCATTCACTTAGGAGAGAGCGGGCATAAGCCGTGGCTAAAGCAGTTTGAGCGGCGTCCATGTGGCGTAGCCAGCTATGATCATGGAGAGCGGCATCCCATTCAGGGCTTGGCGCTTTGATTTCAAAAGGTGAGTAGGCCCCCACTTCAATAAGGCGACCAGCTAAAGCAAAACGACCATGATAAAATTCATGAGCAAGGTTGGCATCATGGAGATGCAGATCAATGGGCTGAGCGATGATTCTTTGCGGCGCGAAACCAGAAAATCGCCAACGGAATAGAGGCCCTGTGCGGGCTATACGCCAGAATTTATGGACAGTATCACCTATTGGCGATGCTTTGAGTGACGAAATGTTGCGTAATGCAATAGCCACAGTACTACCTTTGGGATGGGGTTAGGCCTAAAGAGAAAGGCTGTGGGTATTCTCTGAAAATAAGGTAAATGAATCGTTAAGAAACGGATGCATTCGGTTGTTTTTGTAAGCGTGCAGCAAAAAACCCATCCATGCCGCTCATGTTTGGTTGATCAAGGACGAGATCGGCGGGGGTAGTACGCACATAGCCTTCGGGGGTGATGAGGGAGGAGAAATCGCCTAGTTCATCTGGTGTGACGTGAGAGAGCATGATGTCGGGGCGCTGGTCTAACAGCTTTTCTACTACGGCTTCTCCTTCTTGTTTAGCAAGGGAACAATTAGAGAAAACTAAAATGCCTCCAGGCTTTAAGAAGTCAAAGGCTTTGTTCAAAAGCGTATATTGTAAAAGGCTAAGCTTATCAATATCGGCCGCATCTTTACTCCAAAGGATGTCAGGGTGGCGGCGAATGGTACCTGTGGAAGAACACGGTACATCCAAGAGAAGCGCGTCAAACAAATGTGGTGGGGCGAAAGCTTGGAGAGGCCTCTCATATAAGGTAACGGTGAAGCCAAGTCGCTTCATATTATTCTCTAAGCGTTTCAGTCGGTTTTTGGAAATATCTACCGCCGTTACGGAACCGCCCATGGCGACCATTTGTGCTGTTTTTCCGCCAGGCGCTGCACATAAGTCAGCCACTTTTTTACCAGCGATATCGCCCAAAAGAAGACAAGGCAGAGCGGCGGCAACATCCTGTACCCACCAAGCACCTTCAGAAAAACCTGGTAATTCCTGGACAGCTCGTTGCTGCGGTTGCAAGCGAACGCTCCCATTGGCGAGGACAATTCCGTTGAGTTTTTGCGCCCATAAGGCTGGGTTGCTCTTAACGCTTAAATCAAGACAGGCCTCTTTAGTTTGCGCTTTAACGATAGCTTTCGCCCTTTCGGGGCCGTAGTCTTTGATCAAAAAATCAGTAAACCAAGAAGGGAGGTGAGAAAAATTTTGCGAGGCGATAGGGTCAGCTTGGCTAATTTTGCGTAATAGGGCGTTGATTAAGCCACTAAAACGTTGGCAACGTGGGTCGGCCTTTGCTGCTTCAACTGCTAAGTAAAGTGCAGCGTGGTTTGGCACGTTTAGATAGAGGATTTGGGCGGCTGCAATGTGCAAAATGTGTTTAAGAGCATGCGCATTTTGCGGGAGCGGACGGACGAGAAATTTTGCCAATAGAGTGCTAATGGCGGCGCGATGGCGCAGAGCGCTTTGTAAGATTGCGCGGCAAAGCGCCTGATCCGCTTGGCTAAGGGCTAGGTATTGGGGGTGGCCACGTTCATGATCGCATAGTCCATCAAATGAGTTTTTTTTGTCTATTATGGCGCTCAGTAGTTTGGCGGCCACTTGGCGAACCATGAGTCCTGCCGGCGGATTACGGCGGGAGACGGCCTTTGGTATGCTTATCATAACTACCGCCCTTTGCGGTTGCGTAGCCATGCAGGGCGGCTACCATGTTGGACGGTTTGTTTTTGGCTTTGTGCAGGTTCCGACCCAATATTCATCTGGGCAGCCTGTTGCTCTAAGGCTGCGATACGGTTTTCGGTGGCTGGGTGAGTCGAAAAGAGATTATCGGCTCCCTGTCCGTTAAGGGGATTTATTATAAACATGTGAGCGGTAGCAGGGTTATGCTCAGCCTCGACATTTTTGACTTCATGGCTAGTGCGGGCAATTTTATTTAAAGCGCTGGCCAGCCAGAGAGGGTTACCACAAATCTCTGCTCCACGCTTATCTGCAGCATATTCCCGCGTACGGCTGATGGCCATTTGTACAAGCATAGCAGCGAAGGGCGCAATGAACATGGCAATGAGAACGCCAATCATGCCAACCCCCCGCGATTCATTATCGCGGTTACCTCCGCCAAAAAATAGGGCGAAATTTCCTAACATGGATATAGCACCAGCAATGGTGGCAGTTATAGTCATGGTTAAAGTATCGCGATTTTGGACATGTGACAATTCATGCGCCATAACGCCGGCCAACTCCTGTGGCGTAAGCCTTGCTAGAAGTCCTGTAGTGGCAGCAACGGCAGCGTGTTGAGGGTCGCGCCCCGTCGCAAAAGCGTTGGGTTGTGGGTTATCCATTAGATAGACTTTAGGTTGTGGTAGGCCTGCTTTTTTCGCTAAGTCACTGACAATTTTATAATATTCTGGAGCCGACAGGGCATCAACTTCGCGTGCGCTATACATACGTAAAACGATTTTATCACTGTTCCAATAGGAGAATAGGTTCATAGCCGCCGCAATAAGAAGTGCAATGAGAGCTCCGTTCCCACCGCCAATCAAAAACCCTACCCCCATGAATAAGGCTGTCATAAAAGCCAAAAGCAAAGCTGTGCGAAAAAAATTCATTGGCGTAAGACTCCATACAAAGCGCGTTCCTTCCTATATGATGGGGTGGTTATAGAGATTCTTCAAGGATGTATGTATGTGTAAAAAAGGTATACCCGCTCTGTCAGAGGCTGCTAAGCGTGCTTTGCATGAAGCCGCTTTACGACGCGCTGAGCAAAAAGAAGGATGTAAAGTCAAAATTTTAGAAGTAGGTGGTCGCGGCGGCAAAGATCCAACCCGTTTCGGTGATTGGGAGATCAAAGGTCGAGCGATTGATTTCTAGTCTTGCAGATTTGCAAATTGAATATACGCATGCGCAGCAATCACATTGCTGCGCTCTTTTGGCTCTCGCTTTAAATGCTTCGTTCGACCATTAATTTTTTAACCTCCGCAATAGCTTTAGCGGGGTTTAAGCCCTTGGGGCAAGTTTGCGCGCAATTCATGATGGTATGACAACGATAGAGCCTGAAAGGGTCTTCCAAATTATCTAAGCGTTCGCCTTTTGCTTCATCTCTGCTATCAATAATCCAACGATAGGCTTGCAAAAGTACCGCGGGGCCAAGATAGCGGTCGCCATTCCACCAATAGCTAGGACAAGAGGTTTGGCAACAGGCGCATAGGATACATTCATAAAGCCCATCAAGTTTTGCGCGGTCTTCATAACTTTGTAACCATTCCTTTTGCGGTTCAGGCGATACAGTTTTTAACCATGGTTCAATGGTACGATGTTGGGCGTAGAAGTGCTTTAAATCTGGAACAAGATCCTTGACCACTGGCATGGAAGGCAAAGGGTAGACTTTGATCGGATGAGTTACTTCATCCATGCCCTTAGTACAAGCCAAGGTATTGCTACCATCGATATTCATGGCGCAGGATCCACAGATTCCCTCTCGGCACGAGCGTCGCAATGATAGGCTGGGATCAATATGGTTTTTAATGTATAAAAGTCCGTCTAAGATCATCGGTCCACAGGCATCGCCGTCTACATAGTAGGTGTCAAGCTGTGGGTTCGCGGCATCATCAGGCGACCAGCGATAAATATGAAATTCGATGATGTTTTGGGTGTTTTTTGGTTTTGGCCAAATTTTGCCTTTACGCACTTGGGAGTTTTTGGGAAGCGTTAATTTTACCATCGGATCGCCCCTTAATAGACGCGCTTTTTGGGCGCGATTTTTTCTAGATCAATACCACCCTCTTCAACACTCGTCAAAGGCGCTGTGTGCACCGCGCGGTATGAAAGGGTGACATTGCCTGCTTCATCAAGGTAAGAAAGTGTATGTTTACGCCAATTTTGATCATCGCGTTCAGGGTAATCTTCACGTGCATGTGCTCCGCGACTTTCGGTTCGCGCTGCTGCAGAATAAACTGTGGTTATGGCATTGGCCATTAAATTATCAAGCTCTAGGCTTTCCATTAAGTCACAATTCCATATCAGAGAGCGATCACTAACCTTTATATCAGCGTGTTCTTTCCAAAGGGTAGAGATTCTTTGACAACCTTGGTCAAGTGATTCTTGGGTACGGAAAACGGCGGCGTCCTCTTGCATGGCGCGTTGCATTTTATCGCGCAATTGAGCAGTTGGGATGGCACCATTAGCAAAACGTACGCGATCAAAACGGGTTATAATCTTTTCAACTGCTGCTTCGTTAATGGGTGGGATTGGACTTTTGCGGTTAATGGTTTCACCTGCACGTAGAGCCGCAGCGCGGCCAAAAACCACAAGGTCAATCAGTGAATTAGAACCTAAACGGTTGGCGCCATGGACAGAGGCGCATCCAGCTTCACCTACGGCCATAAGGCCTGGTTGAATCCGGTCAGGGTCATTTTCGGTGGGGTTTAGTACCTCACCGTAATAATTGGTTGGTATTCCGCCCATATTATAATGGACTGTTGGCAAAACGGGGATTGGGTCGCGCGTAACATCGACCCCTGCAAAAATGCGTGCAGATTCGGAAATACCTGGTAGGCGCTCGTGCAAAATAGCAGGGTCTATGTGGTTGAGCACTAAGTGAATGTGATCCTTTTTTTTGCCTACGCCGCGCCCTTCTCGGATCTCAAGTGTCATGCATCGCGAAACAACATCGCGTGAGGCTAGGTCTTTGAAGGAAGGGGCGTAGCGTTCCATAAAGCGTTCACCTTCGCTATTGATAAGATAGCCGCCTTCACCGCGAGCTCCTTCGGTAATAAGGCAGCCTGCGCCATAAATACCGGTGGGATGAAATTGCACAAATTCCATATCTTGTAGGGGTAAAGCCGCGCGCGCTATCATACCGCCCCCATCGCCTGTGCAGGTGTGGGCGGAAGTGGCTGAAAAATAGGCGCGTCCATAACCGCCGGTGGCTAGAACTACCATTTTAGCTGCAAAGCGATGTATCGTGCCATCATCTAAATTCCATGCCACAATTCCCGTGCAGACGCCATCGGTCATGATAAGATCAAGGGCGAAATATTCGACAAAAAATTGGGCGTTATGTTTTAGGCTTTGGCCATAAAGGGTGTGCAACATGGCATGCCCCGTCCTGTCTGCTGCCGCGCAAGTGCGCTGGACGGGCGGTCCTTCTCCAAATTCTGTGGTGTGACCCCCAAAGGGACGTTGATAGATTTTGCCCTCTTTTGTACGCGAAAAGGGCACGCCATAATGTTCCAATTCATAGACAGCAGCAGGGGCGTTACGGGCTAGATATTCCATGGCATCAGTATCGCCTAGCCAATCAGAGCCTTTGACTGTATCATAAAGATGCCATTGCCAATTATCTGGTCCCATATTGGCTAAGGAGGCAGCAATGCCTCCCTGAGCAGCTACTGTATGGGAGCGCGTGGGGAATACTTTAGTGATACAGGCTGTTTTCAGTCCTTGTTCAGCCATACCTAGTGTTGCACGCAAGCCAGACCCTCCTGCGCCCACTACCACCACATCAAATTCGTGGTCTACATAGTTATAGGCTTTGCCGCCATGGGATGGCGTTGCTAGTGTCTCAGATACCATGAGGATCAACCTCCCAACGTAATTTTTAACAAGGCCAGCAATAGAGCCGCGCCTGCACTAAAACAAAAGAAAATGTTTAACGCTAAACAAAGCGCTTTTAAAGTATGATTGTGGACATAATCTTCGATAATAACCTGCATTCCTAATTTCATATGTATAAGGCTGGATGTTGTCATAAGCGCTATTAAAGCTGCTACGGGTGGGCGAGAAAGGGTCTGATACACGTTATCATAGTTTTGACCCACTAAAGAGACGACCAATAAGATAAAAAATATAATCAGAGGAATATTGGCTAGCGCGCTGATCCGTTGTAACCAAAAATGGCTTGTACCAGTACGCGTACTTCCTAAGCCTTGGGCTTTTGCAAGCTCTGTTCTAAAATCCTTTTTCATAAAACCTCCAAAGCTTTCGCTACTGATCGGGCTTTTACGCCCCACTTTGCTTATTTAACACGCCTTTTGATGTTTTCGCGCGAGATAGGTGCAACTTCAAGCGGGAGGGCACCCCCTAATTGATTTTAAAATAATTCCATGCGCAATTTTAGCGGATTGTATAGGCTATGATCCAAATGACAAGGGTTAAGACTACGGTGATAAAGATAGTTGCCCAAGCGGTTTTGCTGGCCAAGTTTTTTTCGAGTAGGCAAGGCTTGGCATCCCATATCAAGTGGCGTATACCACCTACTAAATGATGAACAAGGGCTAATGTGTAAAGAAATAAAATAATACGCCCTAACAAAGACGAAAAAAGTCCGTTCACATAGGCAAAACTTGCTGGGCCATAAGCAGCAGAAATAAGCCAAGCTGCTAAAAATATCGTTCCAAAATAAAGCGCTCCACCACTAATGCGGTGGGCAATGGACATAGCCATTGTAATAGGCCAACGATAAATATTGATATGAGGCGAAAGTGGCCGATCTTTCTGCACTGTTGCCTTTTCCATTGCATCGTTCATAATCAAATCCTATTTGTCGCAAGCCTGAAAGCCTATGATCTAGACTCCTTTTGCCCTTCCATTGACATAGGGGCAAAGCCTATGTTCCGACATTAAATGCTAAGCTATCGGTCGTTAAATTGGTAAGCGCTATGGTTAGCCCTTTTTAATACGGAAAAACCGCTGCGTCAAAGCCTTGGAAGGGGTTTAGCTGAAATTTTTCTATTTTCCTCCTTCTTAGGATTAAAGATGGCTAGCCTCAAGCCTTTTAGCAGGGGTCTGGACATATAATATCACGCAACCGTCAAAAGGGTGGCTAGCATGGAAGCGGCAAATATAAAGCGCGAAATATTTAAATCTCCTTCAATTAGGACTGAAATGCGACCAATCACATCTTCTATCCTTATCTGGTTTTTAGTAAGCCATATTGTAATGGGATCATCGTGGCCATAAGTCTGCAAGATTTGCGCTGTGAGATCGCGCAAGGTTGCACGGATTTTATCGTGGATTTGCAAGACTGCCATACCATCATAATAATCAAGGATGGCGATGGCATGGCTTGCTTCTTCGATCCGCCCCATACGGAACATTTCATAAAGAGCAAAAGTGCTTTTTGCGCTTTTAAGGAGAGAGCTTTGGCTTTGTTTTGCGATAAGTATTATATCCATAATCAAGGGAGATAGATCTAAAAAAGCCAATTGCTGAGCAAGCTCTTTTTCTGCTCCGACCGATTGGAATTGTTCCTCACGCGCTTTTAAGCGCGCCACCATGGGCTCGGGTATGAGGGTAGGAAGCGCATCAAGGATTGTTTGTCGCGCTGTGCTTATTGTCTCAATCTGTTGAGCAAGTGAGGCATTTGCTCCCATATTGCGCAATAGCCAACCCGTTGTGGTAAACAGCATTTCGGTCATTGTCATATAGAAATTATTCTGGATACGCCCTTGGACTTTATTATCTAAAGCATCAATTTTTTTATAAAGTTCAGGCAACGCAAAGCCATCACGCACTGCGATAAAAGCCCGTACAACCTGTTCGGCTTTTTGTCCACTCATGTCTTGGAGACGGTAAACAAAGGTAGGCCCCCCGCGATTGACGCTATCATTGGCTAAGAGCGTTGCAATGATATCTCGCCGTAAGGGATGCGATAATAAGGCTGCGGACAAATTTTCTTGCATTTGGGTAGGGAAGTAGCTTAACAATGTTTTTTCCAAGTAGGGGTCATCTACGAGAGACGATCGGGTGATCTCTTCTTGTAAAGTTAATTTTGCATAAGCCATTATAACCGATAATTCAGGCCGAGTGAGCCCTTGGCCTTGAGAGAGACGCGCGCGCAATTGTTGGTCATCGGGAAGAATTTCTACTTTACGATCAAGTAAGTGTTGTCGTTCTAAATCAGCCATAAAGCGAATTTGATAAGGAAGGTCTAGCGCGCCTCTTTGTTCGGCTATTGATAAGGCCAAAGGCTGTAGATAATTATTGCGCAGAACTAAATGTGAGACTTGATCGGTCATTTCTTTGAGTAAGACATCACGGGCGGGACGGTTTAGTGCTCCTGCCGCCATGGCATGGGCCAAGGCAATTTTAATATTAACCTCAACGTCAGAACAATTGACACCCGCCGAATTATCAATGGCATCGGTATCACAACGGCCGCCATTAAGGCAATATTCTATCCGGCCTTGTTGGGTTAGGGCAAGGTTTGCGCCTTCGCCGATGACCTTAGCCCGCACTTCAAGGCCAGTAATGCGTATGGTATCATTTGTACGGTCGCCCACCAGCGCATCGCTTTGGTTGCTTGCCCGAATATAAGTACCAATGCCTCCAAACCACAAAAGATCAACCTCTGCTTTTAGAATGGCTCGCATGATTTCTGTGGGGGTAGCGATGGTTTTATCAATGCCAATCGCTACTGCCGCTTGGGGCGAAAGGGTAATGGTTTTAGCATTGCGTGAGAAAACACCGCCGCCTAGTGATAATTTCTCTTTGTCATAATCTTGCCAGCTGGAACGCGGCAAAGCAAAGAGCCGTTGGCGTTCGGCATAGCTTATTGATGGATCAGGATTTGGATCAATAAAGATGTCGCGGTGGTCGAAGGCAGCAATTAACTTTGTCTGCCGTGACAATAGCATTCCATTCCCGAATACATCACCCGACATATCGCCGACTCCGACACAGGTAAAGGGCGTTGTGCTGATGTCATGGTTAAACAATTCACGAAAATGGCGTTTGACTGCTTCCCAGGCACCTTTGGCGGTAATGCCCATTTCTTTATGATCATAACCCACCGAGCCGCCAGAAGCGAAGGCATCATCAAGCCAAAACCCGTAGGTTTGGCTGATTGTGTTGGCGGTATCAGAAAAGGTGGCTGTACCCTTATCAGCTGCCACCACAAAATAAGGATCATCGCCATCATGCCGTACAAGCCCCTTAGGAGGCACTACTATGCCCTCCTGCAGGTTATCAGTTATTGATAATAGGGCTGAAATATAGTGGATATAGGCTTGCTGTCCAGCTTCGTTGATTTGGGCACGGTCAGCGCTTTGTGGTAACATATGGGGATAAAAGCCGCCTTTGGATCCTACGGGGACGATCACCACATTTTTAACCTGTTGGGCTTTAACGAGACCTAATATTTCGGTTCGGTAATCAAGGGCGCGATCAGACCAACGAATGCCCCCCCGCGCCACCGGTCCAAATCGCAAATGTACGCCTTCTACCTCTGGTCCATAGACAAAAATTTCGCGATAGGGGCGCGGTTCAGGCAAACCATCTAATAGGCGTGGGTTGAGCTTTGTAGCAAGAATACGCCGCGCTTGACCATTATTTTCGGTCAAAAAGGCGTTGCTACGCAAGGAAGCGTCGATTAAATTGTGATAGCGGCGAATGATTTGATCATCATCAAGGCTTGGGACATTTTGTAGGCTATTTTCGATTTGATCTTTACAAGCGGCAATGGCGTCTTTCACCGTTGCATTCTGACGGGCGGGGTCAAATTTTAAGCAAAAGAGTTCATAAAGGGCTCGCGCCAAATGCGGATGATTGTTCAAAGCTTCCGCGAGGCGTGCTTGTGAATAGGGTATGCCTACTTGTTGAAGATAACGCCCATAATGGCGTAAAATTACTACTGCTTGCCATGAAAGCCGCGCAGTTTGTACGAGGGCATTGAAGCCATCATTGTCGGCATCTTTTTCCCAAATTGCTATAAAAGCTTGGGCTAAAAGCGCCCCATCGTCGCTAAGATCTACGGCGGCGCCATAAGCATTTTCCAGGAGCATATCGTGGAGATAAATAATATTTCCTTGATTATCGGGTAATTCTAAGGTTTGTTCAGCGATAACGCGAAAGCCCATATTTTCTAATAAAGGCACCCGCTGAGAAAGGGCTAAAGCTGCGCCTTGGTGGAAAAGTTTCAGACTGGCCTGTTGTTTTGATCTACGATCGGGGTGCCAAAAAACGACTTTAAGCGGTTTTTGCGGATTTAAGTCTAAAATATGGGAGGCGTCTTGTATAGCTGTTTTGGCTGAGAAAAGATCGCGATAGGACTCGGGAAATTGGGTTGCTAGGTAACTAACAGCGCTTGTTGCTTTGAGATCAAGCGTGGCTTTTTGTACCCGATAGTGCCAAGGAATAGCAATGGAAGCGATGTGATCTTCTAAAATTTCGCGTGCGATGGAAGGTGGGGCGTCCGAGCCTTTGCGGTGAATAATATAGTAAAGGCGTGTCATTGAGCCTTCTAAAAAGAGTGGATAATAATGATAGGACTCGCCTCCATAAATTTCCATAAAATAAGCTGCCATTTTTTCACGCACTACGCTATCATCATAGCCGCGGGGCAGGTAAACAAGTAGTGAAACAAAGCGACCGAATGGGTCAGGATGCGGTAGGATCCTCAGGCGCTGGCGCTCAGTAAGCTCAAGGATGAGCGCTGCGTCGCGGGTTAAGGTTTCTGTGTCGACACGAAACATAACCTCGCGCGGATAGGTTTCAAGGACATTTAAAAGTGCTTTGCCTGAATGATCAGCGGGATTATAGCCAAGGGCAGCGATCACGCTTTGGGTCTTTTCTCGTAAAAGGGGGATTTGCAAGACAGAGCGCGTGTAGGCCGCAGAGGTGAAGAGCCCCACAATGCGCAATTCTCCACATAAAGCGCCGCTTTCTGTAAATAATTTAACACCAATATAATCCAAGCGTTCAAGGCGGTGCACTTGCGAACGGCTATTGGCTTTGCTGATAATTAATAAATCTTCGCTTTCCATAAAGGAAAGCGCTTCACGGGGGGGCTCATTTATTCGTTCATCGCCGATGATGCGGATGGTCTCATCAATAAGGATACCTAAGGCTTTTCCTTGCGGGCGGAAAGCTTCTGAAGGATTTTCGTGACCCGAAAAGGCATAGGCGCGCATACCAAGAAAGGTGAAGTTATTATCCCGTAGCCAATTTAAAAAGTCGATGGCATTTTGGGCTTGTTTCCTACGGCTGTCTACAAGATTTTTTTGATAGTGGGCGATTAATTCATCTACTTTTTGTAGCATGGGCTGCCAGTCTCGTACCGCAACTTCGACCTGTGCTAAACTGACGTTGACTAGCTCTTGTAGCTTTTGAGCAGCTTCAAGAGACAGCGGTGGTATATGGATTTGCATTACACTAACGCGCTCAGCCTCCGTTTCAGCGCTTTGCGCGCTGAGGATAAGCGTATCGGTTTTCTTTGTGATATTAAAAACTGGGTGAGCAACGAGATAAACGTGGTAGCCGATTTCATTTATAATGTTCATTATTGAATCAAGCAAAAAAGGCTTATTATCGTTCACCAAGGTGAGGACAGTCACATTGTGGCCCGCGCGTTTTACGCTTTCGTGATCAAGAGCAATGATTCGTTCGCCGTTGTTGTGAGCGAAAATCGCTAAAATGGCAAGCTGAGCAGCGGCCTCTAATTCTGTTGGCTGATAGGCGCTTATATCGTCGCGAGCTGCGTGCGCGAATAATAAAGGTAAGAGCGCTTTTGCATTAGCAACGGTACTATCGGCATGACGTGAGAGGTGAAGGGGTTTTTCCCCTTGGGAAAGGCTTTCAGATAGGCCAGGAGATTGTTCAGACACCGCGGTCTCCTCATTGTGATCCAGCAAGAGATTATCTTAGGAGTGGAATAAGTAGAAAATCTTGTCAATCCTTATTTAGCGTTAGACGGTTGTTTTCCTCTAGATAGACAAACCTATTTCGTTAGGAGGGTAAGGAACTTTCCTTTGACAGGGGAAAGCGGTATGATTAAGAGAAGCACTCTGAAGCGCCAAAATGAGAGGTTATGCACAGCTCATGATTGATTTACCTTGCAAACTTTTGGAAGGATACCGCCATTTTATTGAAGATCGTTTTCCCCAAAAAAGTGAGCAATACCACCAACTAGCCAAACTAGGGCAAAAGCCAGCCACGATGGTGATCGCTTGTTGCGATTCGCGAGCCGCGCCGGAAACCATTTTTAGTGCAGATCCAGGCGAGATTTTTGTTATGCGTAATGTGGCTAATCTTGTCCCGCCTTTCCAGCCTGATGGCGAATATCATGCTACATCAGCCGCCCTTGAATTTGCTGTGCGATCTCTTGAGGTGGGTCATATTGTCATTTTAGGCCATGGGCGCTGTGGTGGAATTAGTACGGCTTTGCGCGATCCTGGCGCGCCGCTTTTATCTAATGATTTCATTGGCCAATGGATGAGCCTTTTGGCCCCCGCAGCGGCAAGTGTTACGGCTAATGATTTGATGACAGAGAGTGAGCGACACACCGCTCTTGAGCGCATTTCTATTCGTTATTCTATCACTAATTTGCGTAGCTTTCCGTGGATTAAAGCTCGTGAAACTGAAGGCCGCTTGAGTCTGCATGGCGCTTGGTTTGATATTGCTAGCGGTGAATTGTGGGTGATGGAACAAAAGAGCGGCGATTTTTATCGTGTGGTGCACGCCTCGCAATAAAGTCGGTGAGAGCGGCGTGTGGTGGCTATATTGCATAATAGGCTTGACAGGCGTTAGCTTTTATGGTTGGTGGGTCGTATTTGCAACAAGAATGAAGCTTGGAGCCACTGACTAAGCCATGAGCTTAGAGGTCAACATCCGACAGCGTGATACGCCCTCGGATGCCTCGGTTTTATCTTTATCACACTTGCTTTGTAAATCCGCTATCTTAAAAGTGAAATGAGGGCATTATGTTTGAATCATTGCAAGAGCGGCTTGGCTCTATCTTCAACAGCTTGACTGGTCGCGGCGCTTTATCGGAGGCTGATGTCAATGCAGCTTTGCGTGAAATCCGACGGGCTTTGCTTGAAGCTGATGTCGCTCTTGATGTGGTACGTTCCTTTATTGAGCGTGTCAAAGAGAAAGCAGTAGGAGCTGATCTTTTAAAAGCCATTAAGCCTGGGCAAATGGTTGTAAAAATTGTTCATGATGAATTGGTTTTTATGCTCGGACAAGAGGGTGTGGGGTTTGATCTTAATGCGCCGTCTCCTGTGGTGCTTATGCTGGTAGGGTTACAAGGGTCAGGAAAAACTACTACAAGCGGAAAAATTGCCAAGCGGTTGCAAGTGAAGCAAAATAAAAAAGTGCTTTTGGCTTCGCTTGATACGCGCCGACCAGCCGCGCAGGAACAGCTGCGCCAATTAGCTGAACAGATAGAAGGGGCTAGCTTACCAATTATAGCTGGACAGTCGCCAGTCGCTATCGCTGATCGTGCTTTACAGGCTGCTAAATTGGGCGGGTATGATGTTGTCATCCTAGATACAGCAGGACGTACTCATATTGATGAGGCTTTAATGCTGGAAATGGCTGAAATCAAAGCGCAAGCAAATCCTCATGAAATTTTACTTGTAGCCGATAGCTTGACGGGGCAAGATGCGGTCAATTTAGCCCGTTCGTTTGACGAGCGGGTAGGGATTAGCGGGATCATCTTGACACGTATGGATGGCGACGGGCGTGGTGGAGCGGCGCTTTCTATGCGGGCGGTAACGGGTAAGCCCATTAAAGCTATTGCGGTAGGCGAAAAAATGGATGCCTTGGAAGATTTTCATCCACGCCGCATAGCTGATCGTATTTTGGGTATGGGCGATATTGTATCGCTTGTGGAAAAAGCTGCAGAAAATTTTGATCAAGAAAAATCGGCTGCTTTGGCTAAGAAGGTGCAAGCGGGAAGGTTTGATTTAAATGACCTTGCCACCCAATTGCAGCAGATGAAAAAGCTAGGTGGTATGGGCGGCATTATGGGCATGATGCCAGGCTTGGGCAAAATGAAACAGCAGATCGCTGCAGCGGGTCTTGATGATCGATTATTTAATCGTCAATTGGCGATTATCTCATCAATGACTAAAGAAGAACGGGCTAATCCTGACCTTTTGAAACATAGCCGAAAACAGCGGATTGCTAAGGGGTCTGGGACACAAGCCGCTGATATCAATAAGTTATTGAAGATGTATCGGCAAATGGCCGATATGGTGAAAGCTATGGGTGGTAAAGGCAAAGGGGGCGGGATGATGCAAAAAATGTTTGGTGGTCTTGGTAGTAAAATGAGTCTTATGAATGGTGGAGGCGGTTTGGGTGACTTTGATCCTCAAAAGCTGGCTGCACTTCAGCAAGAGGTTCAAAATACGTCGCTCGGACAAAAATTCCCTTCGCTTTCTAGTGGTTTACCTGGTTTACCAAAAAAGAGATAGGAATGAATCGATGGAACCTCTTTATGAAATTCCTAATGAATTAAAGCGGTTGCGCGCCTCTATTGATAATTGCGATGCTGCTCTTGTGCATATTTTAGCAGAGCGGTTTCGTTGTACCGATGCGGTGAGCTTTTTGAAAGCCGATCATCATATGCCAGCGTCTGATTTTAAGCGTGAAAAAGAGCAAATTGTCCGTTGGCGGTGCTTGGCCGAAGAAAGCGGCCTGAACCCTGATTTGGCGGAAGTGTTTTTAAAATTACTTATTCAGTACGCTACACGCCATCATGAAGAAGTTGCCGCTCAAGCGGTAATACGTAACAGTTAAGGAGAAAATTATGGCACTAAAAATACGTTTGGCTCGTGCAGGATCAAAAAAGCGGCCCTATTACCACATTGTTGTTGCTGATGTGCGGAGCCCCCGCGATGGTCGTTTTATTGAACGCGTGGGTGCTTGGAATCCTATGCTACCTAAGGATGGCGAACGGGTGAAGTTAGATGACAATCGCGTGCGCCATTGGCTTTCTCATGGTGCTCAGCCTACGGATCGGGTAGCGCGGTTTTTAGATCAAGCAGGGCTTTTAGCGCGTCCAGCGCGCCAGAATCCTATTAAAGGGCAACTGGGTAAAAAAGCTCAAGAGCGTCTTGCTGCAGCTAAGCAAGCAGAAGAAGACGCTAAAGCTGCCGCTGCTGAAGCATAGGTATTAAAATTAATATATGCGTCCTGAAATTTTTAGGACGCATATAGGGGAATATGGAAGGTGCAATTTCACTAAAGGGGCTGGCCCTTTAGAAGCCGCGGGGCACCTTTATTAAGGCCTGCGGCTCGTTTAATGAGCGCGTCTTTTAACCAAGTTTGGCGTTCAACAAAACCGAGGCCAATATCGCGTAATAAGCGTAACGCGCTGTGATCATTTGAAAAAAGGCGGTTAAGGAGATCTGTGGTGATGCCCATTTGTGTAGTTTCAAAGCGCCGCCAGCATTGATAATCTTCTAAAATATTCATTGCTCCAATATCAAGTCCAAGCCTTGTGGCATCTACAATAATCTCTGCAAGCGCTGCGACATCGCTTAAACCTAAATTAAGCCCCTGGCCGGCGATAGGGTGGATAGCGTGGGCGGCGTCGCCAATAAGTGCAAGGCGTGGTTTGACAAAGTGGCGAGCCAATAAAAGGCCAAGGGGAAAAGTTTGCCGATTATCATCTACTTTGAAAGTGCCCAAATGGTGGCCAAAACGTTGTTCTAAGGCGACTTCAAAAAGAAGCGGATCAGCGTGCATTAATTTTTCAGCTTCTTCAGGCGGTTCGTTCCAGACAAGTGTGCTACGCTGGTTTATTAGTGGTAAAATTGCGAAGGGGCCAGCGGGGAGGAAATGTTCTATCGCACAACCTTGGTGGGGGCGTTCATGGTGGATAGTTGCAACAATCCCCTTTTGAGGATAGGACCACTCTAGACAAGGGATTCCAGCTTGTTTACGCACAGTAGAACGAGCGCCATCGGCAGCAATTAAAAGCTTGGCCTGGCAAGGCGGGTGCCCGTCGAGCTGAATATCTATATGCCCTGCTTGCAACGCAAATGAAACCACCTTTTGTTCAAAAAGCATGCAGATATTCAGAGCCTTGGCTCGTTCATAGAGGGCTGTGTTTAGATATTTATTTTCCACCATATGGGCGAAGGGCTCATTAGGGGCGACATCTTTGGAAAAAGTTAGGAACGTGGGGCGCACGGGATCAGCTAAGCGGGAATCAGTGATGATCATTTTATGGATTGCTTGGGCGTGGGGGGCTGTTGCTTCCCAGCATTGGAGCTGTTTGAATAAGCGAACAGCGGCAGCGGTAAGCGCTGTGGCGCGCGGATCCTTTCGGCAAGCAGGCCCTGCTTCAACAATGGTTATATTTAGAAAGGGCACTGCCTGTTTGATAGCGATAGCTAGGCTAAGCCCAATGATACCGCCACCAGCGATAAAAATGTCGCGCTTATTGAGGCTTGCTATAGCCATATTTTTCCTTTCAAGGCTTGGTACAGTGCATACACGCTACGTTCCTTCGTCGCTGTTTTTAGGGGAAGTGCGATTCATATCTCATCAAAATTTAGCACGCGACTTTTGTTTTGCCCATGTTTTTTTGCAAAACGCTGCCTTTTGATAAAAGGATTGCTATCTGCTCCTTTATTGATATAAATTTATGCATTAGTGTAGAGCAAAGTAAGTAGTTATGATAGATCCTCTCCGACAGCTTCTTTCCATTCTTGATCTTAAGCCTATGGGCGAGGATCGGTTTCTTGGACAAAGTGGGAGCTCTCATTGGCAACGGGTCTTTGGGGGGCATGTCATTGCGCAAGCGCTAATGGCAGCAAGCCATACGGTGATAGAAACGCGGTTTGTTCATTCGCTCCATGCTTATTTTTTGCGTCCTGGTTCTCCAAATGAGCCTATCCTTTATGAGGTAGAACGATTGCGTGATGGAGGTAGCTTTTCTAGCCGTCGCGTGGTAGCTAAGCAAAGCCATGGGGTAATTTTGTCTTTTTCGGCGTCGTTTCAGTGTGACGAAGTGGGGCTTGATTATCATTATCCTATGCCAAAAGGGCTGCCTGATCCAGAAAGTCTTGCTACTGAACATCAGATCAATGAATGGGTTGATGAAGAAGCACCTTTTAATGTCAAGCATTATTGGAGTTTGTTGCGTCCTTTTACAATACGGCCTTTGGATTTCAGTCAATATTTACGCCCGCATAAGGGTGAACCGCAACAAACATGTTGGTTTGCTTTTGAAGGAGTTGTGGATGGAACGCTTGATCGTAGTCTTTTTCACGATCGGCGGCGGAATGCGGCGCTTTTGGCGTATCTTTCTGATATGGCCATTTTGAATACTGCGCTTTTGGTTCATGGGCGTTCGATTTTCGCGCCTGATATTCAGGCGGCGAGCCTTGACCATTCGGTTTGGTTTCATCGCCCTGCGCAAGTGGATGATTGGTTATTATATGCGCTTGATAGCCCTAATACTAACGGATCGCGTGGCTTTGGGCGCGGCTTTATCTATAGCCGCGATGGGCATTTATTAGCGAGTGTGGCCCAAGAGGGCTTGGTGCGCTTGCATACCCCAAAAGCCTCATAGGGGACAAACAGAGAAATCAAGCGTGGCGCGCCCTCTTAAAAGGCCAATACACGAAGCTCGTAAGCCGCCATGATTCTGTATACTAGTACAAAAGCTATCTAGTGATAGCGGGAATGACGCGTAGAGGATCAGCCAGATGATGGTTAAAGGCCTATTAATTTTGTTATGCTAAGTGAAATGGAAGGCAATGGGCTCGTATTTATAGGGATAAAGATGCAGCAGAATTTTCCTTATTATTCATCACAAGAAGATGAGCAAACGATAGGCTTTTTTACGGTTATTGCCCAGCAGATTGGAGCGCTTTGTGGTTTAGCTCTTTTAGCCGCGATTATATTTATGGGTCTTGCTTTGGTCAGTTGGCATGTAGGAGACCCTTCGCTTAGTTATGCTACTGATCATCCCATTCAAAATTGGATGGGGTGGCCGGGGGCTGTGGCCGCGGATTTATTGGTGCAATTTTTGGGTTTGGCAAGTGTGGGGCTATTATTGCCGCCATTTTTTTGGGCGGCGCTTTTAATGGCGCAAAAAAGGTTCCGTCACTTAATATGGCGGTTTTTATGCTGGTTTGTAGCTAGCTGGGCCTTTGCGATTTGTTTAAGTCTTATTCCGCCCTTTGCTTTTTGGCCGATGCCGATGGGGCTCGGGGGGATTGTTGGTGATGAAAGTTTGACCTATTTACTTGGGTTTTTTCCTACTATGCCGTTGGGTATACGTTATGGATTGGTTGTTTTGGTTTTTGCACCCCTTACCTTATGGGCGTGGCTTACGAGTGGGCGCCCAAGCCGACCCCGGAAATCGTGTTCTAAACCGCCCGCCCACCAAGAGTCTGATGCAAATTTTGTGGAGGGAGAGGATGAAACATCGGGGTTAAGTGAGAAGATAGGCGGTAAGCTTGTAGCATTTTCGGGGGGGATTTTACACTTTTTTTATTGGATTAAAAATTGCTTTCCTCCACTGACACGGCGCGGGTTTTACCGCTCCAAAAAAGTTGAAGATGAGGCCCGAGTTGAGCCGTGCTTTGCCTCTGTGCAGGCAGTGCAGAGCCAGTTTTTAGAAGCGCAACCGCTCCCCATGCGCGGACGACGTGCGGTGCAAAAGGTAGATGCTTTAGCGGGGGATAGTTTCGCTTTACCTTTACTTGATTATTTGGGAAGTATGCCTGGTGGTGTAAAAAAACAGTTGCCTGACCATGAGTTCTATCGAGAACGCGCGCGCGAATTGGAAACTGTGTTGGAAGATTTTGGCGTGCGCGGTGAAATTATCCACTTTCAGGCAGGGCCTGTTGTTACCCTCTATGAATTTGAACCCGCACCAGGGATTAAATCTTCCCGTATCATTGGCTTGGCGGATGATATCGCACGCTCAATGAGCGCAATTTCGGCGCGGGTGGCGGTGATATCTGGACGCAATGTGATTGGGATTGAACTGCCGCATCCAAACCGAGAAATGGTCTATTTGCGGCAAATTTTAGAGGCTCGTGAATTTTCTCAAAGCAAGTTCCGATTGGCGCTTGCTTTGGGAAAAACCATCAATGGGGAGGCGGTGGTAGCTGATTTAGCTAAAATGCCGCATCTTTTGGTAGCTGGTACAACGGGTTCAGGGAAGTCGGTAGCTATAAATACGATGATTTTATCGCTTCTTTACCGCATGACGCCGGAAGAATGCCGTTTGATTATGGTAGACCCTAAGATGCTGGAGCTATCGGTTTATGATGGAATTCCTCACTTATTAACGCCGGTGGTTACTGACCCTAAAAAGGCGGTGGTGGCATTAAAATGGGCGGTACGCGAGATGGAGGAACGTTATCGCAAAATGTCTAAATTAGGCGTGCGTAATATTGAAGGGTTTAATGCCAAAGTTAATGGGGCTGCTGTCCAAGAAGATATTTTGGTGCGAACATTACAAACGGGATTTGACCCTCAAACGGGGGAGCCCGTGTTTGAAAGCGAATCCCTTGCCCTGCACCCCATGCCCTATATTGTCGTTATTATTGATGAAATGGCTGATCTTATGTTGGTAGCAGGCAAAGACATTGAGTCTGCAGTTCAGCGCTTAGCACAAATGGCTCGCGCGGCTGGCATTCATCTGATTATGGCCACCCAACGCCCTTCAGTAGATGTGATTACTGGTACGATTAAGGCTAATTTTCCTACCCGTATCTCGTTTCAGGTGACATCAAAAATTGATAGTCGTACTATTTTAGGCGAGCAAGGGGCAGAACAATTATTAGGGCAGGGCGATATGTTGTTTATGATGGGGGGCGGGCGTGTGCAGAGGGTGCATGGCCCCTTTGTAGGCGATGAAGAAGTGGAACGCGTGGTGGGGCATTTAAAAGCCCAAGGGGCGCCTGATTATTGTGAGGCGGTGGTTGACGATAGGGAAGATGAATTAGAAGGTACCACCTATGCATCTGATCCAAAAGACCTCTATGCCCAAGCGGTAGCTGTGGTGCTACGTGATCGCAAAGCGTCGACCTCTTATATCCAAAGACGCTTAAATGTGGGGTATAATCGAGCAGCTTCTTTGATTGAAAGGATGGAAGAGGAGGGGTTGATTAGCCCTGCTAATCATGTTGGTAAACGCGAAATTTTGGTGGAAGGTGAAGATTCGTTTTAAGTTATTTATGGTATAGTCATAAGGACTAGAATTATGGCGTTTCAAATATTTTTAAAAGGGGATGGCGATGAATAGGAAGACAATTAGGGCTGGTACGCGCTGGGGCGTAGCGCTTGTGTTGATGACTTTTCTGATTGGTCAAGAGGTCTGCGCTCAAAACGCAAATGCCCAGCAACAAAGTCCCTATGCACTTGCTCAGACAGTGGCAAATTATTTTGCATCAATCAAAACCATGACGGGGGACTTTGTCCAATTTGGCCCTAAAGGCGATGTAAGCCGTGGTACCTTTTACATGGAACGACCTGGCAAGGTTCGTTTTAGTTATGACAATTCTAATTTGCGTGTGATTTCTGATGGGCGTTCGGTTGCCATTAATAACCGAGAGCTGGATAGTTGGGCTCTTTATCAGCTATCGCAGACGCCTATGAAAATGTTGCTTGATAACCAGATTAATCTTGGTGGCGGCCAGCTTATCGGTTTTTCGCAAAAGGCGGGCAACATTACTATGGTTTTGGCCGATAGAAGCTTGGGCAGAGGGCAAATCCAGCTTATTTTTGATCCTAAAACTTATGCTCTGCGACAATGGACGGTGATTGATCAACAAAATTTGGCAACTACTGTGCAAATCAGCAATGTGCGTACGGGTGTGCGTTTTGCAAAGGGCATGTTTACCATTCCCTATGATCGCATTTCTATGAATCGGCGGGGCTGAAAGGCAGGAGGATTGAATAGGCTAATAAATTTTCCCTATTTATATAGACCTAGCATCTTATTTATTCTAGTACAATTGGCATGACTTTAAGTTTTAGGTTGTGCATATTTTGTTATTTTGGTGCTATTTTAGCGAATTATACTAGGATTGGATGAATGCTTTTTACAGTTGCTACATGGAATATTAATTCGATCCGTTTGCGCTTGCCACTTGTTTTAGATTATCTTAGCCGTTATGAACCCGATGTTCTTTGTCTGCAGGAGACAAAATGCCCTGATGATCAATTTCCATTGAAAGCGCTACAAGCGTTGGGCTATGAGCATTGTATGTTTCATGGCCAAAAAGGCTATCATGGGGTAGCGACCTTGGCGCGTCATCCTTTAACGCTTGTAGAAAAGAGGCGATTTTGTGAGATGGCTGATTGCCGTCACATAGCTGTTAAGGTGGCTATGGGGAGTAAGGCACTACGGATTGATAATTTTTATGTTCCAGCTGGCGGTGATGTGCCCGATCCAGAAGAAAACCCTAAATTCCGGCATAAATTAGCATTTTTAGAAGAAATGCGTGCGTTTAAAGCCGAAAGGGCCGATGGAGCGGCATCAATTTTGGTGGGCGATCTTAATATTGCACCTTTGGAACACGATGTTTGGTCTCATCGGCAATTGTTAAAGATTGTTAGTCACACGCCAATAGAGACCCAAATGCTACAAAACCTGTGTAATGAGGGTGGTTGGGTGGATCTTATGCGTGTTCACACTCCTGAGACTCAAAAGCTTTATACTTGGTGGAGCTATCGAGCTAAAGATTGGCAGGCGGCGGACCGCGGGCGGCGTCTTGATCATATTTGGGCATCAAAAGATTTATTGCCTTTATTGGCGGGTGTTGAAATTTTGACGCAGGCGCGTGGTTGGGAGCGGCCTTCTGATCATGTGCCCGTACTAGCAAGGTTTCACTTGCCCTGATCCTATGGTTGTGAATCAGTACTTTGTATAGGCGTATTATTTATCATCATTGATTCAAGCAATATTTATTGTTATAGGATGGTAGTAGGGATAGGGTTGGGGTTTTAGGAGTAAAAATGCGCAATACAGGCTTGAATGTGCAGGAAAGGCTATTTCTCCTTTTGGGGCTTTTGACCCTTTCTGGTTGCGTGGTGGGGCCAGATTATCAAAAGCCTGTTTTGAATGTTCCATCCGATTGGAGCAGTGCAAATCAAAGCGCAACGAAAAACAACTATGAAAAAAACCTTCAATTAGCCGGCTGGTGGAGACGTTTAAACGATCCAATTTTGAACCAATTAGTGGACGAGGTTATTAAAAATAATACTTCAGTAGCCACAGCACAGGCAAATTTACGCGCCGCACGGGCGACATATATACAGACAGGCGGCGCTTTTCTTCCTAGCCTTGATGGTAGCCTTTCCTACACAAAGGCAAGCTCTGATGCCGCTAAAGGTTTGCCCTATAGCGGCGGGATAAAAGCAGGGTGGGATCTTGATCTTTTCGGCGCAAATAAGCGAGCCCGCGAAGGCGCGTTTTATGGCTTGCAGGGTGCGGAAAATGATTTACGCTTTGCTATGCTTACGGTAATTGGCGATGTGGCAACCAGCTATGTGCAATTACGCTCTACGCAACAAAAGCTTGCTCTTATGCGTGATAGTCTTATCTCACAAAAGCAAACCCTGCAATTGACCCGTGATAAATTGCGTGCTGGTGCAGCAACCCAATTGGACGTTGGTAATGCAGAAGGACAGGTAGCTGATACAGAAGCTTCTATCCCGCAAGTGGAAACCCAATTGATGGCTACGGTACATCGTATAGCAGTGTTAACGGGGCGTCCACCTGCGGCTTTAAACGCTTATCTTCAAAAACCAAGTTCTGTGCCTCAAGTAAAGTGGCCGATTCCTATGACGGTACCTGCCGCTTTATTGAACGGCCGGCCTGATGTTTTGAAAGCTGAGCGGCAATTTGCCCAAGCAACAGTAGCTATCGGTCAGAAGGAAGCAAGTTTTTATCCCTCGCTTAGCCTTGGCGGGGCGATTAATACAAGTGCTATGCAATTGGGCGATTTGGCAAGTGCTTCGAATATTGTCTGGAGTTTAGCCCCAGGCCTATCCATTCCGATTTTTCATGGTGGGCAACGGATTGCAGCGCTTATGGGCGCACGTGCGCAGCGTGATCAAGCTTTTATTGCTTATCAGAATGCTGTCCTTAAGGCATTAGAAGATGTAGAAAATGCTTTGGTGGCGTTGAATAATGAGCGTAGGCGTTATACGCATACGTTACGCGCTGCAGCTCTTCATAAAAAATCCATGCGATTGGCCTATGCACTTTATAAAGAGGGTAATAATAGCTTCTTGGATCTTTTAAACGCGCAACGGGGGTATTATGCAGGGCAGCAATCGTTGATTGATAGCCAATTGAATCTAGTTGTTGATTATATTAATTTGATGAAAGCTTTTGGCGGTGGTTGGGATGGGGCGGTCGACGCTGGGCAGCCATTAATCATTGATCATAGTACCGGCCCTCATTTTATTAAGCGTCAAAAATGAGATGAGTGGGGGAGAGGCTGTGTGTTTGCCTCTTTTAGACATAATACGGTCGTGTTCCGCTTGATAGATAAATGGGCCTGAGAGGCAGGAAGATAGGACTTTATGAGACGCAAAAAATTTTTAAAAATTGCTATACTCCTTATCATTATTTTATTGGCGGTTTGGTGGGTTTATGCCAAATTTTTTCATAAGGAACCACCTCAGTATTCGACCGCTGCGGTTAAACGCGGTGATATAGAGGTAAATGTCTTGGCAACAGGGCTTGTAACGCCTCATAGTTTAGTGGCGGTAGGTGCTCGTGCATCTGGACAGATTATTTCTATGAAGGTTAAACCTGGCGATAGGGTAAAACAGGGTGAGCTACTGGCAGAGATTGACCCTACAACCCAGAAAAATGAATTGCTCAATAAAAAGGCCTCGCTCAATAGTATTCGCGCTCAGCTAAAACAGCAACAAGCACAATTAAACTTAGCGCGCAAGACTTTAGCGCGGCAAGAAAATTTAAAAAAGACCCATGCTATCTCTGATTCTGATTATGAGAGCGCTGTTGCTAAAGTTGAAGTAGGAGAAGCGCAGGTAACGCAGTTTGAAGCGCAAATCACTCAAGTGGAAGCGGATCTTAAAACAGCAGAGGAAAACTTATCCTATACTAAAGTGATTGCCCCTTCTGATGGCACAGTCTTGGCTGTAGTGGTGCAGAAAGGTCAAACCGTGAATGCGGTCCAAAGCGCTCCCACCTTAGTTATTTTGGGAGATCTCTCCTCCATGACGGTTCGGACAGGCATTTCTGAGGCTGATATTATTCACGTAAAACCTGGTCAAGAGGTACAATTTAATGTGCTTGGAAGTCCTGAACGTGTTTATCAATCTACTTTAAAACGCGTTGATCCGGCTCCTGCTTCTATTCGTAATGACATAGATATCAACCCCTTGTCCACATCGTTTGGTAATAATTCGGCCGTTTATTATAATGGTGTGTTTGATGTTGATAATGCTGATGGTGCACTGAGAACCTATATGACAGCACAGGTGAGGATTGTTTTGAACAAAGCCAAAGATGTGTTACTCATCCCGTTCCAATCGGTGGCCCAAACCTTGGGTGATAATAAAGCTGTGGTTCGTGTGCTGGATGCGCATGGGCAGCTTCGTAATCAACAGGTTGTGTTAGGGCTTAATAATAAGGTTGTTGTGCAGGTAGTTTCTGGACTTAAAGAGGGGGACGTAGTAGTGACCGGTGAGGTTACGCCTGAAGCGCCCGTACATTTGAGTCATGACATGTGATGAGGATCTTTTATGCAGAATAATAAATCTGAAGCGATTCTTGTCCTTAAAGATATCATCAAAGAGTTTCCAGCGGGCGAAAGCACGATTCAAGTTTTAAAAAAGGTAAGCCTAACCATAAAGCGCGGTGAAATGGTAGCGATTATGGGAGCTTCAGGTTCGGGTAAATCAACCTTGATGAATATTCTAGGTTGTTTGGATCGTCCTACTTCCGGCAACTATCAGATCTCTGGTGTGGAGACGGCGTCTCTAGAAGCGGATGATTTATCGCGTTTACGGCGGGAACATTTTGGATTTATTTTTCAACGCTATAATTTGCTGGGTGAATTGACTGCGCTAAGCAATGTAGAAATACCTGCGACTTATGCTGGCCAGAGTGCGAGCCAACGTCGCAAGCGCGCAATGGCTCTTTTAACCCGTCTTGGTATGGCTGAACGGTGGCATCATCGCCCTAATCAGCTGTCAGGCGGGCAGCAGCAGCGGGTTTCCATTGCCCGGGCTTTGATGAATAATGCACAGGTGATTTTGGCTGATGAGCCTACGGGCGCTCTTGATCGCCATAGCGGTGAGGAAGTCTTACGGGTTTTGGATGAGTTGCATGAAGAGGGGCGCACTATTATTATTGTGACCCATGATATGAATGTAGCGGCACGTGCTGATCGTATAATTGAGATCAGTGATGGGGTGATTTTATCTGATCGCCTGAACCTAGAAAAATTAGCGACCAAAACCCAAGAGGGGCAGGCGCCTATAGCAGTTGAAGTAGCGCAATCTATTTCCCGCTTCCGGCATGTGGACCGATTTCTAGAAGCATTTCGTATGGCGCTTGTTTCCATGAATGCGCATCGTATGCGTACTTTCTTGACTATGTTGGGGGTGATTATTGGGATAGCTGCGGTTATTTCTATGGTTGCTTTAGGAGAGGGAACGCAACGAGCTATTTTGGCTAATTTTAGCGCGCTGGGGACTAACACATTATATGTTAGCGCTGGCCGTAGCCCTTCAGGCCCTGATGCGGCTAAGGTAACTACTTTGAGATTAGCTGATGCAGAAGCTTTGGCGCAACAATCCTATGCAGCAGGGGTAACACCAATGAATGGTGGGACGGGTACAGCGCGGGCAGGGAATATTGAGGCCAATGTTTCAGTGATGGGGGGAGGAGCGGATATTTTTGCAGTGAATGGGTTAACCCTCGTGGAGGGAAGCTTGTTCAATGATGAAGATGTGCGCGATAATAGCATCAATGTGGTGATCAAAAAGGATAGTGTGAAGATTTTATTCCCAGATAGCCAAGAGAGCCCCGTGGGCAAAACCATTGAGCTAGGTGGGTTGCCAGTAAGAATTATTGGCGTAGTAGATCAAAGCCGCTTTGGGCCGCCAAGCCGATCGGTTGAAGTTTTTATGCCTTATACTGCGGTGCAATCACGCCTTACTGGGAATTATGCGCTTTCGTCCATTGCGGTGCGCATTGCTGATCATGCAGATCCTGCAGCAGCAGAACAATCAGCGCGCAATCTTTTGACTTTGCGCCATGGAGCAGAAGATTTTCATATTGAAAACACCGATCAGATTCGTAAGCAGATTAACAAAAGTTTTGCTGTCTTTACTTTGCTCATTGCCTCTATTGCTACTATCTCTTTGCTTGTAGGCGGGATTGGCGTTATGAATATTATGCTTGTTTCTGTATCAGAGCGGATTAGCGAGATTGGGGTGAGAATGGCGGTAGGGGCCCGACAAGGTGATATTTTGCAACAATTCTTGATTGAGGCAGTTTTAGTTTGCTTGGTAGGAGGTGGCTTAGGGATCGCGCTTGGTATGGGAATCGGGGGGATTTTCGCTCTGCTTGATTCGCCCTTTAAGTTAGCTTATTCTTTGCAGTCCATCGTGGTCGCCTTTGGCTTTTCAGCTTTGATTGGTATTGGCTTTGGCTTCTTGCCGGCTCGCAATGCTTCGCGTCTTGATCCTGTAGTGGCTTTGGCGCGTGATTAATGCAAAGTTAGAATGATAGAGATTTAAATGGATAAGACATTGCAATTAGCGGTGGTTGGCGCTGCTCATGGTGTTAACGGTGAGGTGCGTGTGAAATCCTTTGCTCATCCGCCACAAAATCTTGCCCTTTACGATCCGTTGTATGACGAAGCAGGTCGTTCTTATCATTTATGTTCTTATAGACTGCAAAAAGACCTATTGATCGCTCGTTTTGAAGGGGTGAATAGCCGTGAAGCGGCTCAAATTTTGAATGGCGTTACGCTTTATATCCATCGCGATCAATTGGCCGATGATTTGGGTGAAGATGATGTTTATCAAACTGATTTGATTGGCCTTAGCGTTCAAGATGAGTTAGGGACAGATGTCGGGCGAATTTGCGGTTTTTATAATTTTGGTGCTGGCGATATTGTTGAGTTAGATCTTGTTTCTGGAAAAAAGCAAATGATTCCTTTTAGTAAAGCAGCGGTACCTGTGCTGGATCATGTCCGCGGATTAGTAATGATTGATCGGTTGGCGGCAGGGCTTGCTGTAGAAGAAGAGGATAAGAAGCCGCCTTCTCAAAGTGAGGAGAGATAATGGCCTTTTGCGCCAATATTCTTACGTTATATCCGGAAATGTTTCCTAGCGTTTTGGGTCAATCCATGGCTGGGCGGGCTTTGGAAGAAAAGATTTGGTCGTTCCACTGTGTGCCGATTCGCGCTTTTGCTCAGGATAAACATCGTAGTGTCGATGATACACCAGCTGGGGGTGGGGCGGGTATGGTGCTGCGGGCTGATGTATTGGCGGCCGCGATTGATAGTGTGAAGGCGCCCTATCCGCGCCTATTATTAAGTCCACGCGGCCGGCCTTTTGATCAGGCAATGGCTCGATCTTTGTCTGAAGTTGGTGGTGTTACATTGATTTGCGGCCGTTTTGAGGGTGTGGATGAGCGCGTCATTGCAGCGCGTAATCTTTGTGAAGTATCAATTGGGGATTATATTCTATCAGGGGGTGAAGTAGCAGCTTTGGTGATTTTAGATGCGATTGTTAGGCTGTTACCAGGCGTAATGGGTAATAGCCAATCAGGGCTCTATGAAAGTTTTGAGGGCCACCTTTTAGAACATCCACATTATACAAAGCCGCAATCTTTTGAGGGGGCGTCGATACCAGCTATATTGAGCTCAGGTAATCATCAAGCCATTGCGAAATGGAGGCAGGAACAGGCAGAGGCCATTACTAAGGTGCGGCGTCCTGATCTTTATGCCCGCTATCTTAAGGCGCGGGATGGTGCTTGATTTTGGTTATTGAATCATATATGAGTTAGCCAATTTCAAGGCTTTGCTTTGGATAATAAGCTTTCAGGATGGGTGAGAAAGCGCCTTATCCCGATCCAAGAATGAAGAAATAGTATACCGCTCCTGCTGAGGTTGCTCAGCAAACCTTTAGTGAAATTTACGAGGATCTGCGAGCGCTCTGGCTATTTGAGAAGAATGTGAAGGGATTTGCTATGAACATTATTGCGCAACTTGAAGCCGAACAATGCGCTAAGATCGAAGAAAAACGTCAATTGCCAGCTTTTCAGCCTGGGGATACGGTACGGGTTTTGGTACGTGTGACAGAAGGCACACGGACTCGGATTCAAGCTTATGAGGGTGTGTGCATTGCTCGTTCGGGCGGCGGTTTGAATGAAACCTTCACGGTGCGTAAGATTTCTTATGGCGAAGGAGTGGAGCGAGTTTTTCCTGTTTATTCTCCTTTGGTTGAAGGGGTGGAAGTGGTGCGTCGCGGTAAAGTAGGTCGTGCAAAGCTTTACTATTTGCGTGGGTTGACGGGTAAGGCCGCGCGTATCGCCGAGAAAAAGGATTTTCGTAAAAAAACGACTACTATTACTGCTCAGACACCTAAAGATGGTGTCTAGAACTAGTAAAGTGCATTAATTTATTTTAAGGTAGCGGCCCTCTGTGGGCCGTTTTCATGTCTGGTATAGTTTAAGGCGTTAAGAAATTTTTTGTCCGGTTTTTGCCCAGTCACTGCTGAACGTTTCTAGCCCTTTATCGGTAAGGGGGTGGGTAATAAGTGTTTTTAAAATAGCGGGGGGAATGGTGGCGACATCGGCGCCTAAAAGGGCAACATCTTTTATGTGATTGATACTGCGGATAGAGGCAGCAAGGATGCTGGTGGTAAAGGCATAGTTGTCAAAAATGGTACGGATTTCGCCGATAAGATCTACTCCATTGAGGCCAATATCATCTAGTCGGCCGATGAATGGCGAAACAAAGCTGGCACCAGCTTTGGCAGCTAGTAAGGCTTGATTTGCAGAAAAGCATAGGGTCATATTGGTTTGAATGCCTTGCGTGACAAGGCTTTTGCAGGCTTTTAATCCATCTAAGGTAAGGGGTAATTTGATGCAGATATTTGGGGCAATTTCCTTTAAAATAAGGGCTTCTTTCATCATATCGGCATAGGTGGTAGCAACCACTTCTGCAGAGACAGGGCCTTCGACAACGGCGCAAATTTCTCTGAGAATCTCCAGCATATCACGCCCAGCTTTTAAAATAAGCGAGGGGTTGGTGGTGACGCCATCGACTAGTCCAAGAGCATTTAGGTTTTTTATTTCTTCTATATCGGCAGTATCAATAAAAAATTTCATTGTTCTCTCCATGGTTAAGCATAGAGTTTGATTATTGCTTTTATTGCTTTGCTTGGCTAGACTTTTCTTTTTAAATAATGTTCTTGCTTAAAGGGGTATCGGGTCGGCGGTGCGTGGGAATGGATCAGTATAAAAAGCGAGGGCATGAGTTATTGGACGGGGCTTCTTATGCTCCTTCATTTGGGCCTTTATCTTATAGAGCAGCGGCGGTTTGGGTACCGATACCGGTTGCTATTGCCTATCATTATCAAATCCCTGCCCCAGTGTCTTCTAGGCTGGATTCTGATATTGTAGCAGGCAATGTGGTTCGGGTGCCCTTGGGCCGGCGGGAAGTAGTGGGTCTTGTGATCGCTGTTGACACGGTGGCCGTGGATCAATGGCATAAATTACGCCCTATTATAGAAGTGTTACCAGTCCCGCCCTTAACTGCTGTTTTTCGGCGATTTTTAGCTTTTGTTGCTAATTATACTCTTACCCCGCCAGGCCTTGTAGGCCAGATGGCGGTACGTACTTGTCAACATTTGCGTCACGTTCCCGTTGCGATGGGGCTTTGTTGTCGTGCAGGTGATTTGCCTGCTGGTCTAGCAATGACGAGCGCTCGTGCCCGCGTTTTAGCTATGGTGGGAGATGGGGTATGGACGAAGAGCGGTCTAGCTCAAGCCGCGGGTGTTTCGCCTTCAGTTTTGGAGGGCTTAAAGGCGGCTGGCGTTTTACTTGATGCTCCTTTGCCTGTTTCCGCCGCGGTAGCGCCGCCACAAGCAGATTTTCAAGAGCCTCATTTAGAGCAGCAACAAAAAGTGGTGGCAGACCAGCTTAAAGAGGCAGTTCACAAGAAAGTTTTTACATGTTTTTTACTGAATGGCGTAACCGGATCGGGTAAGACAGAAGTCTATTTTGAGGCGGTAGCCCAAGCTTTAAGGGAGGGGCGACAAGTATTGATTTTGTTGCCAGAGATTGCTTTGACAGAGCAGTTTATTACTCGTTTTTCTCAGCGCTTTGGCGCTCCACCCGCAGCTTGGCATTCGGATTTAGCAACGCGGACTCGGGCTCGTATTTGGGAACAAGTGGCTTTAGGGCAGATACGCGTTGTGGCGGGGGCTCGCTCAGCCTTATTTTTACCATTTCAAGATCTCGGCTTGATTGTTGTCGATGAAGAACATGATAGTGCTTATAAACAGGAAGAGCGGGTTTTTTACAATGCCCGCGATATGGCTGTGGCGCGTGCTTCCTTTGGGGGGGCTCCAGTAGTTCTTGCCTCAGCTACGCCGTCTTTGGAAAGTCGCGTGAATGTGCTTTTGGGGCGTTATCGTGGGCTTTATTTAACAAATCGGTTCAAAGCAGTGGCTTTGCCAACTTTGCAAGCGATTGATATGCGCAAACATGCACCAAAAGCGGGGAAATTTATTTCGCCACCTCTTCAAAGGGCGATGGCAGCGTGCTTAAAAAGGGGCGAACAATCTTTATTGTTTTTAAACCGGCGCGGCTATGCACCGCTGACTTTATGTCGCGTGTGTGGTCACCGGTTTCAATGCCCTAATTGTGTGGGTTTTTTGGTTGAACATCGGCAACGTCAGCAGCTTTTATGTCACCATTGTGGTTACCACCAGCCCGTCCCTGACTTTTGTCCCCAATGTGGCACTATGGATCATTTAGTGGCCTGTGGGCCTGGGGTAGAACGTATTGCCGAAGAAGTACAGGGGCTTTTTCCTCTAGGCCGTCTTTTGGTTTTATCAGTTGATAAAGGCACTGGGGTGAAAGGTTTGCGTCAGGAATTGGCTTCGGTCGCTAGCGGGGAAGTGGATATTATTATCGGCACCCAATTGGTGGCGAAGGGGCATGATTTCCCGTTGATCTCGTTGGTAGGAGTAGTAGATGCCGATTTAGGACTCGCCCATGGAGATCCGCGTGCCGCGGAGCGTACTTTACAGCTTTTAGCACAGGTAACGGGGCGAGCGGGGCGGCATGGTTTGGTGAGTGAGGGGTTGATTCAGACATACCAGCCAGAGCATCCGGTACTCAAAGCTATTATATCGGGGGATCAAGAGCTATTTTATCAACGAGAAATGAGTGAGCGGGCTCGCTATCAATTGCCACCTTATGGGCGGATGGCAGCACTTATTATTTCTGCTGAACAGCGAGAAGTGGCTGAGACTTATGCCACAGCTGTACGCAGAGCAGCGCCTTCGCATCCAGATATTACATTGCTAGGTCCAGCAGAAGCGCCCTTAGCGCTGTTGCGGGGGCGCTATCGTTTCCGCTTGCTTATTCAGGCCCCACGCGCGGTTGATATACAAAGCTTTATCCGTACTTTATTGGCGGGGGCGCCTAAAAAGGGTACCGGGGTTTCTGTGCAGGTGGATATTGATCCGCAAAGCTTTTTATAACGGCTGGTTCAATAGTGTAAAAGAGATATAACCGTGTAGCGCTCCTTTTGCTATATGATGCCAAAGCGCCTTTAAATCCAAAACCTGCTAAAGGGGGACGAAGTTTAATTTTATGCTTCTCCCGCATTGAAACAGGGGATTTATGAAATAGTCAATCATCTCATCATGTTTATCGGTAATATAAGCTCGTGTAGCGCCTCTTCAGTAGGATCGATCATGCGATTGCGAGGCATTGCAAATTTATGTGATGAGTAATTATCAAAAACTTGCTTTAGTTTAAATTTATTATTCTGAAAATTTTGATAATAATTTTATGTGTTTATATGACACATAAAATTATTATTTATATATCATATAAAGCATAATAATCTCATATATTATATTTATTAATTTTTATTAATATATGATTATATATTAATATTCATTTGAATTTAAAATAAATTTTTAGGTTTTATATTATAAGTTATAATAAATTCACATTGTTGTTATTTGTGACAATTATATAAAAATGGTACGTTAAGAAGATATTTCTCAATAGTTGTGAGTGTGGTATGGTGCAAGCTCTTATAGGGTTTTTTTCATATCTTTTACGTATAGTTTTAACGTTAGCGATTTTCTTTAACCAAACAAACATTGCTGGCTCAGTGGGTTTGGTGATCAAGGATTTTCGCACCGATATGGGTGCGGATGAGAACAGCGGCCCAAAGCAGAGAAATTTTAGTGATTGGGTCTTAGGTGTAGGCCCAAGCGCTCTTGACCGTGCTGGAGAGGCTGGCGTCAAAAAACTATTTCCTAAAAGCTCAGCGCGTCTTAATTTTGGGTTTGAAGGAAGCAAGCTTAGTGGTTCAGGCGATGTGTTTCTGCCGTTAATTGACACAGCTAAGCAATTGACCTTCATGCAGCTTGGGTTACGCTCTTCCCCCTTTATTGATGATAAACAACGTTGGATCGGTAATTTTGGGATTGGGCAGCGCTGGTTTCCTTACGCGCTTGGTCAATATCCCGATGATGCCCAATATAGTAGCGGCTCGCTAATGTTGGGTTATAATGCTTTTTTCGATCACGACTTCAGCCGCGGCCATAACCGCGGCAGCTTAGGGCTGGAGTTACAAAAGGATTGGGTAGCATTAGCTTCTAATTATTACATGCCCTTATCGGGTTGGAAGGATTCTGGTATTGATGTACCAGGGATTGAGATTGGTTGTGATGCGCAACTTGGTTGTACAAATATTGCTTTTCAGGAACGGCCGGCGGCCGGCTTTGATATTGCTGCTAAAGCTATCTTGCCTACATATCGGCAAATCGCTTTCAATGGAAAATTTAGTCAATGGTTTGGAGAGCAAGTAGGTCTTGGCGGCAAAATAAATGGGCAGAAAGATCCGCAGATTTGGAGCTACGGTATTGAATATACGCCTGTTCCTGCTTTGCGCTTTGCCTTTGATCAGCAGTTAGGTAGTGATAATTTTCGTAAAAGCACTTTTAGTGCCGGCTTGCATTATGTCTTTGGTGTACCTTGGAAGAGTCAGTTCTCGGCGTCTAAAGTACAAGACTTATCGCCTGTTGGGCAAAGCCGCTACGAGTTTGTGAATCGAGAAAACAATATTATCCTTGAATACCGCCATGAAGCTCTTTCAGTTCGCTTGAACCAACCTGAGAAGTCTTATGCTTTAGGGGATTCAATACCTCTTAGGCTTTCCATATCGTCAGCTACGCCTATTACTAAGGTTGATTGGCATGTTGATGTCCCTTCAGGAACCATCACATCAACAAGCCCAACGAGTAATGAAGCAAGCTTTAAACCTAAGGATGTTGGGACTTACCACATTTTTGCATTGGTAAGCAATAAGCAAGGAGAGCAAGCGCAATCTAATACCATTACTATTGAGGTAAGCCATGACTATAGTCTGGAGTTTGAAGGGACTGATGGCACCATTGGCAAGGGGGAAACGAGTAAAGCCTTTACAGTGAGCCTTTTTGATGGTGGCAAGCTTGCTAAAGGAGCTGAGACGCAGCAGGTACGATTTAGCTTAGAGCAAAAGGATACACCGATTGCCCGTATTGCTGGCGAAGAGAGGGATAGCAAAGTTGTTAGCTTTGAGGCTGATGGTAAGGCTAGTGTTACATTAGAGCCTATGCTTGCTGGTACGGTGACTTTAAGTGCGACGCTCATGTCTGATCGCAGAGTACATACTCAAGTGGAGGTTAAGGTAGCGGCTAGTCATAGTTTGACTTTTGATGGAGCGACAGGGGCTATTAACCAGGTTGGCTTGAAGCTGGGTGTGCAGGCTCAGGCTTATCAAGTGACCCTTTTGAACCATGGCAAGGGTGAGAGCGCTCAGCCCATTAGCTTTACGGTGGAGGGAGGCGCGACCCTTAGCGCTAAGGAAGGTAAAGCTGGTAATTCATCATCATTAGATGTGGTGACGGGGTCTGATGGGTCTGCGCGGGTTTATCTAACGCCGACAGAGGCTGGTCCTATCAAGTTGCATGCACAATGGAAGGGTGGCACGGCAGAAGATAAGGCTGAAGCTGAGTATACAATCACCGTAAGCCATGACTATAGTCTGGAGTTTGAAGGGACTGATGGCACCATTGGCAAGGGGGAAACGAGTAAAGCCTTTACAGTGAGCCTTTTTGATGGTGGCAAGCTTGCTAAAGGAGCTGAGACGCAGCAGGTACGATTTAGCTTAGAGCAAAAGGATACACCGATTGCCCGTATTGCTGGCGAAGAGAGGGATAGCAAAGTTGTTAGCTTTGAGGCTGATGGTAAGGCTAGTGTTACATTAGAGCCTATGCTTGCTGGTACGGTGACTTTAAGTGCGACGCTCATGTCTGATCGCAGAGTACATACTCAAGTGGAGGTTAAGGTAGCGGCTAGTCATAGTTTGACTTTTGATGGAGCGACAGGGGCTATTAACCAGGTTGGCTTGAAGCTGGGTGTGCAGGCTCAGGCTTATCAAGTGACCCTTTTGAACCATGGCAAGGGTGAGAGCGCTCAGCCCATTAGCTTTACGGTGGAGGGAGGCGCGACCCTTAGCGCTAAGGAAGGTAAAGCTGGTAATTCATCATCATTAGATGTGGTGACGGGGTCTGATGGGTCTGCGGGGTTTATCTAACGCCGACAGAGGCTGGTCCTATCAAGTTGCAGGCACAATGGAAGGGTGGCACGGCAGAAGATAAGGCTGAAGCTGAGTATACAATCACCGTAAGCCATGACTATAGTCTGGAGTTTGAAGGGACTGATGGCACCATTGGCAAGGGGGAAACGAGTAAAGCCTTTACAGTGAGCCTTTTTGATGGTGGCAAGCTTGCTAAAGGAGCTGAGACGCAGCAGGTACGATTTAGCTTAGAGCAAAAGGATACACCGATTGCCCGTATTGCTGGCGAAGAGAGGGATAGCAAAGTTGTTAGCTTTGAGGCTGATGGTAAGGCTAGTGTTACATTAGAGCCTATGCTTGCTGGTACGGTGACTTTAAGTGCGACGCTCATGTCTGACAAAAGAGTACATACTCAAGTGGAGGTTAAGGTAGCGGCTAGTCATAGTTTGACTTTTGATGGAGCGACAGGGGCTATTAACCAGGTTGGCTTGAAGCTGGGTGTGCAGGCTCAGGCTTATCAAGTGACCCTTTTGAACCATGGCAAGGGTGAGAGCGCTCAGCCCATTAGCTTTACGGTGGAGGGAGGCGCGACCCTTAGCGCTAAGGAAGGTAAAGCTGGTAATTCATCATCATTAGATGTGGTGACGGGGTCTGATGGGTCTGCGCGGGTTTATCTAACGCCGACAGAGGCTGGTCCTATCAAGTTGCATGCACAATGGAAGGGTGGCACGGCAGAAGATAAGGCTGAAGCTGAGTATACAATCACCGTAAGCCATGACTATAGTCTGGAGTTTGAAGGGACTGATGGCACCATTGGCAAGGGGGAAACGAGTAAAGCCTTTACAGTGAGCCTTTTTGATGGTGGCAAGCTTGCTAAAGGAGCTGAGACGCAGCAGGTACGATTTAGCTTAGAGCAAAAGGATACACCGATTGCCCGTATTGCTGGCGAAGAGAGGGATAGCAAAGTTGTTAGCTTTGAGGCTGATGGTAAGGCTAGTGTTACATTAGAGCCTATGCTTGCTGGTACGGTGACTTTAAGTGCGACGCTCATGTCTGACAAAAGAGTACATACTCAAGTGGAGGTTAAGGTAGCGGCTAGTCATAGTTTGACTTTTGATGGAGCGACAGGGGCTATTAACCAGGTTGGCTTGAAGCTGGGTGTGCAGGCTCAGGCTTATCAAGTGACCCTTTTGAACCATGGCAAGGGTGAGAGCGCTCAGCCCATTAGCTTTACGGTGGAGGGAGGCGCGACCCTTAGCGCTAAGGAAGGTAAAGCTGGTAATTCATCATCATTAGATGTGGTGACGGGGTCTGATGGGTCTGCGCGGGTTTATCTAACGCCGACAGAGGCTGGTCCTATCAAGTTGCAGGCACAATGGAAGGGTGGCACGGCAGAAGATAAGGCTGAAGCTGAGTATACAATCACCGTAAGCCATGACTATAGTCTGGAGTTTGAAGGGACTGATGGCACCATTGGCAAGGGGGAAACGAGTAAAGCCTTACAGTGAGCCTTTTTGATGGTGGCAAGCTTGCTAAAGGAGCTGAGACGCAGCAGGTACGATTTAGCTTAGAGCAAAAGGATACACCGATTGCCCGTATTGCTGGCGAAGAGAGGGATAGCAAAGTTGTTAGCTTTGAGGCTGATGGTAAGGCTAGTGTTACATTAGAGCCTATGCTTGCTGGTACGGTGACTTTAAGTGCGACGCTCATGTCTGACAAAAGAGTACATACTCAAGTGGAGGTTAAGGTAGCGGCTAGTCATAGTTTGACTTTTGATGGAGCGACAGGGGCTATTAACCAGGTTGGCTTGAAGCTGGGTGTGCAGGCTCAGGCTTATCAAGTGACCCTTTTGAACCATGGCAAGGGTGAGAGCGCTCAGCCCATTAGCTTTACGGTGGAGGGAGGCGCGACCCTTAGCGCTAAGGAAGGTAAAGCTGGTAATTCATCATCATTAGATGTGGTGACGGGGTCTGATGGGTCTGCGCGGGGTTTATCTAACGCCGACAGAGGCTGGTCCTATCAAGTTGCATGCACAATGGAAGGGTGGCACGGCAGAAGATAAGGCTGAAGCTGAGTATACAATCACCGTAAGCCATGACTATAGTCTGGAGTTTGAAGGGACTGATGGCACCATTGGCAAGGGGGAAACGAGTAAAGCCTTTACAGTGAGCCTTTTTGATGGTGGCAAGCTTGCTAAAGGAGCTGAGACGCAGCAGGTACGATTTAGCTTAGAGCAAAAGGATACACCGATTGCCCGTATTGCTGGCGAAGAGAGGGATAGCAAAGTTGTTAGCTTTGAGGCTGATGGTAAGGCTAGTGTTACATTAGAGCCTATGCTTGCTGGTACGGTGACTTTAAGTGCGACGCTCATGTCTGATCGCAGAGTACATACTCAAGTGGAGGTTAAGGTAGCGGCTAGTCATAGTTTGACTTTTGATGGAGCGACAGGGGCTATTAACCAGGTTGGCTTGAAGCTGGGTGTGCAGGCTCAGGCTTATCAAGTGACCCTTTTGAACCATGGCAAGGGTGAGAGCGCTCAGCCCATTAGCTTTACGGTGGAGGGAGGCGCGACCCTTAGCGCTAAGGAAGGTAAAGCTGGTAATTCATCATCATTAGATGTGGTGACGGGGTCTGATGGGTCTGCGCGGGTTTATCTAACGCCGACAGAGGCTGGTCCTATCAAGTTGCATGCACAATGGAAGGGTGGCACGGCAGAAGATAAGGCTGAAGCTGAGTATACAATCACCGTAAGCCATGACTATAGTCTGGAGTTTGAAGGGACTGATGGCACCATTGGCAAGGGGGAAACGAGTAAAGCCTTTACAGTGAGCCTTTTTGATGGTGGCAAGCTTGCTAAAGGAGCTGAGACGCAGCAGGTACGATTTAGCTTAGAGCAAAAGGATACACCGATTGCCCGTATTGCTGGCGAAGAGAGGGATAGCAAAGTTGTTAGCTTTGAGGCTGATGGTAAGGCTAGTGTTACATTAGAGCCTATGCTTGCTGGTACGGTGACTTTAAGTGCGACGCTCATGGCTGATCGCAGAGTACATACTCAAGTGGAGGTTAAGGTAGCGGCTAGTCATAGTTTGACTTTTGATGGAGCGACAGGGGCTATTAACCAGGTTGGCTTGAAGCTGGGTGTGCAGGCTCAGGCTTATCAAGTGACCCTTTTGAACCATGGCAAGGGTGAGAGCGCTCAGCCCATTAGCTTTACGGTGGAGGGAGGCGCGACCCTTAGCGCTAAGGAAGGTAAAGCTGGTAATTCATCATCATTAGATGTGGTGACGGGGTCTGATGGGTCTGCGCGGGTTTATCTAACGCCGACAGAGGCTGGTCCTATCAAGTTGCAGGCACAATGGAAGGGTGGCACGGCAGAAGATAAGGCTGAAGCTGAGTATACAATCACCGTAAGCCATGACTATAGTCTGGAGTTTGAAGGGACTGATGGCACCATTGGCAAGGGGGAAACGAGTAAAGCCTTTACAGTGATTTTTTTTGATGGTGGCAAGCTTGCTAAAGGAGCTGAGACGCAGCAGGTACGATTTAGCTTAGAGCAAAAGGATACACCGATTGCCCGTATTGCTGGCGAAGAGAGGGATAGCAAAGTTGTTAGCTTTGAGGCTGATGGTAAGGCTAGTGTTACATTAGAGCCTATGCTTGCTGGTACGGTGACTTTAAGTGCGACGCTCATGTCTGACAAAAGAGTACATACTCAAGTGGAGGTTAAGGTAGCGGCTAGTCATAGTTTGACTTTTGATGGAGCGACAGGGGCTATTAACCAGGTTGGCTTGAAGCTGGGTGTGCAGGCTCAGGCTTATCAAGTGACCCTTTTGAACCATGGCAAGGGTGAGAGCGCTCAGCCCATTAGCTTTACGGTGGAGGGAGGCGCGACCCTTAGCGCTAAGGAAGGTAAAGCTGGTAATTCATCATCATTAGATGTGGTGACGGGGTCTGATGGGTCTGCGCGGGTTTATCTAACGCCGACAGAGCTGGGTCCTATCAAGTTGCATGCACAATGGAAGGGTGGCACGGCAGAAGATAAGGCTGAAGCTGAGTATACAATCACCGTAAGCCATGACTATAGTCTGGAGTTTGAAGGGACTGATGGCACCATTGGCAAGGGGGAAACGAGTAAAGCCTTTACAGTGAGCCTTTTTGATGGTGGCAAGCTTGCTAAAGGAGCTGAGACGCAGCAGGTACGATTTAGCTTAGAGCAAAAGGATACACCGATTGCCCGTATTGCTGGCGAAGAGAGGGATAGCAAAGTTGTTAGCTTTGAGGCTGATGGTAAGGCTAGTGTTACATTAGAGCCTATGCTTGCTGGTACGGTGACTTTAAGTGCGACGCTCATGTCTGATCGCAGAGTACATACTCAAGTGGAGGTTAAGGTAGCGGCTAGTCATAGTTTGACTTTTGATGGAGCGACAGGGGCTATTAACCAGGTTGGCTTGAAGCTGGGTGTGCAGGCTCAGGCTTATCAAGTGACCCTTTTGAACCATGGCAAGGGTGAGAGCGCTCAGCCCATTAGCTTTACGGTGGAGGGAGGCGCGACCCTTAGCGCTAAGGAAGGTAAAGCTGGTAATTCATCATCATTAGATGTGGTGACGGGGTCTGATGGGTCTGCGCGGGTTTATCTAACGCCGACAGAGGCTGGTCCTATCAAGTTGCATGCACAATGGAAGGGTGGCACGGCAGAAAGATAAGGCTGAAGCTGAGTATACAATCACCGTAAGCCATGACTATAGTCTGGAGTTTGAAGGGACTGATGGCACCATTGGCAAGGGGGAAACGAGTAAAGCCTTTACAGTGAGCCTTTTTGATGGTGGCAAGCTTGCTAAAGGAGCTGAGACGCAGCAGGTACGATTTAGCTTAGAGCAAAAGGATACACCGATTGCCCGTATTGCTGGCGAAGAGAGGGATAGCAAAGTTGTTAGCTTTGAGGCTGATGGTAAGGCTAGTGTTACATTAGAGCCTATGCTTGCTGGTACGGTGACTTTAAGTGCGACGCTCATGTCTGACAAAAGAGTACATACTCAAGTGGAGGTTAAGGTAGCGGCTAGTCATAGTTTGACTTTTGATGGAGCGACAGGGGCTATTAACCAGGTTGGCTTGAAGCTGGGTGTGCAGGCTCAGGCTTATCAAGTGACCCTTTTGAACCATGGCAAGGGTGAGAGCGCTCAGCCCATTAGCTTTACGGTGGAGGGAGGCGCGACCCTTAGCGCTAAGGAAGGTAAAGCTGGTAATTCATCATCATTAGATGTGGTGACGGGGTCTGATGGGTCTGCGCGGGTTTATCTAACGCCGACAGAGGCTGGTCCTATCAAGTTGCATGCACAATGGAAGGGTGGCACGGCAGAAGATAAGGCTGAAGCTGAGTATACAATCACCGTAAGCCATGACTATAGTCTGGAGTTTGAAGGGACTGATGGCACCATTGGCAAGGGGGAAACGAGTAAAGCCTTTACAGTGAGCCTTTTTGATGGTGGCAAGCTTGCTAAAGGAGCTGAGACGCAGCAGGTACGATTTAGCTTAGAGCAAAAGGATACACCGATTGCCCGTATTGCTGGCGAAGAGAGGGATAGCAAAGTTGTTAGCTTTGAGGCTGATGGTAAGGCTAGTGTTACATTAGAGCCTATGCTTGCTGGTACGGTGACTTTAAGTGCGACGCTCATGTCTGACAAAAGAGTACATACTCAAGTGGAGGTTAAGGTAGCGGCTAGTCATAGTTTGACTTTTGATGGAGCGACAGGGGCTATTAACCAGGTTGGCTTGAAGCTGGGTGTGCAGGCTCAGGCTTATCAAGTGACCCTTTTGAACCATGGCAAGGGTGAGAGCGCTCAGCCCATTAGCTTTACGGTGGAGGGAGGCGCGACCCTTAGCGCTAAGGAAGGTAAAGCTGGTAATTCATCATCATTAGATGTGGTGACGGGGTCTGATGGGTCTGCGCGGGTTTATCTAACGCCGACAGAGGCTGGTCCTATCAAGTTGTTGCAGGCACAATGGAAGGGTGGCACGGCAGAAGATAAGGCTGAAGCTGAGTATACAATCACCGTAAGCCATGACTATAGTCTGGAGTTTGAAGGGACTGATGGCACCATTGGCAAGGGGGAAACGAGTAAAGCCTTTACAGTGAGCCTTTTTGATGGTGGCAAGCTTGCTAAAGGAGCTGAGACGCAGCAGGTACGATTTAGCTTAGAGCAAAAGGATACACCGATTGCCCGTATTGCTGGCGAAGAGAGGGATAGCAAAGTTGTTAGCTTTGAGGCTGATGGTAAGGCTAGTGTTACATTAGAGCCTATGCTTGCTGGTACGGTGACTTTAAGTGCGACGCTCATGGCTGATGAAACGGTGAAGAGCAACATAGATGTTACCATTGAGCCTAATTATAGCTTGACTTTTACCGGAGAGGGACGAGGGATTAACCGCAGCAGATTGTCTATGGGTTCAAAGAATGCGCAATATGAGGTGCAACTTTTGGATCATGGCATTCCTCTGTCAAATCAGGCAATTACCTTTACGGTGGAGGGAGCTACTTTGAGCGGTGGCTACTCTGATAAGGATGAATCTTTGCTAAAGACAAGTACTGCATCCAATGGGAAAGCATGGGCTTATCTGACGCCAACACGGACTGGTGATATTAAGCTATACGCAGAGTTTATGGACGAGACGTCAGGAGAGCATCTTACCGCTGAGTATAAAATCATAGTAGGCTATAGTCTGGAGTTTGAAGGGACTGATAGCACCATTGGCAAGTACGAGAGGAGTAAAACCTTTACAGTTACCCTTCTTGATGGTGGCGAGCCAGCTGCTGAGGGGCAGCAGGTACGATTTAGCTTAGAGCAAAAAGAGCATAAGGATAGGCCGATTGCCCGTATTGCTGGCGAAGAGACGGATAGCAAGGTTGTTAGCTTTGGCGCTGATGGTAAGGCTAGTATTACATTAGAGCCTATGCTTGGGGCTACGGTGACTTTAAGTGCGACGCTCATGTCTGATGAAAAGGTGAATAGCAAAATAGATGTTACCATTGAGCCTAATTATAGCTTGACTTTTACCGAAGAGGAAAGAGGGACTAACCGTAGAAGATTGCCTATAGGTTCAAAGAGTATGCCATATCATGTGCGACTTTTGGGTCATGGCATTCCTCTGCCGCATCAGGTCATTACCTTTACGGTGGAGGGAGCTACTGTGAGCGGTGACTACTCTGTTAAGGATGATTCTTCACTAAGGGTACTTACATCCGATGGGGAGGCAGGGCTCTATCTGACGCCAACACGGACTGGTGATATTAAGCTATACGCAGAGTTTATGGACGAGACGTCAGGAGAGCATCTCACCGCTGAGTATAAAATCATAGTAGGCTATAGTCTGCAGTTTGAAGGGACTGATAGCACCATTGGCAAGGGGGAAACGAGTAAAACCTTTACAGTTACCCTTCTTGATGATGGCGAGCCAGTTGCTGAGGGGCAGCAGGTACGATTTAGCTTAGAGCAAAAAGATCATAAGGATAGGCCGATTGCCCGTATTGCTGGCGAAGAGACGGATAGCAAGGTTGTTAGCTTTGGCGCTGATGGTAAGGCTAGTATTACATTAGAGCCTATGCTTGGGGCTACGGTGACTTTAAGTGCGACGCTCATGTCTGATGAAAAGGTGAATAGCAAAATAGATGTTACCATTGAGCCTAATTATAGCTTGACTTTTACCGAAGAGGAAAGAGGGACTAACCGTAGAAGATTGCCTATAGGTTCAAAGAGTATGCCATATCATGTGCGACTTTTGGGTCATGGCATTCCTCTGCCGCATCAGGTCATTACCTTTACGGTGGAGGGAGCTACTGTGAGCGGTGACTACTCTGTTAAGGATGATTCTTCACTAAGGGTACTTACATCCGATGGGGAGGCAGGGCTCTATCTGACGCCAACACGGACTGGTGATATTAAGCTATACGCAGAGTTTATGGACGAGACGTCAGGAGAGCATCTCACCGCTGAGTATGACATTCATGTTGCTGATTATCATCTGGAAGTCATCCAATCTTTACCAGATAATTTTAAGTACGCAGATACAAAACCCTTTGTTGTTAAGCTTTTTGAGGGTTCTACTCCCGTAGCAAATCAAGCGATTACATTTGGTGCTCCAGAGGAAATGGGGGAATGGGATTCTAACTCTGTTGAAACGAATGATAAGGGTGAGGCAAGGGCGGAATTTAAGGCTCTTTTTCTTGGAGAGGGAACTGTTGCGGCCAAAATTTCAGCTTTCTGTGGAAATGCAAAAGTAGAACAGGATGTCAAAATATCCCCCCCCGATAATTATACGCTAGAATTTACGTGTTCTGATGGTTCTGATTGTAACAAAATAATTGATACCTCTGATGAGCCGTTACATTTTGAGTTAAAGGGTGATGGAAAGCCGATTAAAGGGCAGAAAATTGAAGTGCAGACGGTGTGGCCTATTGATGAGAATCGCGCTAATATTACTCAACCAATCAACTTGACTGATGATCAAGGGCAGACGGAAGGAGCAATAAGTAAGGCTGATGGAGGGGCAGGACATGTTGACTTACAGGCAAGCTGGTTTAACGCAACAGCTAAGAAAAGCTATGCATCTAGAAAGGTTTCCATCCTCGTCATGGCAAAATACAAACTCTCTTTTACAAGAGCCCCATATTCAAGCATGTATCTAGGCGATACAGGCCAATTCACTGTGAAGTTATACAATGAAGAAACCGATAAGCCCGTTAAGGGTGAACTTTTAGATTTCGACTTTGACGAAAATGGAAGAGAAGAATGCCGCTACCTCTCGCCGCGTATAATAACTAACAACGATGGCGAGGCACCGCAGTCTTATATTTGTGGAGAAATATCTCCCTATACTCCAGCGCAAGGAATCCCAATACAAATAAAATTATATTTTCAACCAGGTGGCCATTATCTTGCTGATTTGAGCTCCCAAACCATAACGTTTCATGGTTCCCCATGGTGATTAACTTTATCTGTATCTGCATTTATCAGCATGCGGCCACAGGAAAAAGGGGTTGATATGATGGGGTAAGGGGCGGTTCGTAAAAATTGGATCGCTGGAGGGCATGTTGACCTACAGGCAAGCTGGATTAATCCAAAAACTGGTAGAATCTTTAAATCTGGAACGGTTCCCATGTTTGTTGAGGAAGAATATAAAATGCAATACAAAGATCCTACGGACTTCTGGGTAAATGTTATCCATCAGCCAGCCGTTTCCTATACAATCTATGCTCAACTCTACAATAAAAACCCCGATAACCCCATTGAAGGGGAAACTGTAGATTTTATGGTTGGTCCTAAAGGAGAGTCATACTGTTCTTTCTTTCCAGCTCAAGGAAAGACCGATGCATCTGGCTGGGTTCAGATGACTATTACATGTGGGAACCCTGATCTTCCAATGGGCTCGGCTGTTTCGACACAGCTTTATTTTGGGAATCAAATGATGTCTGATACCTTTTATGAAGAAGATATATGGATTAGGGTTTGCAAATTTTGCTGACGATAACAGGGGTAGCAAAGTTGTTGCCTTTGGAGCTGATGGTAAGGCTAGTGTTACATTAGAGACTATTATTTTGGGGATACGGTGACTTTAAGTGCGACGCTAGTGTCTAATGGAACGGTGAATACTCAAGTGGAGATTAAGGTTGCGGCTGGTCATAGTTTGACTTTTGATGGAGCGAACGGGGATATTAACCAGAGGGCCTTGAAGATAGGAGCACAGGCTCAGGCCTATCAAGTGACCCTTTTGAACCATGGCAAGGGTGAGAGCGCTCAGCCCATTAGCTTTACGGTGGAGGGAGGCGCGACCCTTAGCGCTGAAGGTCATAAGGTTGGTGATAAATCTTCAATAAGTTAAGAAGATATAAGGGGTTCACGTTTGTTTATCTAGCGTCGATACGGGCTGGTGATATTAAGCTATACGTAAAATGGATGGACCAGACGTCAGGAGATCCTATTGAAGCTAAGTATGACATTCACGTAGACCATGCTTATCACCTCTCATTCTACAACAGCGATGTCTTGAAGTTTCGAGAGAAAAAGCCACATTCGCTAGCCTTTTGGATGGCCGCATATCCATAGAGGGTGAAACAGTAACATTTAAAGTAATTGATGAGAGCATGGTAAAAATCGTTTCTTCCCCTTTTGCTAAAACCGATGGCGATGGCAGGGCAGAGGTAGACTCATTCGATATAGATATAGGAGCAAATAGAGTTGATCTTTCACATATATTAATTTTGTTTGAAAACCTAATAATAAACAGTTATATAAGTAACTTCACTACAGATTGACTATCAACTAAAAATTGAATGTCATAGGCTTCAGTGTGCAGCTGAACCAGCTAAAGCCTAAGATTTTTGGCTTTTTATTTAGGGCGTTTCCTTTATCTTTCTGGCTATGTGTGCTAAAAATTATAAAAAATCGCGGGGATTAGTAAAAACCCTGCTCTTGTGGTTGCACCTTGAATTTGTCTGTGCTAGATGCCAATAAGTTTACTGGTCGATAGAGCGAAACGCTGGGTGTTATATAACTTAAGATAGCGTTTTAGATAGATTCTATAATCAGGCCGTATTTAAGTCCGTTGGCCGTGAAATGAATCGGCCGTAGAGGTAGGAAAGAGCAGAAAGAGATAGATCGTGGCAAAAACCGCTTCGCTAACCTCACCTGTTGCACAGCGTTATGCGGCCTCGCTTTTTGATTTGGCGCAGGAGGCTAATGCGGTTGATGCGATTGAAGGTGCTTTAGATAACTTATTGCGCTTAATTAAGTGCAGCGAAGATTTACGCCGCTTGATTATGAGCGCTACTTTCTCAAAGACACAGCAGGCTGAGGCAATGAAGGCAGTTGTGGCGAAGTTTTCATTTACAAAAAATGTAGCGCATTTGGTTGGAAACTTTTGTCAGGTATTAGCTGCCAATCGGCGCCTTTTTCTTTTGGTAGATTGCATTCATGTGTTTAAGAGGTTGGTAGCTGCTTTGCGGGGCGAAGTTGTCGTAGAGGTAACCGCGGCTCAGTCTTTAAACGCATCGCAAGAAAAGGAATTAAAGACCGCTTTGCAAGAAGCGGCGGGCAAAGACGTGCGTTTGCATATTACTGTTGACTCATCAATTTTGGGTGGGCTTATTGTTCGCCTTGGATCAAAGCAAATTGATACGTCGCTCATCACTAAATTGTCTAGGCTTAAGCTTGTACTGAAAGAGGTCGGCTGATGGATATTAAACCGTCGGAAATTTCAAAAATCCTGAAAGAAAAAATTAAAAATTTTGGTCAAGAGGCTGAAGTTTCGGAAGTAGGGCAGGTGCTATCGGTGGGCGATGGCATTGCCCGTATATATGGTTTGGATCGTGTGCAGGCTGGTGAAATGGTTGAGTTTTCCAGCGGCGTGCGGGGCATGGCTTTAAACCTTGAAGCTGATAATGTTGGCGCGGTTATTTTTGGGTCGGATCGCGATATTGCTGAAGGCGACGTCGTGAAGCGAACGGGCGCGATTGTTGATGTGCCAGTTGGCCCTGAATTGTTAGGCCGTGTCGTTGATGCTCTTGGAAATCCTATTGATGGTAAAGGCCCGATTGCTGCTCGTGAGCGCCGGCGGGTTGATGTGAAAGCACCAGGGATTATCCCCCGTAAATCAGTTCATGAGCCTATGTCTACAGGGTTGAAGGCAGTGGATGCCTTGATTCCAGTTGGGCGGGGACAACGTGAATTGGTAATTGGGGATCGTCAAACGGGAAAAACTGCTATTTTGCTTGATACATTCCTTAATCAAAAGCCTGTTCATGATCATGGACCAGAGAAGGATCGGCTTTTTTGTGTATATGTAGCGATTGGCCAAAAACGTTCGACTGTCGCGCGCTTTGTGAAGATTTTAGAAGAACGTGGTGCACTGGATTATTCCATCGTGGTGGCGGCTACTGCTTCTGATCCTGCCCCTATGCAGTTTTTAGCACCGCTTGCTGGTTGTGCGATGGGGGAATATTTCCGCGATAATGGGCAACATGCCTTGATTGGCTATGATGATCTATCCAAACAAGCGGTGGCCTATCGGCAGATGTCACTTTTGTTGCGTCGCCCGCCTGGCCGTGAAGCCTACCCTGGTGATGTGTTTTATCTACATTCGCGTCTTTTAGAACGAGCTGCTAAGTTGAATGATGAAAACGGTGCGGGTTCGTTGACAGCTTTGCCCGTGATTGAAACCCAAGCTAACGATGTGTCAGCTTATATCCCTACGAATGTGATTTCAATCACTGATGGGCAAATTTTCTTAGAAACTAATTTGTTTTATCAAGGGATACGTCCAGCGGTTAATGTAGGGCTTTCTGTTTCTCGTGTGGGGTCAGCTGCACAAATTAAAGCTATGAAACAGGTGGCGGGATCTATTAAAGGAGAGTTGGCGCAATATCGAGAGATGGCGGCATTTGCACAATTTGGTTCAGATCTTGATGTCTCGACTCAGCGTTTGCTTAACCGAGGGGCGCGTTTGACCGAGCTTTTGAAACAGCCGCAGTTTTCGCCGTTGAAAACTGAAGAGCAGGTGGCAGTGATTTTTGCAGGCGTTAACGGGTATTTGGATCAAATTGCAGTGGAAACTGTAGGGAAATTTGAACAAGCTTTGTTGAGTCTTTTGCGTAGCGAGCATAGAGATGTTTTGGATGCGATTGCTGAGCAAAAGCAGATAACAGATGAGATTAAGACAAAATTGGTAGATATTATCAGCAATTTTGCGAAAAATTTTGCGTAAATTTAAAGGAATGAGATGGTTTCATGCCCTCGTTAAAAGACCTTAGAGACCGGATCGCCTCGGTTAAGGCGACGCAAAAGATTACTAAAGCAATGCAAATGGTTGCTGCTGCAAAATTGCATCGCGCCCAAGAAGCAGTGCAAGCGGCACGGCCTTATTCTCAGAGGATGAGTGCAGTTTTAGCCAATATTACGCACAATGTGGCGGCAGAAGATGCCCCGCGCTTGATGAAGGGTACGGGGCGTGATGATAGGCACCTTGTTGTGGTTTGCACTGCTGAACGGGGGCTTTGTGGCGGGTTTAATGCACAAATTGCGCGGGCGGCACGCGACCATATTCGTAAGCTTTTGGGTGAAGGGAAGGATGTAAAAATCATCACTGTGGGGAAAAAGGGTGCTGATATTCTGCGCCGCGATTTCCAAAATCTTATGGTTGATCATGTCAATTTGCGCAACGTGAAGCAAATTGGCTTTCACGAAGCCCAATTGATTAGCCAGAAGATTCTGGCATTATTTGCCCAAGATGTATTTGATGTGTGTATACTCTTTTATTCAGAATTTATTTCGGTAATTAATCAAAAGCCTACATCTTTGCAGATTATTCCAGCTGTGGCCTCAGCAGAGGCATCAGATTCCAATGCTCTTTATGAATATGAACCCGATGCGGTAACAATTCTTGATGATTTATTGCCGCGCAATCTTTCAGTACAGATTTTTCGGGCTTTATTGGAAAATGTAGCCGGTGAGATGGGTGCTAAAATGAGTGCTATGGATAATGCGACGCGTAATGCTGGTGAGATGATTAATAAATTATCAATTACCTATAACCGGCGGCGGCAAGCGCAGATTACCACCGAATTGATCGAAATTATTGCGGGCGCTGAAGCGCTCTAAAGTGGAAGGTAAGGATCGATGGCAAAAGCGGCGACCTCAAAAAAGACAGATATGAAGACAGATGTAGCACAAAAGGTGCAATTTAGCCTTGATTTGCAAAAGGGTACTAATGGACGCATTAAGCAGGTCATTGGTGCAGTGGTGGATGTACAATTTGATGAGCCATTGCCTAAGATTCTCAACGCTTTAGAAACTGAAAATCTGGGCAATCGGTTGGTTTTAGAAGTGGCTCAGCATCTGGGCGAAAATATTGTACGCACTATTGCGATGGATAGTACCGATGGTTTAGTGCGTGGTCAAATGGTGGTTGATACAGGAGGGCCTATTGCTGTTCCTGTTGGGGAGGCTACCTTAGGGCGAATCCTCAATGTAGTTGGAGAGCCAGTTGATGAAGTAGGGCCTATCGCTCATGATAAAATTCGAGCGATTCACCAGCCAGCGCCTGAATATGTAGAACAATCAACTGAATCAGAAATTCTAGTAACTGGGATTAAGGTTGTGGATCTTTTGGCCCCTTATGCTAAAGGCGGGAAGGTTGGCCTTTTCGGCGGTGCGGGCGTTGGAAAAACTGTTTTGATTATGGAGCTGATTAATAACATCGCTAAGGCTCACGGAGGTTATTCAGTTTTTGCTGGCGTGGGAGAGCGGACACGTGAAGGGAACGATCTTTATTATGAAATGATCGAAAGCCGCGTGAATGTAAATCCACGGGAAAATGGTGGATCAACTGAAGGGTCAAAATGCGCGCTTGTTTATGGCCAAATGAATGAGTCGCCGGGTGCGCGGGCGCGGGTGGCCTTGACAGGCTTAACCATTGCCGAAAGTTTCCGCGATGAAGGGCAAGATGTTTTGTTCTTCGTTGATAATATCTTTCGTTTTACACAAGCAGGTTCTGAAGTTTCAGCTTTGTTGGGGCGGATCCCTTCTGCAGTAGGATATCAGCCTACATTAGCAACCGATATGGGTGCTTTGCAGGAGCGCATCACCACCACAACTAAAGGCTCAATTACCTCGGTACAAGCGGTCTATGTGCCCGCTGATGACTTAACAGATCCAGCGCCAGCTACGTCTTTTGCCCATTTGGATGCAACCACTGTTTTGTCGCGTTCTATCGCTGAAAAAGGGATTTATCCCGCAGTGGATCCTCTTGATTCTTCTTCACGGCTTTTGGATCCGCTCGTTGTAGGCGAAGAGCATTACGCCGTAGCGCGGCAAGTGCAAACCATTTTACAAAGCTATAAATCTTTACAAGATATTATTGCCATTTTGGGAATGGACGAACTTTCAGAAGAGCAAAAACTTACCGTATCTAGAGCCCGTAAGATTGAGCGCTTTTTGTCGCAACCATTTCACGTGGCGGAAGTGTTTACTGGTGCACCTGGGAAGCTGGTTTCTCTTGAGGATACGATCAAAGGCTTTAAAGGTTTGTGTGCTGGTGACTATGATCACTTGCCGGAAGCAGCTTTTTATATGGTGGGCTCAATTGAAGAAGCCATGGAAAAAGCTCAACGTATGGCAGCAGAGGCAGCTTAGTGGGGCTATAAAGGCCTCCTGAGCTTTTAAGATAATGCAAATGGCATTAGAGATATGTCGGTGGCACGCCGTATCGGTGGACAATATGAGGTCTGTGAGGGTTAAATGGCTGGTCATTTTTTATTTGAACTGGTTTCACCAGAGCGGTTACTTTTTTCGGAAGAAGTGACGCAACTTGTTTTACCAGCTAGCGAAGGCTATATGACGGTTATGGCTGAACATGCGCCGATGATGACAAATATTATTCCAGGCCTTGTGAAGGTTCATACCTTAAAGGCCGAACGCGCTTTTGCTGTGTATGGTGGCTTTGCTGAAGTCACACCTACGAGCTGTTCACTTTTAGCTGAATTTGCTGTAGCCGCTGAAGATTTTGACCCTGAAGATTTGGAGCGTCGTATTGAAGAGGCACGTAAAGCTATTGATGGTGCACAGGAATATGAGGCTCGTAATAAGGCAGAAGATTTTTTCCACCAATTAACCACCGTGCGCGGTGTTTTAACCTTGGCGTAACTTCGCGTTCGTGTGGTTTTAAGTAGTCTGTTGAATATAAGCGAATGATAAAAGCCGATAGGGATACTATCGGCTTTTTATATTAGGGCAGATCAGCTGGATGATTGAATGTTTTGATGTTCTGAGCGTGTGAGTAGATTTTTAGAGGCTAATATAGCACCTGTGGTGACCAAAAGGCAGGCAAAAAACAGTCGCCAACTGGCCGTAGCTTGACCCACCAAGATTAGGGCACAAGTGGAAAGGAGAGGGGTTGCATAGCTTGCTGCACCCAAAAGCTGTATATTTCCATGCTTCACGCCGTGATCCCAGCAGTAAAATGCAAGACCTACAGGAAATAATCCTAATAGAAAGAGAGCCCACCATTGGCTTGGGTTTTGCGGTAAGATAAAAGGTTCGTGGAATAGGAAGTGGCAAATTAAGGCTAGAAGCGATGTGCTAAGACAAAAGGCAGCAACGCTAGCGGTAGGTACTTCAGCAACGCGGCGTGAGAGTATAGAATAGCCGCTCCAGAAAAAGGCAGCAAGAAAAGCGCATAAATATCCAAGGTTATGTGCCCCGTTTAGGCTTATACCATTGCCGTGGCTGATGATTAATACCACACCAGAAAAGCCTAAGATAGCACCGCCTATATGGAACCAATAGAGTTTTTCGTGAGGCATTAATGCGCTACCTAAGACCAGAAATAGCGGCCAAAGATAGTTAATGAGCGTTGCTTCAATCGCCGGGGCGTGACGCAAAGCGGTGAAATAAAGGAAGTGGTAACCAAAAAGCCCAATAATGCCTAAAAGCCATATAGGCCACGGTTGGCGAAGGATAGCGAAAGGATTAGGCAGTTTAACCCATAAAACGCCCCCTGGGATGGCGGCAATAGAAAAAGTGAGGGCGGTAAGCAAAAAGGTTGGTATGGAACCACTCAAGGCGGTGAGGGGAGCCAAGAGTGACCACATGAGAATTGCAAAAAAACCGATGAGGGTGGCTTTGTTCATTTGGGTTCTATCTCGTTATTAGAGATGGTATCAGTTAGGGGGCTGAAGGGGCATTTTTTACGCCGCTCGCTAAGGCTGAGGCTAATAAAAGCTGTTAATACTCCAAGAGCCAGTAAAAACCAAGTAATGGCATAACTAAGATGATTATTAGGGAAGGTAACTAAGGTTAGCCCCCCCTTGGGCCAGCCGCCTTGGTTAGGGGTTGCATCCGCATCAACAAAATACGGGGCGATTGGGTGCGTGAGGTGCAGTTTTTGAGCGATTGCCGGCAATTGTCTCGTGTACCAAATATTTTGCGCGGGTTTGTTGGCGCGGGGAAAGAAACCATTAGATTCTCCCATACGCAAAAGGCCAGTGACAGTTGTTTTACCAGTGATCATGCCGTTTTCACGGCTTTCGCGCTTGCGTTTATCCATAGGTATAAAGCCACGATTGACAAAAACAATAGTGTGATCATCTCGCAAGAAAGGCGTTAGTATCCAATAACCAGTTTCTCCATTGGTTAGCGTGATCACTAAAGTTTCTTTGTCGTTGAGAAAGCGTCCATGAAGGCGGACAGGGCGGTATTCATCATCGTTAAAGTTTACTTTTGGCCAAGCTGCTTGCATAGGAGCATCGTTTGGAGTGGTATGAAGCCGCATATTCACTTGTGCGATAAGAGTCTCTTTCCAAGCAAGCCGTTTAACCTGCCAAATGCCTAGACAAGTGAACAGGACAATAAAGAGAAAAAGCAAAAAGCCAAGACCGTTAAAGGGAAAGCAATTTAAGTGTTTTGGCGGCTTGGGTGGCACTGTATTAGCATGTGCCGTTATTGTCGTGGGTGGGTTAGATTGGGGCATGTGCTCTATTAATGCTAGGGTAAAGATGAAATATAGCTTATTGTACAGGCTGAAGAAAGCGTAAAAAAGCGCGTCTTTGTTGAAAAAGGCTTGACCTTTGCATGTAGGTCGCTTATTAGAAGCGCAAGTTGAATTTATCTGGTCAAAGGTTTTGCAGATCTTCGTTTGTTTATGCGCCTTTTGCCTAAGATTGATAAGGTGAATCTATGTCCCGCGCCTGTGAATTGACCGGAAAGTCGGTCCAATATGGCAATAACGTTAGCCATGCGAATAATAAAACGCGCCGTCGTTTTTTGCCTAATCTGTGCAATGTTACGTTGATTTCGGATGTTTTGCAACAAAGTTACCGTTTGCGCGTGTCTGCTAATGCCTTGCGTTCAGTTGAACATCGTGGTGGATTAGATGCCTTTTTGACAAAAGCAGGCGATAAAGAACTTTCTCAGCGTGCCCGCCTTTTGAAACGGCAAATTGCTAAAAAACAGCAGGATAGCGGCGAAGTGCCGCAAAATTAGATTGCTTCTAAAAAGCCGCCTTTGGGCGGCTTTTTGTTAAGAACTTACCGCTACAAAAGTTGCATAGATATGGTGCAACTTTTGCGTATTTATATTTTTACTAGTTAACAATACAACCTGTTTTTCAGAGAGGCTGCAGTCTTTTTGAGAACGGGTTTTACATTCTTTCAGGCCTAGCTCGTGGTAGAAACAGCCCGTTGCAAGGGGAAATTGAAAAAATGTACGACCTTAGAAATTAGCTGAGTTTGCGAACATTTCGGCTGATTTCGCTTGTCACTAATGATCGCGGTGAAGCTGAAGGGCCCGCCCTTTCATTAATCTGCTCTCCTCATTTATATATGGATGGTCCAATGTTTGCCTTGAAGGATTCCCAAACCCGTCATCTTTTGTACTCCGCATTAGCTATGTGCTTCGTAGTAGCGCTTTCAAATGTGTTGATTCAATATCCAGTTCGTTGGTTTGTGATCGACCATGTTTTAACCTATTCTGCTTTTACTTATCCTATTACGTTTTTGATTAATGATCTGACCAATCGGTGTTATGGCCAGGCGGCGGCTCGGAAAGTCGTTTATGTTGGTTGCGTGGTGGGGGTTATTGTCTCTTGGTTTTTGGCTAGCCCGCGGATTGCTATTGCCTCTAGTGCAGCCTTTTTATGTGGGCAATTACTAGATATCGCTGTTTTCACTCCGCTGCGCCGTAGGGCATGGTGGATTGCACCTTTGGCGGCGGTGTGCGCGGGCTCAATAGCTGATACGATTTTATTCTTTGCTATGGCTTTTGCCCCGTTTTTTGCCTTTTTGGATTCATTTTTCTTCTTACCCGATAAGTCAATTTACGCTGTGACCACTTTTTTTGGATCACCCGTGTCCGTTTGGGTTTCTTTGGCGGCCGGCGATTTGATTTGGAAGGTGCTGATGGGGCTTATTATGCTTGCGCCTTATGGAGCGATTTTAGCGGTCTTTATACCTAGTATTTATAAGGGTACGGCTATTAGCAAAAACCGCGCTTAATCATACTTTTTAATATGCTTTTATCAATTACCCGCGCTGCTAACCCCTGCGCGGGTTTTTATTATTCTATGAACCGTTCTATAGCCAGGTTCTTTATTTTACCCCTATTTGGCGTTTTTTTGACTTTTTCTGCAACCATTAATTGTAATTTATTCAAATTAAGGTGATATATATAACCTTTGGTTGAAAATAAACACACGTTAAAGTAGTTTGGAACAAATTTATATCCTTAACGTTGTAGATAAGAGACTCTTTAAGATTGAATTTTAGGAAATTATGAGGGGTACGATGGCTAATTTTTCAGCAGAAACTTATAAAAGCGTCAGAAATTATACAGCAAGTGATGCTAGCATCGGACGAAATATGATGCGTTCAGCGATGCGTGCCCCTTATTTAGAACGCCAAGATGAGCATGATTTAGCGCAACGTTGGAAAGAAAGTAAAGATGCTCAAGCGATGCATAAGATTGCCGCTGCTCATATGCGTTTGGTGATAGCCATTGCTAATCGATTTAAGCATTTTAAAATGCCTCTGGGAGATCTAGTTCAAGAGGGCTATGTGGGGCTTTTAGAGGCAGCAGCGCGTTTTGAGCCTGAACGCGAGGTGCGGTTTTCTACCTATGCTACTTGGTGGATCCGAGCATCCATTCAAGATTATATTTTACGCAACTGGTCGATCGTACGGGGTGGAACGAGCTCTTCGCAAAAGGCTCTTTTTTTTCGCCTTCGGCAGTTGCGTACTAAATTGTCTCAAGAGGATGAGACTTTAAGCAAGCGCGATATTTTTCATAATATATCGCAAAAATTGGGTGTAGCGGTGCGTGATGTGGAAATGATGGATTTTCGTTTCTCCACTACAGACAATTCTCTAAGTGCGCCTTTGGCAGGTGATGATGAAAGCTCAGGATCAAAGATGGATATTTTGATCGATGAGCGCCCTTTGCAAGACTCATTGGTGGAAGAAGAAATTGATGGTGAGCGTCGCGTGCAATGGCTTAATAAAGCTTTAAAGATTTTGAATGAGCGTGAATTACAGATTATTCGAAATCGGCGTTTGAATGAAAATAGTGCGACTCTTGAATCTTTGGGCGATAAGCTTGGTATTTCTAAAGAACGAGTACGTCAAATTGAAGCGCGGGCCTTGCAAAAATTGCGCCAGGCTTTGTTGGCTTATAATAATGCTGAAGCTTATAAGGTATAAAGGTGATTGGTATCCTAAATATATTTTGCGAATTTAGCCTTGAATTAATCGCTTATTGTCCTTAATCTTTTAAAGATTAAGGAGATACATGTGTCATATGAGCTAAAAAATCAAGCCGAACAAGCAGTTTTAAAACGTTCTATTTTTGCTACTTTATTATTAGCAGGTTCTGGTATTATAGTGGGTCTGGCCGTAGGCTCTTCGGCTATCGCTTTTGATGGTATGTTTGGAGCGGTGGATTGTATTTTTAGCTTTGCCGCCTTTATGGTAATTCGGCTTATCCAAATGGATAGCTATAAGCAAGTGGCGCAACTTGGCTCTTCTACACAGCGTTTTCAAAATGGTTTTTGGCATCTTGAGCCACTTTTATTGGCTTTGAATAGTTTCACCTTAGTTTTAGCGGTGAGCGCGGCTTTTGTTAGCGCGGTGAGTACCCTGTGGCATGGTGGACATAGCCCCCATTTTGGTTCAGCGGTGTGGTTTGCGATTTATGCGGCTATTTTGGCGTTTTCTATGGCGGTTTACGAAGCGCGCCGCAACCGTAGGATTGGCTCAAGCTTTATCGACATGGATATTAAGAGCTGGCTTATTTCGGGCGCTATAGCTTTGGCTCTGGCCTTGGCTTTTGGTGTCGCGCTTATTATAAAGGATACGCGATTTTCGGGGGTTTTGCCCTTTATTGATTCTAGCATTTTGGCCTTGATTGCTTTATGCCTTGCGCCTTTGCCGATTAAATCGTTTATAGCGGCTTTACGCGAAGTTTTGATTATGACCCCTCCTGATCTCGACCAGCATATTCGTAAAATCGTAAGTCAAGTGGTGGATGATTATGGTTTCGTTGAAGCGCAGACGTATATTGCTAAGATTGGTCGCTCGCATATGGTTGAGATTCATTTCATATTGCCGCCTTCTTATGCAATCGGTACTATTGAATGGATCGATAATATTCGTACCCGCTTAGGTGCAGAAATCGGTAATGCTGGTCCCGATCGCTGGTTGACGGTTTCTTTCACGGCCCAGCCAGAATGGGCTTACTAGCTTGTAAGCTTTACGAACTAAACCCTTTAATTAGGGCGCGATGATTTTCACATATTCCCCTGGGAAGATCATATCATTAGGCCCCAGGCCATTGATGAGGCGGAATAATTTTTCTGGATAGAGAACGCCTTGCATATCCATGGCTAGGGTAGTAACGCTTTGGTTGGTAGCAACGCGAACAACATGGATGCGCAAGGGTTTGAGGGTTGCAATTTCATAAGGATTGAGGCGAGCAAAACTTTTTAATACGCTTTGGGTAAGCGGCGCTAGGGGTTTACCTTTAGGCCCAGCGACAAGCAAACGAAACACGCGGGCTTTTGTTATGATTACGATCACGTCAAAATGCCAAAGACTGTTTCTTGCCTCACCGCGCGCTGCGTGCAAGCCGTTGAGTGAAAAAGCGCGTACCGTATGTGGATCTAAGCCACTGACCCAACCGCTTTCAAGGTATTCTGTCGCTGCGATGGGTTCGCTCAGGGGAAGGCTGTCAAAGCGGATAGCGGTTTTTTGGGGGCCGCTGGCTGTCATAACCTTCTGGTTGCTACTTATTAAGAAGCCATCCGGAACTTTTATGGTGGCGGCCCATTCGGGTTGGTAAAATTGATAGCCACGAATATAGCCAGAGAGGCGGTCATTGCCGTAGAGCATGCTATCAATTGCGCTTAAGAAGTTTTTTTTGTCAATATTGCTGCGCGAGGCCGGGCTATATTGGGAGGCTTGTTTAACTGCTTGTTTGATGCGTTCAGGCGTGGAAGGGTGGCTGGATAAAAAGTCGAGTGCTTGGTTGTTAGTGCTTGAAATATCACTATAATCTTGCATGGTTTGTAAAAATTGCGCGGCTGTAAAGGGGTCATAGCCTGCTTCTGCCATGATTTTGATACCGATAGCATCGGCTTCAAGCTCTTGAATGCGTGAGAATTGCGCTAAGCTTATTTGTTTCTGTATTGCTATTTTTTGATTGGATAAAATGCTTTTTGCTACTTTTTGTCCAAGTGCTAATTCTGCGGCCTTTTGCAGGCGTAAAAGGCCGTGATTGGCAATAATATGAGCCATTTCGTGGGCGAGGACGGCGGCGATTTCGTCATTACTGTTGGCAAGGGCTAAAAGACCGCGGGTTACATAAACATAACCACCAGGGAGGGCGAAAGCGTTGATATTAGAAGAATTTAAAATGGTGATGCGATAGGTATATGGGCTATGTTGGCTATAATGGGCTAATTTGCTTACAATTTCAGTTAGCATGCGCTCAAGTTTTTGATTGTGGTATTCGCCCCCATAGGCATGTAAGATTCGAGGGTGCTGGTTAGCAGCCATTTGAGCAAGATCGTCTTGGTCAAGTAGTGTATTGATGGCGAGGGAGTGGTCTAAAGACGTACTAGATTTTTCTTTGATGCTTTGGCACGCAGTTACAAAGAGAGCTATTCCAACAAGGAGGTATACAAAGCTGAATAGACGCCAACTTCGCTTTGTGGCAAAGGGAGGAGACATGTTCAATGAAGCGTGATTTGAAGGTCTATTGATCACGGTTTGCAACCATTTTAGTTTATTGGAAGCGAGGCGAAAGAGGGGCTATTTTTGTACTTTAGCGACATTGTATTGTTTTTTTTGTATGTTAATCAAGTCCCTTTTAAGGAGAGGGTGTGGATCGTGACGTCGGAAGGAAGTGTTTTATGTCTACATTTACGATTTTATTGGCCGGCGATTTGACTGTGACTCCCCGTTTGCGCCGTCAAATTGCTGAAAGCACTGTGATTGCTGCTGATGGAGGAATGGCTCACGCTAAGTCTTTAGAGGTGAGGCCGTCCCTGTGGGTGGGAGATTTTGATTCTGCATCAAAGTCTTTACAAACCGCTTATGGCGATGTTCCACGTGAAACATTTCCCATTGATAAGGATGCTACCGATGGTGCCTTGGCGGTTCGTTTTGCTCTAGAGCGAGGGGCAAGGCGGTTGATTTTATGCGGCGCTTTGCGTGGAGAGCGCAGTGACCATATGTTGCTCCATATGACTCTTGCTTTAGCTTTGGCTAAAGACAACTGTTCAGTGCTTTTGACCGCGGGCGTTGAGGAAGCCTTACCTGTATTGCCGGGGGCTTGTACTTATGATTTTCCCAACGCTAGTGTGTTTAGTGTAATCGGATTTAGTGATCTTAAGGGTTTAAGTTTGGACGGGGCACGGTGGCCTTTACGTGACCATGATGTAGCTTTGGGCTCGTCTTTAACTCTTTCTAATCACGTTTGCGGAACCTTAAAGCTTGGTTTACGTTCTGGTGAAGCAATGATTGCGGTTAGATTACCTGTAAATGCTGTATAATAGAACCGCTATTTGTTTTTTTCGGCGTGCAGGGACTTATTTGAGGAGAAGTAACCATGCGTTTTTTTCCGGCCATTATGGCGGTAGTTTCGTTAGGTGCGGGGTTGGCTGGCTGTACACCAGCTGAACAACAAGTGGCAGGATACGGTGCTACTGGCGCCGCTTTGGGCGCAATTGCTGGCGGCGCAATCGGCGGCACGGGAACTGCGACTTTAACAGGCGCTGCGGCTGGTGCAGTGGCAGGTGGGGCGCTAGGGGCTCGGACAGCAAAGCCGCGCTCGGCGGTTTATTGTAAATATGTTGACCCGTATGGGCGTATCTATGAAGCTCCCTGCTCTCCCTATAGAGTACGGTAGATAGGGGCGGCGTTTTTTTATGCGCTGTGTTTTTTTACGATGCCGGCTAAAATTAAAGAGTGGTTCCTTTATTTAAGATTTTACGAATTTGAAGCGGCCTTGTCTGTCGACCTAAAATCGGCAAGCCTTTACAGGGTTAACATTAGCAAGCGATTGTTGATTTTGAGGAAGAGATGCAGTAGGGAAAGAGCCTTATGTGAGGTATGACTATGGCACCGCCCCTTCTCCATCTTGATTCGATTATTTTAAAATGGGGTGCGCAAACCTTGCTAGACGGTGCAAGCCTTTCGATTAGAGAAGGGGCGCGGATGGCTTTAGTGGGGCGCAATGGCTGCGGAAAATCTACTCTATTAAAGATCGCCGCGGGGCTTCTAGAGCCTACTGATGGTTACGTGTTTCGCGCTCCTCAAGCTCGTGTGTGCTATTTGCCGCAAGCTCCGGATCTTGCTGGTTTTTCTGATATAGACTCTTATGTGAAAGCAGGCCTTGGCCCTAGCGACGACCCGCATCGTGCAAAAACCTTATTAGCAGCTTTAGATCTTGATGGCGCGGCTGTACCATCTTCTCTCTCTGGTGGCCAGGTACGGAGAGCCGCCTTAGCACGCGTTTTAGGGGCTAAGCCCGACGTTTTATTATTGGATGAGCCTACCAATCATTTAGATTTACAAGCTATTGAATGGCTAGAAGGTGAATTGGCGCGTTGGCGCGGGGCGATGGTTTTGATTTCTCACGATCGGCGTTTCTTAGAAACTATGAGCCAGAGCACTGTTTGGCTGGATCGCGGCGTAACACGTTGCTTAGAGCAAGGCTTTGGTGCTTTTGAAGCTTGGCGGGATAAGATTTTAGAGGAAGAAGAGCGTAACCAGCGATGTTTGGCACGCCAAATTGCCCGCGAAGAGCATTGGTTACGTTATGGTGTGACAGCACGCCGTAAGCGCAATGTACGTCGTCTGGGTGCCTTGCAAGGTCTGCGGCAGAAATATCGTAATCATCAAGGTCCACAGGGGCAGTTGAATTTGCAAGCGAGTGAATCTCAAGCATCAGGTAAGCTGGTGGTTGAGGCTAGGGATATTTATAAGAGTTTCGGCGGCAATTCCTTAGTGAAGGCCTTTTCCATACGGATTGAGCGGGGGGAGAGGATCGGTTTTGTAGGGCCTAATGGCGCAGGTAAGACCACGCTTTTATCCTTGCTGACTGGGCATCTTATTCCTGATCAAGGCCAGTGTAAGTGGGGTGCTAATTTAGAAGTGGCGGTTTTTGATCAAAATCGTAGTCTAGATGAAACACAAAGCCTTGGTGCTTATTTGACTGAGGGACGCGGCGATAGCCTTGTGATTAATGGACAAGAGCGGCATGTGACGTCTTATATGAAAGATTTTCTTTTTAGGCCTGAGCAAGCCCGTAGCCCTATTAAAGATTTATCGGGGGGAGAGCGGGCACGCCTTGTTCTTGCACGACTCCTGGCACAGCCCGCTAATGTTTTGATTGTGGATGAGCCAACGAATGATTTGGACATGGAGAGTTTGGATCTTTTGCAGGAATTGATAAGTCAATTTCATGGTACTGTTTTATTGGTGAGCCATGATCGCGATTTCTTAGACCGCACGGTAACACGGATTGTTTGCGCTGAAGGTGGCGGTGTATGGCAGGTGTATGCTGGGGGGTATAAAGATATGCTAGTCCAACGCAAAGGAGCGAGGGCTGCATATACGGATGCTCGAATAGGCCAGAAGGTTGGGGTAAAAAAGACCCCTTCGGCGACGCCATCATCTGCAGTAGGCCGCCAAAAGCTGTCTTATAAGCAAGTCTATCGTTTGGAAAAGCTGCCGCATGAAATAGAGGAGCTGAATGGGGAAATTGCAAAACTTGAAGCAATCTTAGCAGACCCAGCGCTTTATACTCAAGACGCGCAACGTTTCTATTTTGTATCAAAGCAATTGGATGAAGCACGCGCAACACTTTTGCTGCGCGAGGAAGAATGGCTTGAGCTGGAAATGCTACGCGAGGCTATAGGGGGTGTATGAGTTATTTCATCCCCAAAGCCTCTTTATACAGCTCAATTATAGCCTCTTCTTCTTGACGTTCATGGTCTTCCTTTTTGCGCAAGCGGATGATGGTGCGTACGGCTTTGCTGTCAAAGCCCGTGCCCTTTAGCTCGGCATAGACGTCTTTGATGTCATCGGATATGGTTTTTTTTTCTTCTTCCAGCCGCTCAATCCGCTCAATAAAGGAACGTAATTGTCCGACAGCGATGGCTTGGCTCTCATTTGTGATGTCGTTCATAATGGTCTCCTTTAGTGAAGATACGCGGATGGGCTGTAGGCATCTCATTCTTTCGCGGTGATGCCAAGGAAGAGCGCGGGAGTCAAGCCTTGTTGGAAATTTTGAAAGGGTGTAGTCAAAAATTTTGCTTTTCGTGTAAATTTGGCATTTGGTTAAGCGCATTAAAAATCGGCGCAAGCCGCCTGCTCCAAGCGTTAATGGCGGACTGTGTAGCTAGAAGATCTTGACGAATTTCTATCAAAATGTGGGGGCGGCCAAAACGGCCGCAATGGCGGTCGAGAGTAGAGCCAGATAAAGCACCATCATAGGGCTGATTCTTCCCAATGATTAAGCTATCTATTGCATTTAATGTTTGATAAAGGGGGGTAAAAGCCCGTTTATCCTTGTGATAAAGGAGGCCGATATGCCAAGGGCGCGCAATACCGCGCCATTGGGGGGTGAAGGAATGAAGAGAAATGGTAAGGGGAGACTTATGGCTTGCTACTTCAATACGCTGAAGGGTTTGGGCAATGGCTTCATCATAGGGGCGATAAAAGGTGTTTATACGTTGGTTTCGCTCGTTTTCGCTAATGGGGTAATTGCCGCGGATGATTGCACCATCAGAAATTTGCATGATTAGTGTTGGGTCATCAAGCCCTCGGTTGGGGTCAATAAGAAGACGAGAGAACCCGCTTAGGATGGCGGGCGCTTTCAGTTGGGTGCTGAGCATTACAGTAAGAGCGGCGATGCCAATATCATAGGCGCGGTGACTGGTTAGGACTTTGGGCGGGAGTCCTAAATTGCTATAAGATGAGGGAATATAGGGCGAGGCATGGTCGGCGATGAGTAGGAGGCCCTTCTTTAAATCGCCTTTTAGAATAGTGAAGGGAGAATCCGGATCGAGTGGGGGTGTGATCATGGGGAACTCTAGTTTTGGCTTGCTTGATGATTGACAAGGGGCGTAAAAGGGGCAAAATAAAACCCTATGCAGAAAAAGGCAATCACCACCGACTGAAATTCAAGGGTAGAGAATGCAGGGACATTATAGGCAGTTGCTTTTAGGAGCACTGATTTTTTTTATATCGGGCGGGGCGGCAACTGCAGATTTGCGGGTTTGCAATACCACAAAAGAGGTAGTAGGGGTTGCCATTGGCTACCGCGGGAAAAGCCAATGGATAAGTCAAGGCTGGTGGAGTATTAATCCTAATGATTGCCAGACTTTATTAGATGGCCCTTTAAAAGGGCGTTTTTATTATTTTCACGCGGAAGAAGCGAAAGGCAGGGGACGCTGGGAGGGGCCTGTGCCTATGTGCGTAAAAGAAAGTGAATTTACGATTAATGGAGTAGAGGATTGCTTCGTGCGCGGGTTTCAAAAGGTGGGTTTTCAAGAGATTGATACTGGGGTTCAAGCCAATTGGATGATTCAGTTAAGCGATGATATAATGACCCCTAACACATTGGATATATCAGGAGTATCGACTCAATGAAGCGGAATCGTAAGGTAAAAATTGTAGCCACCTTAGGGCCTGTATCAATGGATGAGTCGATGATCGAAAAGCTCTATTGTTCTGGTGCTGACGTTTTTCGGATTAATATGAGCCATACAAGCCATGAATTGTTACAAAAATTAGTGGCTAATATTCGTGCTGTGGAAAAACGACAAAAACGGCCTATTGGCATTTTGATTGATTTACAGGGGCCGAAGTTGCGGGTGGGAAAATTTGCCCAAGGGAAGGTGGCGCTGACTATTGGGCAGGATTTTATCTTAGATCGGTGTGAAGATTTGGGTGATGAAAGGCGTGTTTTTTTGCCTCATCCTGAAATTTTTGCCGCAGTACAGGTAGGCCACCGGCTTTTGATTGATGACGGCCGGCTTGAGCTTTTAGTCAAAGAAATTCAAGATAGTGCATTGATTTGTGAAGTTGTAGCAGGTCAGGCTATTTCTGATCGTAAGGGGGTGAGCCTGCCTGATACAGTGCTTGGGGTAGGCGCAATGACGCCTAAAGATCGTGCTGATTTGGAAGCTGCACTCGGCTTACCAATTGATTGGGTAGCGCTTTCCTTTATTCAACGTCCTGAAGATATTGCTGATGTGCGGCAAGTGGTGCGTGGCAAGGTGGCGGTTTTGGCAAAGATTGAAAAGCCTCAGGCGGTAGAGCGTTTGGAAGAGATTGTGGAAGCAGCTGATGCAATTATGGTAGCGCGCGGTGATTTAGGGGTGGAAATGCCACTCGAAACCGTGCCAAGCATCCAGATGGAGATTATTAAATTATGCCGCAGGGCGGGTAAACCAGTGGTGGTAGCTACTCAGATGTTGGAATCTATGATTAACGCGCCAGTACCTACGCGTGCCGAGGTGTCTGACGTGGCAACTGCTGTTTATGCAGGCGCTGATGCGGTTATGCTATCGGCTGAATCGGCCGCTGGTGCTTACCCTGAACAGGCGGTGCAAACCATGGATAGGATTGCAACCCATATTGAATGCGACCATAATTATCATGTTATGATGCAAGCTCAACATCCAGAGCCAGAACCCACTGGCGCTGACGCTATTTCACTTGCTGCTCGCTCCATAGCTCAGACATTGAATCTAGCTGTGATTGTTGCTTATACTGCTTCAGGTACGACCGGGGTTCGTGCTTCACGTGAACGCCCTTTGACGCCGATTATTGCACTCTCGCCTGTGGTTGAAACTGCGCGCCGTTTATCTTTGGTGTGGGGGCTACATTGCGTGGTGAGCGCAGATGCCCATGATTTAGATGATATGGTAGACCGAGCTGCCCGCATTGCTTTTACTGAAGGGTTTTGTACGGCGGGGGAGCGAATTATTATAACCGCTGGCGTTCCTTTGGGCACCCCAGGCGCTACAAATATGTTGCGTATCGCTTACATCGCTCAAGATGGGAAGAGCGGTGTATAAGAGTAAGAGTTAGAAGCATAGGTTTGCAGGGAACATCCGCTGGTTTGAAGGCGGTAGGGAGCGGGTCAAGTTCGTTAGCTTTTCAGCGGCGGATTGTTTTTTTCGCTTAAGCTATGGGTGAAGCGTTCTACTTGTTCAGCTGCTTGTATGAGCGCGTCGATGGCTATTTGATTGTTTTGGGTTTTTCCCTCTAAAAGCGCTGCGTTTTGTTGTTTTAAATCTTCGTTTTGTCGTTTCAGAAGATCAATTTGGCGCTGATGCTCGGCTAATTCATCCATGACCATGATCCCTGCCATGACCGATAGGCGGTGATCGCCGATTTCGCCGAAATTTAATTTCAGATGGCTGATGTATTGATCAAGCTTATGGGCAAGTCCACTCAGATGGTCTTCCTGGCCGGCTTCACAGGCCATGCGATAGGTCTTCCCATCAATTGTCACGGAAATTGTTGCCATTGTGTTGTCTTTTCTCCTTATCGGTTAATCGGGGCAAGCACGTAAAACAAAGAAGGCCGTTCATTTATTGGTGTTCAATTACAGTACGAATGGTTTCCATAGCGGTGATTAGGCGCTTGGAAACAGCTTTATTGGCCTGTTCAAGACGTTCGGCACGAGCTTCGCTCTGGTCAAGCTCTTGAGCGAGGCGGCTACGGTCATTATTCATTCTTTGGATCTCTTCTTCGAGTCCTTCAATATCTTGGTTGGTTTCTCTTTGTTGGTTGAGGGTCTGTTCAAGTTTAGTAAGCGCCTTTTCAAGTTTGAGGCGCGCGGAGATAAGCGCTTGATCGGCGGTGCTTTCAGGGTGCGGGGCGTCTTGATCGGTAGGGGAGATAAGATCGCGCATGGGATTTCCTATGGGCTAGAAGCGAATCAGTTCCAAAAAAGCTATGATGGATTTTTATTCTTAAGGGTTTAAAGTGTTTCTTGCAAGAAAAGGGCGTTATAGATGATGGTGGGTGGGAATTGAGAGAGATTTGATTGACACAGTTTACGTAGGTGCTATGTGTCAAAAAAGCTTATGATGATTTTTATCAATGAATGGTTTGAGCAATGACAAATAATGACAAGCAAAACCAGATGGCCAATGCGATTCGCTTTCTTTCAATTGATGCTATCCAAAAGGCTAATTCTGGTCATCCGGGTTTGCCTATGGGCGCCGCTGATATCGCGACGGTGCTGTTTGAAAAATTTATGGTTTATGACCCCAAATACCCCCACTGGCCCAACCGCGACCGTTTTGTGCTTTCAGCAGGGCATGGGTCGATGTTACTGTATTCTTTGCTCTATCTTTGTGGTTATGAAGATATCAATCTTGATGAAATCAAAAATTTTCGACAATTAGGCGCAAAAACAGCAGGTCATCCCGAATATGGTCATGTTGGCGGCATTGAAACGACCACGGGGCCTTTGGGTCAAGGCATCGCTAATGCGGTAGGTATGGCTTTGGGCGAGTGTTTAATGCGGGCACGTTTTGGCGATTTGATTGACCATTACACCTATGCGCTTGTTGGCGATGGCTGTTTGATGGAAGGTATTTCGCAGGAAGCAATTGCTTTGGCAGGGCATTTGAAGCTTAATAAGTTAATCGTATTTTGGGATGATAATAATATTTCCATTGACGGGGAGATCTCTCTTAGCGATTCTACCGTGCAAACGGGTCGTTTTGTTGCTGCAGGTTGGAAAGTATTAGAAGTAGATGGTCACGACCAAGCGGCAATCGCCGCCGCCGTTGAACAAGCGCGGGCGAGCGACCGTCCCACTTTGATTGCTTGTAAGACGACTATTGGTTTTGGGGCGCCTAATAAAGCTGGAACGAATGCTGTGCATGGTTCGCCCCTAGGGGAGAAAGAGGTGGCGGCAACCCGCGCAGCGCTTGGTTGGGGGAGCGAGCCCTTTCATGTGCCAGCAGAAATTCTTGATTATTGGCGGTTGGCTGGCCTTAATGCAGCTAAAACGCGACAAGCGTGGCAACAGCGCTATGAGGCTTTAGACCCCATTTTGAGAGGGGAGTTTGAGCGTCTTATGCGTGGCGATCTGCCTAGTCAGCTGGAGGCGTGCCTTTTGGACTATAAAAAAAAGTTGGTTGCGCAAGCGCCTAAAGTGGCTACCCGTAAAGCATCGGAATTGGTTCTAGAAGTAATTAACTCTTGTGTGCCAGAAACCATTGGCGGCTCGGCTGACTTGACGGGTTCGAATAATACTAAGACGAGTCAGATGATTTCTATCCATCCTGATGATTTCAGTGGACGCTATATCCACTATGGCATTCGAGAACACGCGATGGGCGCAGTTATGAATGGCTTAGCGCTTTATGGTGGATTTATCCCTTATTCTGGTACATTTTTATGTTTTTCTGATTATGCGCGCCCCGCCATGCGCCTATCGTCCTTGATGGGGATACGGGTAATTTATGTAATGACGCATGATTCTATTGGCCTAGGAGAAGATGGTCCTACACACCAGCCAGTGGAGCATTTGGCGTCTTTGCGTGCTATGCCTAATCATTGGGTGTTTCGTCCTGCCGATGCAGTGGAAACATTGGAATGTTGGCACTTAGCCTTGCAAGCTCGCAAGACACCTTCAACTTTGGCCTTGACTCGCCAAAACCTTCCCACCTTGCGTCGCGAATATCAAGAAGAGAATTTATGTGCTTTTGGTGCTTATGAACTTCTGGGCTGTGAAGATGAAGCGCAAGTGAGCCTTTTTGCTTCGGGATCAGAAGTGGAAATTGCGATGCAGGCCGCTAATTTATTAAGAGAAGAGGGGATTGCGGTGCGTGTTGTCTCGGTGCCTTCCTTCGAACTTTTTGCCCAACAATCTCATGCTTACAAAAAGGCATTGATTGGGGAAGCTGATGTTAAAATTGCCATTGAAGCTGCTGTTGCCCAAGGATGGGAGCGCTTCATCGGCAATGATGGGCATTTTATCGGCATGGAAGGGTTTGGCGCTAGTGGACCTATTGATGCTTTGTACCAGCATTTTGGTATTACAGTGGAAGCTATTATTGCTACGGCAAAAACAGCTTTGGCACTAGATGAATAGGAGTGGTAATATGACAGTAAGGGTTGCTATTAATGGTTTTGGGCGAATTGGCCGCAACATTTTACGCGCGATTATTGAAAGTGGGCGTCGTGATATTGAAGTGGTCGCGATTAACGATTTAGGGCCTGTAGAAACAAATGCGCATTTGCTCCGTTATGATTCTGTACATGGTCGTTTTCCGCATCCTGTTGCAGTGGTGGGCGATTCGATTGACGTCGGGCGCGGTCCGATACGGGTTACCGCTATTCGCGAGCCTGCTGCTTTACCTTGGGCCGAACTATGTGTTGATATTGTTTTGGAATGTACGGGGTTGTTTACAAGCCGTGAGAAGGCAGCGGCTCATTTGACAGCTGGAGCGAAGCGGGTAGTGATTTCTGCACCGGCAGAAGGTGTTGACCTTACCGTTGTTTTTGGGGTGAATCATCATAACCTCAGCCGTGACCATTTGGTTATTTCAAATGCCTCTTGTACCACTAATTGCTTAGTGCCAGTTGTACAGGTTTTGCATGAAGCGATTGGCGTTGAAAAAGGCTTTATGACAACAATTCATTCCTACACGGGGGATCAGCCTACTTTGGATACGATGCATAAGGATTTGTATCGAGGGCGGGCGGCAGCGCTTTCGATGATTCCTACCTCGACAGGCGCGGCAAAGGCGGTAGGTCTTGTCTTGCCAGAACTCCAAGGGCGTTTGGATGGAGTGTCTATTCGGGTTCCTACCCCAAATGTTTCAGTGGTTGATCTGAAATTTATTGCTCAGCGTCCTACTAGCGTGGAAGAAATTAACAACGCCATTCAGACTGCTGCTAATGGGCGTTTGACGGGCATTTTGGGTTTTTGTGAAGAAAAATTGGTGAGCCAAGATTTTAATCATGACCCTCATTCTTCGATTTTTCATGCCGATCAGACTAAAGTGATAGAGGGCACCTTATGCCGCGTGCTTTCTTGGTATGATAATGAATGGGGTTTTTCAAACCGTATGGTCGATACGGCTGTGGCTTTTTCAAAGACCTATTAACGGGGAGAACGGCTTGGCCTTATGGGAGCCCGCTTTATTTTGAAAGAGAGGCAAAAATGGCGTTTCACACATTAAATGATCTTTCGATAGGGGAGGGGGATATTAAAACGGCTCTTGTGCGCGTTGATTTTAATGTGCCTGTGATTAACGGGACTATCCAAGATAATACCCGTTTGCTAAGGGCTAAGCGAACGATTTCTGAATTACAAAAAAAGGGTTTTAAGGTTGTTTTGATAAGTCATTTTGGTCGCCCCAAGGGGCGGGCATTATCAGAATTTTCTTTTTTGCCATTTATAGAGACGATTTCAGAAACTTTAGAAACGCCGGTTGAATTTGCTGCTGACTGTGTAGGGCCTATAGCGCAAGCGGCAGTGGCGTCTTTAGGGAAGGGTGAGGTGCTGCTCTTGGAAAATTTGCGCTTTCATGTTGGTGAAGAAGCTAATGACCAAGATTTTGCGCGCGCTTTGGCGGGTTTGGCCGATGTGTATGTGAATGATGCTTTTTCAGCTTCGCATCGAGCTCATGCTTCAATTGTCGGAGTCTGTGCATTTTTACCCGTTTTTGCTGGACGGGCTTTGCAGAAGGAATTGGATACGCTTCATCAAGCGCTAGCGGCGCCAGCGCGCCCTTTGGTGGCTCTGGTAGGCGGGGCGAAAGTATCAAGCAAGATCAATCTCTTAAATAATTTGGTGGCAAAGGTTGATGCTTTGGTTATTGGAGGGGGTATGGCGAATAGTTTTTTAGCCGCCCTTGGAAAAAAGGTCGGAAAATCCTTATGTGAACACAATTTAGGTGATACAGTGCGCGCAATCATGGCGCGGGCTAAAGCTGCCAATTGTTCACTTATTTTGCCCGTGGACGCGGCAGTGGGCTATCACTTTGAAGCGCATGCTCCTTATCAATACTATGCGGTGGACGCTATACCCACTGATGGTATGATTTTGGATGTTGGAGATCAGTCGATTGAGCGAATTAAAGCAGCAATTGATGATGCGGCGACACTGATTTGGAACGGGCCTTTGGGAGCTTTTGAGCTGCACCCTTTTGATAAGGCGACGGTTTCTTGTGCAAAAAGAGCTGCAGATCGTACTAAAGAAGGAAAATTGGTTTCGGTTGCTGGTGGGGGCGATACGGTCTCAGCTCTAAACCACGCTGGCGTGGCAAATGATTTTACTTATCTTTCTACGGCGGGGGGGGCCTTTTTGGAGTGGATGGAAGGGAAAACTTTGCCAGGGATTGCTGTTTTAGAGCGGGCTGAGCCTTAAAGGGAGATAGAAAAATAGAGAGTATAAGCGTTGCAGGGTGAACCAGTTATCTGAGTATGCTTCGGTCATAAGAGAGATGAAGTGGGGTAGAGCAAAGGAAAGAATCAATGCAAGAAAGTTTGGAAGATATTGCACAAGCGTTGGTGGCTGGTGGCAAAGGGATTTTAGCTGCTGATGAGAGTAATGCAACGATAAAAAAGCGGTTTGATACGCTTGGTATTGTCTGTACAGAAGATAGTCGACGTGCGTATCGGGAAATGTTGTTTACTAGTTCTGATGCAATGAAGCGCTATATTTCCGGCGTGATTTTGTATGATGAAACGTTGCGTCAAAAGGCGAACGATGGCAGATCTATGTCTGAAGTTATTGGAAGTTTTGGTGCCTATGCAGGGATTAAAGTGGATCGCGGCCTTAGCCCTTTGGCAGGCTTTGCTGGTGAGATGATTACTGAAGGTTTGGACGGTTTACGAGCCCGTTTGCAAGAATATTATCAACTGGGTGCGCGTTTTGCTAAATGGCGTGCTGCTTTAGCCATTGACGCATATTATTTGCCAAGCCGCTGCGCTGTGGAGCAAAATGCTTATGCTTTGGCGCGTTATGCAGCTTTATGCCAAGAGGTGGGCCTTGTGCCGATTGTCGAGCCAGAAATTTTGATGGATGGTACACCAGGAGATCATTCTATCGACCGTTGTTATGAGGTGAGTGAGGCGGTTCTACGCACGACCTTTGCGGCACTTTTTACAGCACGGGTGAAGCTTGAGGCGATGATTCTAAAACCGAATATGGTGATTGACGGTAAGAAAAAGCGCCAAGCTTCGGCGAGGGAAGTAGCAGAGAAGACAGCGCATGTTTTAAAGCGCACAGTGCCAGCTGCTGTAGCGGGGGTTGCTTTTCTTTCTGGTGGGCAGGATGATGTAGAAGCGACTGAACATTTGGCATTGATGCAGGAAATGGGCCCTTTTCCTTGGCCTTTGACCTTCTCTTATGGACGCGCTTTACAAGCAGCGGCTTTGAAGATATGGGCGGGGGAGGATATGAATATGGATGCAGCGCAACAGGCTTTTTGTCAGCGTGCGAGGATGAACGCCTTAGCGGCTTCTGGGCAATGGACCCCAGCTGCAGAACAAGAAGACTAAGAGTTTATTTTGACAAACAAGATAATAGACAGCGCCGCCCTCTTGCTAGAGTGGCGGCGCTCATTTTGTAATATAATTTAAACTATTGTTGCAATGGTTATGCGCTTGCTTTTGGAATAGTGTGTATCTTTAGTGGAAGACTTAATCCTGAGCGCTACCTTGTAAGGAAGATAACTTTGCAAAGATTTTGTCTGCATCAAGCTCTAGGTCTTGGTCATGGTCGAGCGTCAAATTTTCAGTTGCTGAAGCCGGTAAGAGACTCTCATCGTGGATAGGCTGGGGGGGGCTATTCTTTGCAGCTCGTTGCACTTCAAGATCAAGGTCGATTTGCGAGCATAGTCCTAAAGTGACGGGGTCAAGCGCAGTGAGGTTAGCTGAATTCCAATGGGTGCGGTTACGGATTTGCTCAATCGTGGATTTTGTTGTTCCAATAAGGCGGGCTATTTGCGCATCTTTAAGCTCTGGGTGGTTGCGGACTAGCCAAAGGATGGCGTTGGGTTTATCTTGACGTTTTGAAACTGGGGTATAGCGGTGGCCTTTGCGTTTATTTTCGGGTGTGCGTACTTTAGGCTCGGCCAATTTTAGACGGTACTGGCTATTCGTCTCTCCTCGGAAGATTTCATCGCGCGTTAATTGGCCAGAATTAATGGGATCAAGTCCTTTAATGCCTTGTAATGCTTCGCCATCGGCGATGGCTTTAACCTCTAGCGGATGAAGTTTGCAAAAAGCCGCAATTTGATCAAAAGTCAGAGATGTATTATCGACAAGCCAGATAGCAGTGGCTTTCGGCATTAATAATTGGGTTGCCATATTATATCCTCTTATTCGTCTGCCTGTTCACCTCGATACAGGCTCGAGCGGGACGTTGCAGTGCCATGATATTGGGAATTCTTTTGCTTTATAACCCGAATTTATGTTTACGACAAGCCGCGCGATGCCCCCTTCCTTAGTTCGAACTAATATTTAGAACAATTTTACCTTTATGGGCTCCTGTTTCCATGTAGGTGTGGGCCTTTGCAGCTTCATGTAGAGGAAAGATACGATCAATAATAGGTTTGATGCGCCCTGTTTCTAACAGGGGCCATAGATTTTTTTTTAGAGAGCGGGCGATGGCGCCTTTAAAGACGTTGTTGCGGTTGCGCAAAGTCGAACCTGTGTGAATGAGGCGTTTTTGCATCAATTGGCGGAGATCAATCAAGGCATGCTGTCCAGCTATAAAGGCAATTTGAATGATGCGACCTTCGGGTGCAGCGATTTGATAGTTTTTTTCGCAATAATCTCCGCCTACCATATCAAGGATGATATTGATTGAATTTTTGCCGCTATAAGCTTCAATGGCGGTGACAAATTCGTGTTTTCGATAATTTATACTAAGATCGGCACCTAAGCTTTGACAAAAGACGCATTTTTCGTCGCTGCCGGCTGTGGCGATGACGGTGGCGCCGAAGGCTTTGGCTAATTGGATAGCTGCGCTACCAATGCCGCCTGCACCTCCATGAATGAGAAGGCGTTGACCTGCTTTTAATCGCCCATAGTCAATGAGATTGCTCCAAACCGTAAAAAATGTCTCAGGCAAGGCGGCAGCTTCAATAAAGCTGTAAGAAGGTGGCATTTTTAGAGTGCAGGTGGCATGGGCTACGGCGTATTCAGCGTAGCCGCCGCCTGATAAGAGAGCAGTGACGCGTTCACCTATTGAAAAGTTTTTTACAGAACGTCCGCAGGCGATGATTTCACCCGAGACTTCAAGCCCTAAGAGAGTTGAGGCGCCTTTCGGTGGCGGATAGAGACCACGCCTTTGTAGAAGATCAGGCCGGTTGAGACCTGCAGCACGAACTTTGATTAAAACTTCATGCTCGGTAATAGAGGGTGTGGGAACTTTAATGAGCGATAGAACATCTGGCCCTCCGGCGCGCGAGGCAACAATTGCGTGCATGGTTTTGGGCGATTGGGATAGCATAGGTTTTGTGGAGCTTTTGGCCTAAGAATACCAGCGGGTATCGCTATGAATCGGCATTATGTTTGAGTTTTTCAATTTCTTCTTTTAGTAACAATTTTTTGCGCTTTAGGTCATTAAGATCAAGATCATTGTAAGAAGGGGAAGCGCGTGTTTGACTGATTTCAATCTCTAGAGCGTGGTGTTTTTTTTCTAAGGCTTCAAGATATGCGCTTTTTCCCATTATAATCTCCCTATTTTACCTACATATATAGGTCTTAAATGTGGCAGATTTTGGTTAATTGTTGATGAATTAAGAGGAATTATTTGATATTTTTGTTATCATATTTTATGGTGCCGCCAGTTAAAAAGGGCCGTAGAATGCTGACTGCTGCAGGTTATGATCTTCGATAGTTGGTAAAGCGGATAGGATGGATTTATGGATATTGCTATTATTATGGGGAGCCAATCTGATTGGCAGACCATGCGCCATGCGGCAGAGGTGCTTGATGAGTTAGGGGTGGCTTATGATAAGCGTATTATTTCAGCTCATCGTACTCCTGAACGGCTTTATAGTTTTGCTAAAGGTGCAAAAGCAGCCGGGTTTAAGGTGATTATCGCTGGCGCGGGGGGAGCAGCTCATTTGCCTGGGATGGTAGCAGCTCTCACACCTTTGCCTGTTTTTGGGGTGCCTGTTGAATCAAGAGTCTTGCGGGGGCAGGATTCGCTTCTTTCTATTGTACAAATGCCCGCGGGTGTTCCCGTGGGGACTTTAGCCATTGGCGCGGCCGGGGCAAGCAATGCAGCGCTCTTGGCAGCAGCAGTTTTGGCGCTTAGTGATGTAAGAATTGCTGAAAAGTTAGATAAATGGCGGCAGCTGCGTAGCGAGGCAGTAGCCGAGGCTCCTTATAATGAAGCGGAGCCTAGCCGTGCCTGATAGGAAGAAGCCGCTTCGTATAAATGGTTGTCTCGGCATTATCGGCGGCGGACAATTGGCGCGCATGCTGATTATGGCCGCGAGCCGTTTAGGTTTTAGGAGTGTGATTTTGGAGCCATTTACTGATTGTCCGGCTCATGAAGTTGCAGGGCATCATATTGTAGCTCCTTATGATGATGTGGAAGCTCTGCATCAATTGGCGTCGCAATGCGAGGTGGTAACCTATGAATTTGAAAATATAAGCCGCCCTGCTATGGATATCTTAGCGCAAAAAATTGCAGTGTTTCCCCACCCCCGCGCTTTGCAGATTTCTCAGGATCGATTGTTGGAAAAAACATTTCTGCATGAATGTGGTATTCCTACTGCGCCCTTTGCAGATGTTGATGATATGGATTCTTTAAAAATGGCTCTGGCCGAAATTGGCCCTAATGCGATATTGAAAACGCGGCGTTTTGGCTATGATGGGCGAGGTCAGATGCGCCTTAACCAACCTGATGAGGGCGCTTTGGCTAAGGCGTTCGAAGCTTTGGGCGGCAGCGGGCTTATTCTTGAAGGATTTGTCGATTTTATCAGCGAGATTTCTGTAATTGCTGCGCGTGGTGCAGATGGGACAGTGGTATTTTATGATTGCCCTGAAAATTGTCACAGAGATGGGATTTTACGAACCTCACGGGTGCCTGCGCGCCTACCGTCGGCTACTTTGCGCGCTGCAGAGCAGGCTACGCAAGTGGTGTTAGATGCTTTTAACTATGTAGGCGTGATTGGGATGGAATTTTTTGTCCTTCCCGATGGAGCTTTGCTGGCTAATGAATTTGCCCCGAGGGTGCATAATTCTGGCCATTGGACGGAAGCGGCCTGTTTTGTTTCTCAATTTGAGCAGCATATCCGCGCGATCACAGGCTTACCTTTGGGTTCTCCTCACCGCCACAGCGATTGTGTGATGGAAAATCTGATTGGTGATGATATTGAGCAGGTCGAAGGTCTTTTGGCTCAACCTGATTTGGCGCTGCATCTTTATGGAAAAAAGCTAGTTCGCTCACAACGAAAAATGGGACATTTTACGCGTTTACTTCCTAAAACGGAAACACTATAAGTGAAGACCCTAGGGAGAAGTAGATTTTGCGATAGGCTTCTCTTGACATAGAACATGTATCGGGTTATGCCGTCTCCTACTTGGCCCTTTGCGGCTGTTTTTTGCCTCATTACGGTGATTGATATGAAAATTAAAAATTCGCTAAAAGCCTTAAAGGCGCGTCACCGCGACAACCGTATGGTTCGCCGCAAAGGCCGCGTTTATATTATTAACAAAACCAATCCACGATTTAAAGCCCGCCAAGGATAAGCTTACCGCTTGAAGTTTAGGGGTTCGGCTTTAGATTTTTGGATATATTATATATAAAAGGCCCTTCAGGGGCCTTTTTTCTTTGTAAAGATTTATTTTAAATCCCTATTTGTATATGAATTGTCACATAGGGGAGATACGAGAATCGGTATGGGATAATGGTAGGGGTGTGGAGCTATATAAGGGTACGTTTAATTTTTTTAGTCTGTTGTTCTTTTATTCTGATAGCGGAATTTTTGCAGCATGCAGTGTCAGCCCCTATTTTATTTACTCAGTTGGCTGATCAAACTATGATGAAGTATCAGGAGAGACAAAGTGGCGTACTTTTGCGCCAGTTGCGCTATAGTGCATCTGAACAAGAGGCCATAGAGACTGATGCGGCTTTAAGGCGGTTGTGGCGGCAGTCGGGGAGTGCAACTGTTGATTATTTGATGCAAGGGGTGGATAAGGCTTTGGCAGAGAAAAATGAGGCCGCTGCCCTTGATTTGCTTGATGCAGTTATTGTGCTTAAGCCTGATTATGGCATGGCCTGGGTGGCGCGGGCTAAGATCCATATTCGGCGTAATGATTTGAAATTCGCTATGATGGATCTTTATCAAGCGATTCGTTATGATCTGCGGCGTTATGATGCTTGGGCTTTATTGGGCGATATTATGTCGATAACTGGCCGCGATTTATTGGCGATGAAGGCTTATCGTACTGTCCTTGATGCTTATCCACGCTTTCGGCCGGCACAAAAGATTGTTGGCGCTTTTTTAGAAAAGGAAGCGGGCGTTGTATCTTAGCTTTTGTTATTCTACTTTCTTACCAACCAGGGCGCACAAGGCCGTGGCTTTTTGCGAGTGTTTCGGGGATAATTTCATAAGCAAGTACTCGTGTTGGATCGGCGGGGGCGGGCAGACGGATTTGGCCGTTAGGTACTTGTGAAAAGCCAAATCTTTGGTAATAGGCGGCGTCTCCTATCAGTAGGAGGAAGGGCACTTGGCGTTTATGCGCTTCTTGTTGGGCTGTGTGCATGAGCTGTTTGCCAAGGCCATAATTTTGATAATCGGATGTGACAACCAAAGGCCCTAAAAGGGCGCCTCTTTGTTTGGCGATTTTGATAGCGTTCATGCGAAGTGAGGCTAGCAAGCCATTTCGACCAAGTATTATAAAGGAGAGTAGGGGATCATGGCCTATATCTTGGCGTAAAAGGTGGGCGGATCGGCTGTAGCGTCCGGGTCCAAAGGCTTGCGCAGTTAAGCTTTCTATTGCCTTTTGATAAGAGGGCGTTTCTCGTGCAAGGATAATTTCTTCCTGACCTTGGGCAGCTTGTATGGTTTGTACTTTGATGATGGAGGCTAATGGTGGGCGAGGTTTTGCTAAGTGCATGGGTGTTGAATTCTGTTAGAAGTGAGAATTAAAGGGTGACGCGCTTTAAAGATAAATAAAGCATGATAGGAGGTCTATCGGATTTTGCAAGCTATGGTTTTTGCTAAGACCTTGTACAAATTGGCGCGGGTGTTATACTGGAACCATGGTTAAACTTGCGCATATTTCAGATATTCATCTTGCTCCTTTGCCTAAGCCACGCTGGTGGGAGCTTATAGGCAAGAGGATAACGGGCTATTTGAATTGGCAAAAAAACCGCGATCATCGGATAAATGCGCGGCCGCTGGCGGCGCTTATGCTGGCTTTGCGGGAACAACTTCCGGATCATACGGTGATTTCAGGGGATTTAGTGAATCTTTCTTTGCAGGCGGAGTTTTCTGCAATGGAGCGTTGGCTTTGCAAGGAGGCCTCTGGGAAGGATATTTTCCTTACTTTAGGTAACCATGATGCTTATGTGTGTGGGGCCTTTGATCAAGCGTGTCGTATGTTTGCGCCATGGATTGAGGGAGAACGTGCTCCGGAAACGGTAGGAGCATTTCCTGTTATGCGTGTTGTTGGCGATGTAGCAGTCATTGCTGCTTCATCTGCTCTTGCAACGCCGCCTTTTTGCGCGGCGGGTTATTTTGATGTCGCTCAAGAAAAATCGTTGGGATGGCTTTTAGAGGCAGCAGCAGCGCGTGGTTTATTTCGTGTGGTGATGATTCATCATCCACCCTTTATGGAGGGAGTGGCTTGGCATAGGAAATTATGGGGGGTTCAACGCTTTTGGCGAGTAATTCGCAATTATGGCTGTGAATTGATTTTGCATGGGCATACCCATGAGCCCAGTTTGTATTATGTAGATGCTATACGCGGTTCCCCCCCTGTGGTGGGGGTAGCCTCTGCCTCACAAAGTTTTGGGGGGGTAGCACCTGCTGCTAGTTTTAATTTGTTTCATATTGATCGGGGCATAAGTGATTGGTCTTGTTGTTTGCAGCGGTATCAGGTGCTGGATGCTGCCAATACCATAGGTTTGGTTGAAGAGATAGACCTTAGTTGTACTTTAAATCATTGCTAAACCGAACTGGTGTTTAAGAACAATTGATACAGCCTGAACATATGGATGTATTTATTGGTTTTTAATTTTTATAAAGTTACTATTTAGTGTTGGAGCAGGCGGGTCGTCTTTTAAAAACTTTGGAAAATATTAACTATATTTTTTGAGGAGATTTTAAACAAAGTTTGTTAAATGAAGGCGGAGAGATTTAACGGTGATATTGCGATAGATGGCCATAAATAGGCGCTGTGGTAATCTTTGAAGCTTTTATGGTGCCTATGTTTTTTTGCCATTAGGTTCGATGATAAATTTGCAACCCTTTGATAGGAGTATTCGGCATGAGAATAATAAATAAAACAATCCGCAAGCCGTTAATATGGATGTGTTTTTGTGCATTAGCATTGGCTGGGTGCGCCAAACAGGGGGGGCTTAACGATGTCAAAGGGCTGAAGGGAGAAAGTGGCTTGAACGGCGCTAGTGCAGGTTTTCAAAATGCCCAGCCTGGTAGCGCGCAAGATTTTACTGTGAATGTGGGGGATCGAGTTTTTTTTAGCCTTGATTCCTCGTCTATTCGTCCAGATGCTCAACAAACTTTAGCACTACAAGCCCGTTGGCTGTTACGTTATCCGCAGTATAATGTAGTGATTGAAGGACACGCTGATGAACGCGGTACGAGAGAATACAACTTGGCTCTTGGACAACGCCGAGCCGTAGCGGTGCGTGATTATTTGACTTCATTGGGAGTTCCAGCTGAGAGGATTCGGGTGATCTCTTATGGGAAGGAACGACCTGTCGCACTTTGCGATGATATTTCTTGTTGGAATCAAAATCGTCGCGCAGTAACAGCGATTGATTCAACCCGTTAAAATAGGCTCTACATGCCTTTTTGAAGGATTTTAAGTGAACGCGTAAGGGCGTATAATTTTGCCATTTTTTTATAATAATAATGGTATCGGTTAAAGAATTCTGCGCCCGCCATTTCTATAGATTAGGATAGAGTGAGGCCTAGAAGGGGTTACGCAAAAGCGGTGTTTCTGAATAGATCTTGGAAAAAAAAGGCGAATCAAACTAGATCTTCTGCTTTGTTATTGGGGGCAGGGGTTTGTTATTTCATTTTTTTCGGCTTTATAGGAAGCTTACAGGGCGCTGGGCTTAGCTTGATGAGTATGCGCTTATTTGAGAAAAACTTGGGATTACCGTTATTGCGAGCTGCCCCTATATTGGAGGGGAGCGAAGGTGAGGCGGGAAAACTTGTCACTTCTCAAACGCTGTTTTTGGATCATAGTACTGCGCCGATTTTGTTGGGGGCGCCATTAGAAATTGACGAGTCTTTTTCTCAAAGCAAGTATGCATCCCCATGTGATAATCAGCGGGATGGTAGGCTTTTGATAGCTGCCAGTGGGGCCTGTGCGGCGGGAGTGTCTCAGCTATTAACCATAGCTGCTGGAGAAAAAGCATATAATCTTCAAAGCATTTCAGAGACGGAGGCTGCGGGGGGTGCTGTACAGCCGCTTGAAGGATCCTCTTTGGAAATACCGATAGAGTCACTGCGAGATGTTCAGCAGCTACAAGATGCAAAGAAATTAGAGGTGCCTCAAGGAGGCAATGGTTTAGATGAAGTGAAGCCCACAAGAACCTCTAAAGAATTATATTATATTGGATATAAGCACATTTTAGTTGGTGATTATCGAGCCGCAGAAGCAGTGTTTTTGGCTTTTTTAAAGCGTTATCCCCAAGATCCTTTACATGCGGACGCGCATTTTTGGTTGGGTGAAGCGCTTTTTGCGCAAAAGCGTTATCGTGAAGCAGCAGATGTATATATTGCTACGGATGCTGAATATAAGGGGGGGGGGCTTGGAGCAGAAAATTTATTGAAATTAGGAATCGCTCTAAGTCAACTGAACGATAAAGGTATGGCCTGTGAGATTTTTAAAGCGGCGTTTGAACGTTATCCACATATGGAGGCAGCCTTGCGTAATCGCGTGCAAGTGCAGCAGGGGCAGAACGCGTGCCTATAAAGACAAGTCAATATTTTCTACCTACGGATTTTTTTCATACGAAAACGGTAATTGCTGCTGTTTCGGGTGGTAGCGATTCTTTAGCATTATTATTTTTATTGCGTGCTTATTTGAATGAGGCGGCCAAATATTATGCTTCTCTACCGCGTTTGATAGCGGTGACAGTTGATCACCGTTTGCGTCCTGAATCGGGATGTGAGGTGGCATTTGTAGAAGCGGTTTGCGCACAATATAAGATTCATCACCATCGATTAGAATGGCGGGGGGAAAAGCCCTCTGCTGGGCTTTCTGCCAAAGCGCGCTTGATGCGGTATTATCTCTTGGCAGAGGCAGCTGCGCACTTTGATGCACGTGTTATTATGACTGGTCATACATTAAATGATCAAGTGGAGACTTATTTTATGCGCGCGAAGCGGGGAGCTGGTCGTGGATTGGCAGCAATACCACGCGAATCAATCTTGATGGGGCGCTGGCGCCTTATTCGTCCGCTTTTGGGTTTAAAGCGCACGACTTTACGTGCTTATTTACAACATTATGCACAGGGGTGGGTGGAGGATCCCAGCAATCAAAATTTACGCTATGAGCGCGTGCGCATGCGTCAAACCTTGACAGATGCCCAAGAGGGGGAAGCTATGGAAGCCGTTGCGTTGGCGAGCGAGGAGCGGCGTGTTCAGGCACAGCGTATTGCGCATTGGCTTGCGCAACAAACTTTTGTTCGGCAAGGCGGCCAGTATCAATTATATATGGAGAGACCTACTGAGCTTGATCGCATTGATTTTTTGTTTGCTCTGGGGCTTTTGGCTTCTATCATCGGTGGTAAGGGTTATGCGCCACGTCCTAGACAGCTTATAGCTTTGGATCAGCGGTTGCAGGCGGAGAGGGTTCGCTTTAGCTTTTTTGGAGCGGTGATTGATTATACCCCTACATCTGTGCGGTTTTGGCGTGAGAATCGGCATCAGCCTAGCCTTTGGCTCGAGGCTGGCGCACTGGTTTTATGGGATGGGCGTTATGAGGTGGAAAACCACGAAGCATTTCCGGTGTATCTTGCGCCTATCCACTGCCTTAGGTCTGACTTTGTCAGCCCGCTTTTAAAAGAGCGCGGTCTTTCACTGGCACTTATGCGTGGAGAATTAGCGATTCTTAGCCATAAGGGAGTGGATTTTCCTTTGCACAAGGGGGATGAAAAGGTACATTCTAAGATAGTTTTTCGGCCGATTTTTTCGCCCTTTCACTGGCTGTTTTCAAAAGATGATTCTCCAATTGTTGAGCAATTGGTTAGGCTTTTTGGCTGGGAATGGGAGACAATTGGAAAAAAGCCTTGGGAAACGTCATGAAAAAACGCCCCTATGCCTTGGCAAGGGCAGCTTGAACACATATGTTACAAGTATTATTGCCTCAGCCTAGTTGATTGGATGACAGAATATGAATTCAAATTATCGCTCCTATGTTATTTGGGGGATCATCGCTTTATTGTTGATTGCTGTATTTTCCTTTTTTAATGGTAAGAATCAGCAAGGAGGGAGTGAGGTTTCCTATTCTGAATTTTTGAACCGTGTTGATAGCCATGACGTCAAAACTGTAATTATTCAAGGTCAGCAACTGACGGGGCGTACCGTTGATAATCGGACGATTACCGCTTATGCGCCGCGCGATCCTAATTTGATCAGCCGTTTGGAACAAAAGAATGTAAATGTTCAAGCCCAGCCCGAAAGTACTGGTAATAGCACTTTGATGAATCTCTTATTTTCGCTTTTGCCTATTTTGGTCTTGGTAGGCATGTGGGTCTTTTTTATGCGTCAAATGCAAGGCGGGTCACGCGGGGCTATGGGTTTTGGCAAGTCGAAAGCTAAGTTATTGAGCGAGGCTCAGGGGCGTGTAACGTTTCAAGACGTAGCGGGTGTAGATGAAGCTAAGCAGGACCTTGAAGAGATTGTTGAATTTCTACGCGAGCCACAAAAATTCCAGAGGCTTGGCGGGCGCATCCCGCGCGGTGTATTATTGGTAGGTCCGCCTGGGACGGGGAAAACTTTGCTGGCGCGTTCAGTCGCCGGCGAGGCCAATGTGCCTTTCTTTACCATTTCGGGTTCAGATTTTGTAGAAATGTTTGTTGGGGTTGGGGCAAGCCGCGTACGTGATATGTTTGAGCAGGCGAAAAAGAACGCGCCTTGTATTATTTTTATTGATGAAATTGACGCAGTCGGTCGTCATCGTGGTGCGGGGCTTGGTGGCGGCAATGATGAGCGTGAACAAACTCTTAATCAACTTTTGGTAGAAATGGATGGCTTTGAGCCTAATGAAAGCATTATTTTGATCGCTGCCACTAACCGGCCTGATGTATTGGACCCCGCTCTTTTGCGGCCAGGTCGTTTCGATAGACAGGTGGTAGTACCCAATCCTGACGTGGCGGGGCGTGAGCAGATTTTGAATGTACACATCCGTAATGTACCTTTGGCACCTAATGTGGATCTGAAGGTGATTGCTCGTGGTACACCTGGTTTTTCAGGTGCAGAACTGATGAACTTGGTTAACGAAGCAGCTTTGATGGCGGCACGGCGCAATAAGCGCTTGGTAACCATGCAGGAGTTTGAAGACGCTAAAGATAAGGTAATGATGGGTAGCGAACGGCGCTCAAATGCTATGACTCAAGCTGAGAAAGAGCTTACGGCTTACCATGAAGCGGGTCATGCTATCCTCGCTTTAAACATGCCAATGGCTGATCCTATCCATAAGGCGACTATTGTACCGCGCGGGCGCGCTTTAGGAATGATTTTGCAATTACCAGAGGGAGATCGGTATTCGGCTAGCTATCGTTTTATGATCTCGCGCTTAGCTATCGCGATGGGCGGGCGTGTTGCGGAAGAGTTAAAATTTGGTAAGGATAATATAACCTCGGGAGCAGCTTCGGATATTGAACAGGCGACAAAGTTGGCGCGTGCTATGGTGATGCGCTGGGGCTTTTCAGATAGATTAGGCCAAGTAGCTTATGGCGATAACCAGGATGAAGTGTTTTTAGGTCATTCTGTGGCTCGCACGCAAAATATTTCTGAAGAAACCGCGCAATTGATTGATTCTGAAGTGCGGCGTTTGATTGATGATGCTTATCAAACCGCTATTAACACCTTGATGGACCATAAAAAAGAATGGGTTGCCCTTGCGGAAGGTTTATTGGAATACGAAACCCTGAATGCTACAGAGATTCGTGAAGTGATTGCAGGCAAGCCTCCTTCACGCAATATGGGTAATGATCACGCTCCAGTGCGGCATCCCGTAGTACCAAAGACAGGACAAATTTCCGCCGCAGAAGCTTTGCCGCAATCAATGATGGGCGGGACAGAGGTAGAAGCAAGCGAGGATGTGGTTAGCAAAGCCGAGAAGGAAGAGGAAAGCCATCAAGCTACGGCAAGCCGATCTAAACGTCAGTCAAAAGACTCTGTCTCTCGTGATTCTGAAAGTGAGTGATAGCTTTGGGGATATAGGTGCTTCTTGGTAGCGTTCACTCTTTTTTGTCGATGAAGGGCTTTGTTAAGAATAGGTCTGTCATTAACCTCTTGTTTAACATAAGAACCGGGTAGGGGATTGCGTAGATGAAAAGTTTTTTTGAAAGGTTTGTTGCAGATTTTGGGGGGTGAGTGGTTTAAGGATAGGGAGACGGCCAAGGATGGGCGCATCTGTGAGATGCGCAATAATATTTTGGCTTTCAGGCTCTGGGTTGCCAATAAAAATGATACCTTTAAGAGAAAGGCCTCGGCGATTAATCGCTTCGATTGATAACAGGGTGTGGTTGATAGTCCCCAAGCCAGTTTTGCTACATAAGATAAGTGGAAAATTCCAGCGCGCAAAGACGTCAATAAAGGTTGCTTGTTGGTTAAGCGGTACCATTAAGCCACCTGCCCCTTCTATAATCAATGGCCCTTGAACAGCGGGCGGGGTAAGTTGTGTGAGTTCGATATGTTTTCCTTCTGCAGCTGCTGCTGCATGGGGGGAGGCGGCTTTTTTGAGGCGATAGGCTTCGGGCAAGATTTTATTGGAGGGCGCTTGGCTTAAGCGGCGCACTGTTTGACTATCAGTTTCTTCTTCAAGTCCAGCTTGGACGGGCTTCCAATAGGATGCATTTAAAAGCTGCACAAGACCCGCGGCAAAGACGGTTTTGCCGATATTTGTGTCGGTGCCAGTAATTACAAAACGTGGATGCATGAAATCTTTTGAAAAGCTTTTATGAGAGACAACCCTTTAACATTTTAGTCTAAGTTTTAGAGTAGCATGCTTGGAATGCTTAGTCTAGAAAGTATAGTGGTTATGGTTTGGGCATTGCAAGATTGGCACTAATTTTTTCATGGTAGGATGTTTATTAAAAGGCGGGTTCTGTGCATGATTGTGTAGCATAGCGTTAGTAATGAATGGTTTGAAAGGTGCTTGAAAGTCCATGATATAGGAGAAGGCGCCCGATAAGTGGTGTTCCACTTTTTGTGATTAATTTAATAACTTCAAGAGCTTGTAGAGAGCCAATAATGCCTGCGAGCGCCCCTACTACGCCAATTTGAGTACAATTTTCTTGTTGGTCATCGGGCGGTGGCACAGGAAAAAGGTCACGATAATGAGGATTATTGCTTTGATAGGGCATGAGTACTGTTACCATGCCATCAAAGCGTTGAATGGCACCACTGACTAAGGGTTTTTGAAGAATAGCTGCATAGTCGGCTAATAAATAGCGTGTTGCAAAGTTATCGCTTGCATCAACGATAATATCATAAGGCGCAAGCAGTGACTCTATTATATCTGCGGTAAGTTTTTGGCAATGGGTCGTGAGCTTGACGTAGGGGTTGCGTGCAGTGATAAAGCGCTCAGCAGCGGCGGTTTTGGGGTGGCCTTGATCTTGATCACAATAAAGGATTTGTCGTTGGAGGTTGGATAGACTGACGTCATCGTGGTCGATAAGGCCAAGATGCCCTACGCCTGCGGCTGCGAGATAAGCTAAAACGGGGCTACCAAGGCCGCCCGCTCCTATGACTAAGACTCGCGCTGTTTTCAGCTTTTGCTGGCCCGCCCCACCAATTTCTGGCAAAACAAGGTGGCGGGCATAGCGCTCAATTTCGGCTGGCGTGAAATTTTCTCCCATTGTCTTTAGAATTCCTTGCATCATCTTTGGTTTATTGTCATCATTCTATTCCATAGCGCAAGATCATTTTTTTATATAGGGGCTCTTAAATGAAAATAGCATTGCAAATGGATCATATTTCTGGCCTTCAGATTAGAGGAGATACAACCTTTGCTTTGGCGTTAGAAGCTGCGCGGCGTGGCTACCATCTTTTTCATTATACGCCCGATACTTTGTCGCAAAGAGGCAATGAAGTTTTTGCTTCCCTTGAACCTCTCACGGTTTATGATGTGGAGGGAGACCATTATCGCTTGGGGTCTCCTCAACGGTATGCTCTTAGCGAGATGGATGTGGTCTTATTACGGCAAGACCCGCCTTTTGATATGCATTATATTACTACCACCCACTTGCTAGAGCGTATCCATCCGGATACTTTGGTGGTGAATAACCCAGTTTCCGTTCGCAATTGCCCCGAAAAAATCTTTGTTACACAATTTGCTGATTTGATGCCTGAGACATTAATCAGTCAAGATCGGGCTGAAATTGAGGCCTTTCGCGCTGAATTAGGCGATATTATCATTAAACCTCTTTACGGAAATGGTGGGGCAGGTGTTTTTCATATTACGCCTCAAGACAGAAATTTAAGCGCATTATTAGAGCTATTTGCCGCCCATTATCGAGAGCCTTTTATTGTGCAGCGCTACCTACCAGAGGTGCGAGCGGGCGATAAGCGGATTATTTTGCTTGATGGTAAGCCCATGGGTGCGATTAATCGTGTGCCAGCTGAAAATGACGCACGTTCTAACATGCATGTAGGTGGGCGTGCCGAAAAAAGCGAGCTTGGCGCCCGCGACCATGAAATTTGCGCGCGCTTAGGCCCTGCTTTGCAAGCGCATGGTTTTTTATTAACGGGGATTGATGTGATTGGTGGTTTCCTTACAGAGATCAATGTTACATCGCCTACTGGTATTCGTGAAATTCAACGTTTTGGCGGAGCTAATATTGCTATACATTTTTGGGATGCAGTGGAAACCAAACTTAGCGCCTTCTAATTCTATGGTGTCATCTTAGTGTCATAAGAGGGCTATATGAAGCGTTTATAGTGCTTGTTTTGGCAATGATCCATAATGTTATGAGGAGTGTGATGGATGAAAAAAGTATTCTTAGGCGCGGTTCTTGCGTTAATGTCTGGAGCGACGCTGGTTGGAGGTGCTTATGCACGAGATCAGATTAGCATAACTGGATCTTCAACAGTTTTGCCTTATGCAAAAATTGTAGCAGAGAATTTTGGAGAAACCTATCCCCAGTTTAAAGTGCCAATTGTTGAGTCGGGGGGCTCCGGCGCGGGGATCAAAGAATTTTGCCGGGGAGTGGGCGAGGATACGATTGATATTGTTAATTCTTCGCGTCCAATGAAAACATCTGAACTTCAATCTTGCATTGCCAATGGAGTAAAAGATGTGGAAGAAGTACGTATTGGCTATGATGGAATTGTTTTTGCGACGGATATCAAAGGCCCTGACTGGCATTTAACGCCTGCTGATGTTTATAAGGCGTTGGCAGCAAAAGTAGTTGTGAACGGGGAATTAGTCTCTAACAACGTTAAAAAATGGAATGACGTTGACCCTCAATTGCCTGCTTGGAATATCGCTGCTTATATTCCAGGTGAAAAGCATGGAACTCGCGAAGTATTTGAAGAAAAATTATTAGCTATTGGTTGTCAAGATAGCGGTGCAGCGGCGGCTATGAAAAAGATGGGCATGGATGATAAGTCTATTATCGCTACTTGCATTGCGGTGCGCAAGGATGGAAAGGTTATTGATATTGATGGTGATTATTCTGAAACTTTAGCGCGGATTATTTCTAATAAAACTGGTATCGGGGTATTTGGTCTCGCCTTTTATGAAAACAACGCAGATAAGTTAAAAGTAGCTAGGGTAAGCGGTATTGCTCCAAGTGTTGAAACGATTGTAAGTGGTAAATATCCGGTTTCACGGCCTCTGTTTTTTTATGTAAAAAAAGCACATTTGGGGGTTGTTCCTGGTCTGAAAGAATATGTAGATTTTTTCCTTTCTGACCAAATGATTGGTCCAGATGGACCTTTGGTTGAGTATGGCTTAGTTCCTCTCTCAGAATCAGAACGCGAAGCCCAACGTAACGCTTTTGCTGACGGTTTAATTATGGTAGCCCAATAAAACTCCAAAGCCATAGCATGCTGTGTGTGGAATGGAGGTTTTGGCGCGTTTCTAAATAGGTGTATTTTGGGATTGAAAATAGAGGCGGTGTCTAGCTTGGTTACGATTTTGATCATCTTAATTTTAGCTTTTTTGGGCTTTGCGGCGGCCTATAGGCGCGCGCGTCATATGGAAGACCAGGGTAAAAAAATGCATTCGCGCCCCCATTACTATGGTTGGTGGACGGCGCTTATGACTTTGCTGCCCGCTTTAATTTTTATGACTTTATGGGATAGCGTAAGCGATTTGTATTTAGAGCATCGCTCTCAAAAACAAATGGAGACTAGTGTCGCTACCGACCGCTTAAATCCGAGGTTGGGTATGGCAACTATCCGCACCTTAAGTAAGGTAATTGATCTCTACCCCGCTGATCAAAAGGATGACCAAGGGGTGGAAATTAGCGTGGCTTCGAATCCATCTTATGCCGCCATCCGTGCTCAATTAAGTAAGCAGGGGAAAATTCTGCCGCTTAATGGGCAGGATTTTATGGTAACTATCGCTAAGGCATGGGCAGAGAGCGCTAAGATACTTTCGTTTATTGGCCGTATCGGCGGGCTGTCAATTGCCGCCATAGGGTTTTCGGTTGCTTTCTCCCAAATTAGCGCACGTCAGAGAGCACGCAATAAAGTGGAGCAGCTTTTGCTTTGGGGGCTTATTTGTGCTTCGACCGTGGCCATTCTCACCACTATTGGTATTATATTATCTATGTTATTTCAAACGGTGAGTTTTTTCCAATCGGTTTCACTTAGTAATTTCTTTTTTGGTACTGTTTGGGATCCGCGTTTTGCGGGGGCGGGCGCTGCAGAAATGGGGGGGCAATTTGGTTTATTGCCACTTTTAGCTGGAACGCTTTATATCGCTTTGGTAGCGATGATATTTGCAGTGCCGGTGGGTTTGTTTTCGGCAATTTATATGGCTGAGTACGCTTTGCCGCGTGTGCGTGCGGTGATTAAGCCGCTTCTTGAGGTTTTGGCTGGCATTCCAACGATTGTTTATGGTTATTTTGCTTTGACAATAGTGGGGCCTTTTTTACGTGATCTTTCTGCGGCTATTGCGGGTGGACACGGTTTTGTTATGGCGCAAAGCGTGTTAACGGCGGGGCTTGTTATGGGGGTTATGTTGATCCCTTTTGTATCTTCTTTATCCGATGATATTATTACAGCAGTGCCGCGCTCTTTACGCGATGGATCCTATGGGTTAGGGGCGACACGTTCGGAAACTATGAAAAGAGTAATTTTGCCCGCTGCTCTACCGGGGATTGTGGGTGCGCTTTTATTAACAGCCTCCCGTGCTATTGGCGAAACAATGATTGTGGTTTTGGCTGCGGGTGTAGCTGCTAATTTGACTTTGAGCCCTTTTGAAGCAATGACGACTATGACGGTAAAGATTGTTAACCAATTGACGGGAGATTTAGAGTTTAATTCGCCCCAGACTTTGGTAGCCTTTGCTTTAGGTATGAGTCTTTTTGTTTTGACGCTATTTATGAATATTTTTGCACTTTATATTGTGCGTAAATACCAGGAGCAATATGAATGAACGCGCCTGTTACACCATCACGCCGCGACATTGGTTTGGTGCATCGATACCGGAGAGAGCGTCGCTTCCGTTTTTATGGGGTTGTGGCTATTTCAGTGGGGCTATTTTTTCTTTTCGCTTTGTTATGGTCGGTTTTTTCAAACGGCTATTCTGCTTTTTGGCAAACAACGATACAGATTCCTGTTTATTTGGATTCTCATATTATCGACCCAAAAGATCAACGCGTCCAAGATCCTCAGATATTGCAAAGTGCCAATTACCCGCTGGTGGTACGCAATGCTTTGGCTAAGGAATTGGGTATTTCGTTTAATGATAGACGTGCTTTGCGTGATCTCAATCGTTTTTTTTCGCAATCAGTTAGGGCTAATATGCGCGCTTTTGTGATGGAGCGCCCTGACCTTATTAATACGACTGTGACATTGTCCTTTTTGGCAAGTGCGGACATCGATTCTGCTTATAAGGGGCAAATTGATTTAAGTGTTCCTGAAACTAGCCGTAAAGTTTCTAATTTGGCGATAGGCTGGATGCAGCAATTGGCAGCGAAAGGGGAGCTTTATAAGGCATTTAATTGGGGTCTTTTTACTTTTGGAGCTTCAAGCCGGCCCGAGACATCCGGCCTTGGTGTGGCGATTATTGGCTCTCTTTATATGATGCTAATTGTGCTTATCTTGGCGCTTCCTATTGGTGTAGCAACGGCTCTTTATCTAGAAGAATACGCATGGAAAAATAAATTTACCGATTTAATTGAGGTAAATATTAATAATTTGGCAGCCGTTCCTTCAATTGTTTTTGGGTTATTGGGTCTTTCTGTATTCATTAATGTTATTGGCTTGCCTCGTTCTTCGGCTTTGGTGGGCGGGCTGGTTTTAACACTTATGACTTTGCCAACCATTATTATCGCTACGCGTTCAGCCCTGCGGGCGGTGCCGCCTTCTATTCGCGCTGCAGCTTTAGGGCTTGGAGCGTCGAAAAGTCAGATGGTGTTTCAGCATGTTTTGCCGCTTGCTGCTCCGGGTATTTTGACGGGGACGATTATTGGTCTTGCGCAAGCTTTGGGGGAAACAGCACCACTTTTACTCATTGGAATGGTGGCTTTTGTTGCTAATATTCCCACAACCCCGTTTGATCCCGCTACGGCTTTGCCGGTTCAGATTTATATGTGGGCTGGCGAGGCTGAGCGTGCTTTTGTGGAACGGACTTCAGCGGCGATTATGGTTCTATTAGCTTTTTTGGCGTTCATGAATATCATTGCTGTTATTTTGCGGCGGCGGTTTGAGCGGCGTTGGTGAGAAAAATTATTTGCACCTAGTATATAAGCGGCGGGCATGCCCTAGAGTGTCAAAATAAGATGTGTCGCGCAAGGGGCTTTGAAAAGGATAGGTATGAGATGAGAATCAAAATGCGCGGGCGTAATGTAAAAGTGCTCTATGGTCAGAAAGAGGCACTTCATGGTGTAGATCTTGATATTCCTGAGCATCAAGTCACGGCCTTGATCGGGCCTTCTGGGTGCGGAAAGTCGACTTTTTTGCGCTGTTTGAACCGTATGAATGATACAATTGATGGTGCGAGGGTGAGTGGCGACATTACCCTTGATGACGAGGATATTTATGATCCTTCGCTTGATGTGGTAGAATTGCGCGCTCGAGTAGGCATGGTGTTTCAAAAGCCCAATCCATTTCCTAAGTCTATTTTTGACAACGTGGCCTATGGCCCGCGTATTCATGGTTTGGCGAAAACAAAGGTTGAATTGCAGGATTTGGTAGAGCAAAGCCTTACGCGCGCGGGACTGTTTGAAGAGGTGAAGGATCGTTTGCACGAAGCGGGGACAGGCCTTTCAGGCGGGCAACAGCAGCGCTTATGCATTGCCCGTGCTATTGCTGTGAGCCCCGAAGTGATTTTGATGGATGAGCCTTGTTCAGCGCTTGATCCTATTGCTACAGCTAAGGTTGAAGAACTGATTGATGAATTGCGTAGCAATTATACGATCGTAATCGTGACCCATTCGATGCAACAAGCGGCGCGGGTGTCGCAATATACGGCGATGTTTCATTTAGGCGACTTAGTAGAAGTTGGGGAGACGGGTACGATGTTTACTTCACCTAAAGAGCAGCGGACACAGGACTATATTACAGGGCGTTTTGGTTGAGCGCGAGGAGGATTAGGTTATGTTAACAAATCATATTGTGCGTTCTTATGATGAAGAGCTTCAATCTTTAGAGGCGAAGGTCGCTGAAATGGGTGGTCATGCTGAGCGTATGATTGAAAATGCGATCGCGGCCATTGTTCATAATGACTTGGCTTTGGCTAATCAGGTAATTTTAGATGATGCATTTCTTGATGAGAGTGAGCGAGCTATAATGGATAAGGCGATTATTGTTATCGCCAAGCGCCAGCCAATGGCGGTGGATTTGCGTGAAGTAATTGGCGCTATTCGTATATCCGCTGATTTAGAACGGGTGGGGGATATGGGGAAAAATATTGCCAAACGTGTAGCGATTATCTCACAAGTTAGGCAGCCGGCTACATTTTATCGCGGGCTGGAATCGATTGCGCATTTGGCTTTGGGGCAATTGCGTGAAGTGTTGGATGCTTATGCAAGTCGCTCGCTTGAACGCATTGACGCTGTTCGTGAGCGTGATGGTGAAATTGATACTATGTATACATTGCTATTCCGTGAACTTTTGTCTTATATGATGGAAAATATATCGAATATAACCGCTTGCACACACTTACTTTTTTGCGCAAAAAATATTGAGCGTATTGGGGATCATGCAACGAATATTTCTGAAACTTTGCATTATATCATTACAGGGTCTTACTTGTCGGGTGAGCGGCCGCGCGATGATCATAGTTATCGTGTGGGAGTGGACGCGGCGAAGGAACGGTAGGGGTTATGGTGCGTAAGCCAATAATTACTGTGGTTGAAGATGAAGATGCGTTAGTTACCCTTTTGCGTTATAATTTGGAAGCAGAAGGATATTGTGTTCGTGTTATCACCGATGGCGAAGAAGCTGATGAAACATTGCGCACGGATGTTCCAGATCTTTTGCTTCTTGATTGGATGTTACCCAAGGTCTCTGGTATTGAATTATGTCGGCGTTTGCGAGCAAGAGAGATCACTGGAAAATTGCCGATTATTATGCTGACAGCGCGCTGTGAAGAGGATGAAAAAGTTCGTGCTCTGAATGTTGGGGCAGATGATTTTTTGGTTAAACCTTTTTCTATGCTGGAGCTTTTTGCTCGGATACGGGCATTGTTGCGGCGTGTAAAAAGCAATATATTTGCTCGACGTTTGGAAGAGGGTGATCTGGTTTTAGATCTTGAGAAATATAAAGCCTATCGAGGGGCTGCTGAATTGCAGTTGGGGCCTATTGAGTTTAAATTATTGGAGTTTTTTATGCGGGCGCCTAGCCGCGTATTCTCACGCACGCAATTATTGGATAATGTTTGGGGGCACGATAACTTTATTGATGATCGAACGGTGGATGTACATATCCGTCGTCTGCGTTTGGCAATTAATGATGATAAACGTGACCTTATTCGTACGGTGCGCGGGGTAGGGTATGCCTTTGGGAGATAGGCATTTTTTGCGCGCGTGGGTGAAATGTTTACGATTTTTTTACATATGCTATGCTTTTTAGGAGTTGGGGGCAATCCACATGATTTAAATATGGCAATTTAATGGGTAATTGTTTTGCATATTTTATCATATTGATCCGCACAAATGTATAATGTATGTTGAAGTGCGAATTGGAAAGAACGCGTTTGCACATTGTTTCAAACGTATAGTATTTAAATGTAGAGATAAGGCCCAGAAGCAGTGTTTAAACAGCAAAGAAATCGTAATGGAGTGGCTTTTGCGTTTCTTGTGATGTTGCTCACAATGGGTGGTTGCTCCCTTAAATCGAATTCGGGTTCACTTGGGGCGGGAGAGGTGCCGGCGATTAAGCATTATCCTTTGACAGAGCGGCAATGCTTAGCACGTGCAATGTATTTTGAATCTAACCGTTCAAGCCCAGAGGGCATGATTGCGGTAGGAACGGTTGTGATGAATCGGGTTCACTCTACGGCTTTTCCTTCAACTATCTGTGCGGTTGTAGGGCAAAAACGTCAATTTGCCCCAGGAGTTTTAACGCGTCCGATGCAGGAACCAAAATCTAAAGCCTTGGCTGAAGCTATGGCTGATAAGGTTTTATCGGGCGCGCGCGATCGTAAAAGCCGTAACGCGATGTTTTTCCATACGGCTGGTTATTCCTTCCCTTATAAAAACATGCATTATGTGAATATAGCGGGAGGGAATGCTTTTTATGAAAAGCGTAACGCAGCAGGGGCTTTAACAGTTCCCGTAAATGATCAATCTTATGATGTGGCTCTGGCCTTCGCACAAGAAGGAAAAGAGGCAGCGCAATTCCAAGATGCAATTATTGCTAATGACTCCAGTGCAGAGCGCAGATCTATGTCTATCGCTAATGTGCCAAAACCAACGAGCAAGCCGCGTTTGGTGGATAATCGCCTACTCGTACAAGAAGCGGCGCGGCCATCTTCAAATGTGGCGCGCGGGAGGGTAGAAACAGCGTCTTTATCTCTTGATAAAATTGGCCATTTGATCCAACAAACGGGTTGGATCAACTATTAAATATACCCTGATGTGTTTGCCGCTAAATTATAAGACACGGTTCATTATGGAAGTGTTTTAGGCCATTGTAACAATTAACATGGCGCAAGATTATAGAGATATCTAAAGGTTTTTAGCGCAGTTGAGGCGAGGGCTATGCCAGAACTCCCCGAAGTTGAGACAGTTTTGCGTGGGCTTGTGCCTTATGTGCATGAGGCGCATATTATACAGGTAACGCTTACACGACCTAATTTACGCTTCTCCTTTCCAAAGGATTTTCCAAAGGTATTGGTAGGACAGATGATTTTGGGGTTGGAGCGTCGTTCTAAATATTTACTGTTTCATTTGAATAATGGGTACAGTATGATTAGTCATTTAGGTATGTCGGGATCGTGGCGGCTTGTGATGTCAGAAGGCGCCTCCAAGGATGTATCTATGGAGCAATCAAAATCGCCCAAGCACGATCATGTGATGATTGCGCTACTCACAAAGACCCAACAAAGGATTCGGTTGGTATATAATGATCCGCGACGGTTTGGATTTCTTTTATTGGCAAAGACTGTTCAGTTGCCTATCCACCCTCTATTGAAAAAGCTTGGTCCTGAACCTTTTGGCGGTTTGACCTTTAGTGGAAAAAATAGTTTAACAGGAACCTATTTAACACGGGTCTTTGCTAGTAAAATGACACCTTTAAAGACGGTGCTTTTGGATCAATCGGTGGTGGCTGGGCTTGGTAATATTTATGTTTGTGAAGCTTTGTGGCGCGCGGCGCTTTGCCCTAAGCGCCCTGCTTCTAGCTTAAAGGGCTGGGCGGTGGAAAAGCTAGTGGCGCATATTTACTCGGTGATTGATGAGGCAATTATAGCGGGCGGTTCTTCTTTACGTGATCATCGGCAGGTAGATGGCCGTCTGGGTTATTTCCAGAATCAATTTTCTATCTATGGACGGGCGGGCGAGGCGTGTTTGCGTTGCGGGGGTATGGTTGAAGTGATGCGCCAAGCGGGCCGCAGCACATTTTACTGCCCTTCGTGTCAAAATTAATTTAGGATTGATGAGATTATCAGAAGTGATGCATGTAGTTAGCCGCTCTTTGACTAATTATTATGTCATTATCAGTATATAAATGATTCTAGCATTCAACCAAATAGGAGCGGTATGAGCAAAATACGTATACATCAGGGAGATCTTCCGGATCTTGCCCTTTATCAAAATGGTGCAGTCGCCATTGATACGGAAACCTTAGGCTTGAAACCGCATCGAGATCGGCTTTGTGTCGTGCAACTTTCTAATGGTGATGGGACTGCGGATTTGATCCAAATTGCTAAAGGTCAGAAAGAGGCTCCGCATTTACAAAGGCTTTTACAAGATAAAAAACTCACTAAGATTTTTCATTTTGGTCGTTTTGACTTGGCGATTTTAATGTGCCATTTTGGTGAGGTTGCGGGGCCAATTTTTTGTACAAAGATTGCCTCAAGGTTGGTACGTACTTATAGCGATCGTCATGGATTGAAAGAAATTTGTAGCGAGCTTTTGCAGGTGCAATTGTCAAAGCAACAGCAATCATCTGATTGGGGGGCTATGAAGCTAAGCCCAGCGCAACAAGAATATGCCGCCGCCGATGTGCTGTATCTGCATCGCCTAAAAGACGTGTTACAGGGGCGGCTTGAGCGTGAGGATCGATTAGATATCGCTCAAGCTTGTTTTGATTTTTTGCCGATACGAGCGCGCTTAGACCTTTTGGGCTGGGAAGAGGCGGATATTTTTGCACATAGTTGAAGAAGAGTCTGCAGTCATAAACACTAGAGGATGTAAGGGTAAGCCCCCTTTAGGCATTTGACGTTAAATATTAGCGTGCTTAGACAGCTTTGATATAGGATTGAAATGTTCATATGCGGGTCTTTTTCATGAAAAGGCACGGCCATATTAGGAACGGCAGAGCATTTAGTTGCATTAGAGGACGCTTTGGATTTGGCTGGAAGGCGTGTCGATGGCTATGGGGTAGGTGTTTTTGACAGGCGGTTGTGCCCATTGATAGAATGATAAGAATAAGTTAGAGGCGGCTTGGAGGTAGCTTTTGATTTAAATGATTTATTTTTTCTAGCGTTTAATGACGATGAAATAGCACAAAAGATATAGAATGTGGTATTTTTGATACAGACATTTGCCGGCTAAGTGTTTATGAGGAGGTATCCCTTAAATAATGGAGTCGAATAATGAAATTAAAAACTCTTCTTACTGTTTCCGCCCTTGCGATTGTTGCTTCACAGGCTCAAGCTGCTGACGTTCCATCTAAGGCCTTGGTTCCTAGTCACTCAGTTGCCCCCGCTTATGTAGTGGCTCCGAAATCTGCAGCTTTTTCTTTTGATGGTTTCTATTTGGGTATACAAGGCGGGCAAGGCTTTAGTGCTTTGACGCAGACCCCTTTGTTTGCTAAGGATGTGCCTGACGATAAAGGCAAGAATAAATTCCCAGCCGACACAAAAAAACCTGTTCAATTCTTAGGCGGTTTGTTTGCTGGTTATAATTTGAGCCTTGGTGACGGGCTTGTTTTTGGTGTTGAAGCAGATGCTAGCCAAGCCTTTAAAGCTGAAACATTCACTGCTCCCGCTGGCAAAAGTTTAACAGAATACGCAGAAGCTTTTGGGGAAAAAACTGTAGAAGAAGCGTTTGGTCTTAAGGATAAGGTTTCAGTTAATGTTGATGGTGATTACAAATATAGCCAAGACATTGCTGGAGCTGGCCGCGTTCGTTTGGGCGTAACTTTTGATCGCGTCATGCCTTACCTTGCTGGTGGCGTTGCTATTGCTCGCGTGACAGGAGAGCCTAATTTAGTGGCTAAAAAAGCCGATAAACCTGTTGGTACACCATTGAAAGCTAGCAATACGCAAAACTTCGTTGGCTATACTCTAGGCGGCGGTGTTGATTTTGCTCTCGTAGACAACGCTTTGCTGCGTGTTGAGTACCGTTACAATGACTTTGGCAAGAAAACCTTTGACTTTAAAGGGTTGAAAGATGAAGTTTCTTGGAAAGGCAGTGACATTCGCTTAGGTGTTGCTTATAAATTCTAATTTTACGAATTATTTTGGTAAAAATCCCCGCGGGAAACCGCGGGGATTTTTATATATAAAGCATTATTAATATAGCAAAGTATATTATATTGTATTTATCAAATATTGATAAAACATTTCTGTGTATGTATATTTATATCTCTTTCATTTTTTTGGCGTTCTATGTTTATGAAGAAATATATTAACTTAATATTTTTGTTTGTTTTTCCTATGACTCCTGTTTGGGGTATAGTTTTTGATAAGCACTTACGTGCGGCGCCTTCTTTTTTGGTGAAGAAGCCTTTTAACCCTTGGCACGGGCCTTACTTTGGCGGTGTATTAGATGGTGAAAGGGGAGCATCCTTAATGCGTTTTATTATGTTGGGACGCGGGGCGAAAAAGTATGGCTGGGCCTATTTACACTATGAAGATCACCCTTGTTTTTGGGGAGAGGGTACGGGATTGTATGTGGGGTATAACTTTCCCCTTGGGCAGAGTTTGATTTTTGGGATGGAAGCCGGGGGGCGTACTAAGCGATTGGTAGGGCGCGCTGTTAAGCGAGAAGATGCACAAAACGCTTTGCAAAATTTGTCGAGCGATATAGCTATAGATGACATCGATCCTTTATTAGTAGAGTCTTTGACAGGCGTAGGACGGGTTTTGGAAAGTCAGCTTTTTTTACATGAGAGCTGGGAGGCCGGCGTTCAGGCGCGTTTGGGATATGGTATGCGGCGTTTTTTGCCTTATGTGGCGGCGGGAATGGCTTATGCTAGAATTGAGGTGGGCGGTTTGTTTCATGTTTTATCTGATACCGGAGCTTCGATAGAGCTAGGAAATGCTGCGCATACACATGTGAATCAATGGAAGATAGGCTATGATGTGGCTGTGGGAGCAGATTATGCCTTATCTAACCATATAATTGCGCGTGGAGAGTATCGCTATAATGATTTTGGTGACCTGTATTTAACAATGCCCTACAGTACTTATCAAATTTCCTATAGGCGCCATGATTTTGCATTAGGCCTTTTTTATTTATTTTAGGAGGCGATTTGGTGATGATATGCCCTTATAAGAGGTAAGCTTTTAGCTGAGCACTACCCTTATTGCGTATGAGGGTGATTATGTATATTAAGGGTGGGGCGTATGCCCTTTAATCACCGTGTAGCATGGATGGACCTTTTTCATGAGTGAAAAGATGCCCGAAATTGATTATTCTAAAACTCTGTATTTGCCGAAAACAGCTTTTCCGATGCGGGCGGGGTTGCCGCAAAAAGAACCAGAATTATTAGAGCGCTGGAAGGCGATTGATCTTTATGGGAAATTGCGGCAAGCGGCGCATGATCGGCCGCTTTATGTGCTTCATGATGGCCCCCCTTATGCTAATGGCCATATTCATATTGGCCATGCTTTGAATAAGATTTTAAAGGATGCGGTGGTGCGGTCGTTTCAGATGCGTGGTTATAATGCCAATTACGTACCTGGTTGGGATTGTCATGGATTGCCGATTGAATGGAAGGTTGAGGAAAAATACCGCGCTCAGGGCAAAAGTAAAGATGAGGTGCCTATAAACGAATTTCGGGCTGAATGTCGCCGATTTGCTGCTCATTGGGTAGGTGTGCAAAGCGAAGAGTTTCAGCGTTTAGGTATTATGGGGAATTTTAAGACTCCCTATACAACGATGGATTTTCGTGCAGAAATGCGGATTGCGCAAGAATTGATGAAATTTGTTCATACCGATCAGCTCTATCGTGGTTCTAAGCCTGTGATGTGGTCGGTAGTGGAGCGTACAGCTTTAGCTGAAGCGGAAATTGAATATCATGAGCACGAATCAGACACGGTTTTTGTGAAGTTTCCGATCAAAAGTACCCCTGTACCTGAATTGGCTGGAGCCTTTGTGGTGATCTGGACCACGACACCTTGGACCCTTCCTGGTAACCGCGCCGTAGCTTATGGAGGCAATATTGCTTATGGGCTTTATGAAGTGATAGTGGCGGAAAATAATTTTGGCCCCCAGGTCGGTGAAAAATTGTTATTTGCCGATGCCTTGGTTGATGAATGCGCAAAAAAGGCAAAAATTCAATGCCAAAGACTTAGTACTGTACCAGTTGATTGTCTTGCACATTTGACGCTTGCCCACCCTTTGGTGGGTTTAGGTGGTGGCTATGATTTTGTGGTACCTATGCTGGAAGGTGCTCATGTGAGCGAAGAGTCGGGAACGGGTTTTGTCCATACGGCACCAAGCCATGGTCGTGAAGACTTTGAGTTGTGGACAAGCGCCCGCACTCAGCTTGAGGCTATGGGTATTGATAGCGCTATTCCTTTCCCCGTTGATGATGCGGGTTATTATACAAAAGATGTACCGTATTTTGGCCCCGATGCGCCAGAGGGAGCGGCACGGGTTTTAGATGATCAGGGTAAGGTGGGGAATGCCAATAAGCGCGTGATTGCCGCTTTGATTGCTCAGGATCATCTCTTTGCGCGGGGACGAGTTAAACATGCCTATCCTCATAGTTGGCGATCTAAAAAGCCGGTTATATTTCGCAATACGCCGCAATGGTTTGTACCTATGGATAAACCCTTGGCCGATGGGAGGAGTTTGCGTGAACGCGCTTTAGAGGCGGCCAAAAAGACTCGCTTTGTGCCTGCGAACGCCCAAAGGCGCTTGGTCAGTATGGTTAAGGATCGTCCTGATTGGGTTTTATCAAGACAGCGTGCTTGGGGAGTGCCGATTTGTATTTTTGTTTCCGAAACGGGTGAAGTGCTTAAGGATGAAGCGGTCGATCAGCGGATTCTAGATGCCTTTGCACGAGAAGGGGCAGATGCTTGGTTTCGTGAAGGAGCGCGTGAACGCTTTTTGGGCTCGCGCGCTCATGAGCCTTGGCAGCAGGTCATGGATATTTTAGATGTTTGGTTCGATTCGGGTGCAACTCACAGTTATGTATTGGAAGAGCGCGAAGGATTGCGTTGGCCTGCTGATCTCTATCTAGAGGGATCGGACCAACATCGGGGCTGGTTCCAATCTTCACTTCTTGAGGCCTGTGCTACTCGGGGAGAAGCTCCTTATCATACAGTGGTAACTAACGGTTTTACGTTGGATGAAAATGGCAAGAAAATGTCAAAATCGTTGGGAAATGTAGTGGCTCCACAAAAAGTGGTTGATAGCATGGGTGCGGATATTTTACGCCTTTGGGCGATGACGAGCGATTATTGGGAAGATCAAAGGGTAGGCAAGAATATTTTGCAGACTAATGTTGATGCCTATCGCAAACTTCGTAACGTTATCCGTTGGATGCTGGGAACATTAAGCCATGATCAGGGCAAAGATATTTGCTATGATGATTTGCCCGAATTAGAACAGTTAATGTTACACTGCCTTTATGAAGTTGGTACTGTGATAGAAAGTTCTTATGATCAATTTGATTTTAAAAAGATCACGCGCACACTTTTGGATTTTTCCATTGTTGAGCTTTCGGCTTTTTATTTTGATATCCGCAAAGATACTTTTTATTGTGAAGCGCCATCTTCTTTAAAACGCCATGCTGCCTTACAAGTGGTACGGGTACTTTTTGAGCATTTGGTGACTTGGTTGGCGCCTATATTACCCTTTACCTCCGAAGAGGCTTGGCTTGAGCGGCGCCCTGAGGCTCTTTCAGTGCATTTGGAACCGTTTCGCAATCCGCCAATTCTTTGGAAGAATGAGGCTCTTGCGCATAAGTGGCAGAAAATTCGCAAAGTTCGGCGTGTCGTTACGGGTGCTTTAGAACTCGCTCGAGCCCAAAAACATATTGGCTCTTCCTTAGAGGCTGCACCGTATGTTTTTATCGGTAATGCTGAATTGCTAGAGGCGCTAGAGGGTTGTGATATGGCAGAAGTCTGTATTACTAGCGCCCTAACTATTATTGCTGATATTGCGCCAGCTGATGCATTCGTTTTGGATGACGTAGCAGGAGTAGGAGTTTTATTTGCGCGCGCGCAAGGAAAAAAATGCGCCCGCTCTTGGCGCTATCGCGATGATGTGGGGTTGGATCCAGAATTTCCTGATGTATCTGCGCGTGATGCTTTTGCTTTACGTGAATTGCGTGCTTTACAGCAATTATCTCTTTAAGATCTGATTTTTGACGATTTTAGATCCGCGCCTACCTTACCATCGGGTAGCCGCGGGTGTGGTTATTAGCGCGTTTGTGTTTGTAGGGGCACTAGGTTAGCTTTGCTGAATTATGATTGATAGTATGTCTTTATTTCAGCGCGCAAAAATGGAGGCTATGCTGATTAACGTGCCCTTCATTTTTGAGATGTAGGTATAAATTTTAATATAAATTATCTTCTTTATAGAATACATCCCACTCATGCAACGGTGAGATAAATATCTCACTGTTGCATGCCCCAAAGCGGTCGATAACTATTTATAGATTAACTTTAATATTTTTGAAATACACATTATTGTGAGGTTTTTAAGGGCTGGCGGTTATTTTGATTTATGTATGTTTAGGCTGTAAATTGCAAGCGGGCTAAGCGGGCATAAGCCCCGTTTTTAGCGAGCAAGGTTTGGTGTTTACCTTCTTCTATGATTCGTCCTTTCTCCATGACAATGATTCTATCTGCTTTGAGAACTGTAGAGAGGCGATGGGCAATTATGATGGTGGTACGCGTTTGGATAAGGCTATCCAAAGCTTGTTGGACGGCATGTTCGCTTTCAGCATCAAGGGCGGAGGTGGCTTCGTCAAGCAATAAAAGCGGAGCGTTTCGAAAAATGGCGCGAGCAAGGGCGATACGCTGACGTTGGCCACCTGAGAGGGTGAGGCCACGTTCACCGATGTGGCTATCATAGCCGTCTTTGAGGGTTTTTATGAAGGTATTGGCTTTAGCGGTTTCAGCGGCTGCTTCTAGAGCGGCGGGCGTAGGGTTTGTTTGGGCAAAGGCTATGTTCTCGCGTAAGGTTCCTGAAAAAATAGTAATATCTTGCGGTACATAGGCTATTTGAGAGCGCAAAGTCTGTGGGTTGAGGGTTTTTATGTCGATTTCGTCGAATAAAATGCGACCCGTATCGGGATCATAAAAGCGTAAAATCAGAGAGAATAGAGTACTTTTTCCTGCGCCAGAAGCCCCTACAAAAGCAATTGTCTCGCCTGGTTGTATGGTGAGGGAGAAATCATGGAGGACGGGGGTATCAGGGCGGCTAGGATAGCAAAACGTGACATGTTCAAATTTAAGAGCGCCAAGTGGTGATTCGGGTACTTTGTGTGGGTAGGCAGGAGCGTTGATTGAAGGCATTTCATGTAAAAGCTCGGCGAGACGCTCCCCAGCACCAGCGGCTTGAGCTAATTCGGCTCCTACTTCGGAAAGTTGAGTGAAGGCGCTGGCAGCAAAAATAGCATATAGAATAAACTGCCCTAAGTTGCCTGGTGAGAGGCGGCTAGTTTGTACCTCATAAGCGCCAACCCATATGCAGCCGATAATGCTAGTGAGAACTAAAAAAATCGCTAGGCTAGAAAGAAAGGCGCGAGCGAAGAGTGATTTTTGAACTGCTTTCAAAGCGTTATCGATATGTGCAGAGAAACGATTTATAATAAAGGCTTCTCCGTTGAAAGCTTGGATTAAGCGAAGAGAAATTATATGTTCATTTGCTAAAGCATGAGCCTTTGCTAAACAGGCTTGAGCGATCCGTGCGCGTGCTCGTACTTTGCGCCCTAAAACTAAAAGGGGGATAAGGATAAAGGGCAGGGAAAGCAAGACAAGGGCTGCAAGCTTTGGGCTGGTAATGATCATCATTAAAAGAGCACCAATAACCATTAAACCATTGCGTAAAGCGATGGAGGCAGTGGAACCGACAGCGGCTTTGATTTGAGCCGTGTCGTTGGTAAGATGCGCGATAATTTCACCTGAGTGGTTTTGGTCAAAGAAGGACGGAGAGAGGGTACTGATATGGCGAAAGACAGTAATCTTTAGTGCTGCTATGATCTGCTCACTTAGCCGCATAACCGTGTAATAGCGTCCTGATGATGCTAAGGCTAGGAGAAAACCGAGGCCAAATAGGTTTAAAAAATAGGGGGTAATGGGTTTGTTTGCGCCAGGGCTAAAACCGTGATCAAGCATTTGCCGAATGGAGATTGGCAGCAATAGGGTGGTGATTGTAGCAGCGAGAAGGGAAAGGAGAGCAAGGCCGGCCAATGTTTTATGTTGCCAGATATAGGGCCATAAGAGGGTGAGGGGGCGTAAGGAAGGCTTTTTGAAAGATGAGGAGGGGTGCAGTTTTTCTATTTGTATTAGTGTAGCTTTTTGTGAATGATTTTTTTTTGTCCCACCCGCGTGGCCCATGACATTCCTCTCTTGTACTCTTATTTAGCCTGTTGTATAGCACTAGCTAGTTATATGCAAATTTTATTGATTTGCCTTCGCTTGATTGCAGCTCAATCTACAGAGATAATAGGAAACGTGCTATGAAAGCCAATATTCACCCTGACTACCACATGATAAAGGTTGTCATGACGGATGGTACCGAATATTTCACCCGCTCTACTTGGGGCAAAGAGGGGGACACTATGAATCTTGATATTGACCCAACGACACACCCCGCTTGGACTGGTGGTTCACAAACACTCGTTGATCGCGGAGGCCGTGTTTCTAAATTTAAAAACCGCTTTGGCAATCTTGGTATTTAAAAATCTTTGATTATGCCTTTGCGATAAGGTTTTAAAATATTTTAAGCCCCCGGTCTTTTAGGCGTTAACGGGGGCTTTGTTGTGATTAATCGTGCAAGGATTTATCAAGCCTTTGTGGCAATGGGGCGCTTTTAATGGGGAGTCAAGCGGAAAGCTTTGCTAAGACTTCATCGCTAACTTCAAAATTGGCATAGACGTTTTGCACGTCATCATCTTCTTCTAAGACACTGATAAGGCGCAAAACTGATTGGGCTTTATCTTCATCCACGGGGGTGCTTGTAGTGGGTTTCCATACGGCTTTGATTGATTCTGCCTCGCCTAAACTAGCTTCTAGAGCTTTTGAAACCTCGCCTATATTTTCAAAAGCACAAAGGATAATGTGCCCTTCTTCACTGGATTGGACATCATCGGCGCCTGCTTCAATAGCAGCCTCCATGAGCGCATCGGCATCACCCGTTTCTGGTTTATAGATGATTTCACCAATCCGTTGAAACATAAAGCCCACAGAGCCGGTTTCGCCTAAAGCACCTCCTGCTTTGGTAAAAGCGGCACGCACATTAGATGCGGTGCGGTTACGGTTATCAGTCAGAGCTTCAACGATTACTGCGATACCACCGGGGCCATAGCCTTCATAGCGGACTTCATCATAATTTTCTCCTTCACCACCAGCAGCCTTTTTGATAGCTCGTTCGATATTATCTTTGGGCATGGATTGGGCCTTGGCATTTTGCACTGCAAGACGCAAGCGGGGATTCATGGTGGGGTCTGGCGTGCCTAATTTGGCAGCAACGGTGATTTCCCGTGCGAGCTTTGAAAAAATTTTAGAGCGCATTGCATCTTGGCGCCCTTTACGGTGCATGATGTTCTTAAACTGTGAATGGCCTGCCATGGCGTACCTTTTAGATCTGCCCTGTAGCAAACGGTAGCAAAGAAGCCAATACTTCCGTATGACAGCGCACGAAAAGCTGACAGGGCACGTTGAAACCGAGTAAAATGCGCAGATTTTACCAAATAAGCCATTATAGGGAAATTTATTGTAAAGGTAAAGCTACCAAAAATCTGGTAACTCGGTTTTTAGGCGTGCGCCTATCCGAACAGGCGATACTTTATGGGCGAGGCCTGTTTTGTTACAAATCTCCACTGCAAGGCCACAAAGGGTGGCCGGTCCTTGAGCCACCTCAAAGCGACCGCGCGGGATTTTTGTGAGAAAGCGGTTGAGTGGTTCTTCTTTATTCATGCCCAGTGAGGAATCATAATCACCACACATGCCCGCATCGGTCATATAGGCGGTGCCGTAGTTTAAGATTTGAGCGTCGGCCGTGGGGATATGGGTATGGGTGCCGACTACGACACTAACGCGTCCATCAAGGAAGTGGCCAAAACACTGTTTTTCACTCGTCGCTTCGGCGTGAAAATCTATAATGATTGCATCGGCTTGCTCCTGTAGAGGGCAAGCAGCTATGATATGAGCTGCGGCTTCAAAGGGGTCATTTAAATCAGGGTGCATAAAGATACGCCCTAGAATGCAGGCTATCAAAACGCGTGCGCCGCTTTTGGTGATAAAAAGTCCAGACCCGTTGCCTGGCGTGCCGGCGGGATAATTGGCTGGTCTTAAGAGGCGTTCGCTATGAGGTGCGAAATGGAGGGTCTCCTTTTGGTCAAATACGTGATTTCCAGTGGTAACCACGTCGACCCCGTGCTCTAAGAGCTCTTCGTAAATGGCTTGCGTAATGCCAAAACCACCAGCGGCGTTTTCACCATTAACGACCACGAAATCAAGGTTCCATTTTTTGATTAAATTAGGGAGGCGTTCAAGCACAATTTGCCGCCCGCTTTTACCAACAATATCACCCAAAAATAAAAATCTCATAAGCGCGGCCGTATTTCACTTGTTTCGGTTAAAATGATGTCTAAAGGCTTATCATGCTTTTCTGCTATAATCAAAGGTACTTCCTGGCAAGAAAAGGCAAGCCCGTAGCAGATGGGCTGCAGTCCTCGTTTTATCAAATCGTCAAGTGCACGGTCATAATAGCCGTTGCCATAGCCAAGTCGCGTGCCAAAGTGGTCAAAGGCTAGGAGTGGTAAGAGGATAACATCAGGAGTCAGTATCTTAGCATCAAGCGCTGGGCCTTTTATCCCAAAGGCCATGAGGCGTAAAGATTGCTCGTCCTCAAAGGCGCGAAAGCTCATGCTATGGGGGTCGGTGATGGTAGGTAAAGCTAGCTGTACACCGCATTTCCTTAGGATACTCAGGAGGGGGCGCGGATCAATTTCATCGCGAATAGGCCAATAGCCTGCTATTATTTTTGGTTTATCCGCCATTATTATATTGATGAAGCGACATAAAGCTTTTGCAGCGCTATGGCGTGCATAGGAAGATAGGCGAGCGCGGCGTTGTAGAGCTTCTTTTCGTAAAGTTTTTTTATCCACGTTTTAATCTTATTCTTGCTGTACGCCTTTATAGGCGTTTGCTTACTCATGCAAATGGATGTCAATGAAGGAGCTAAGGCTCTGTACTTTAACAGGTTTGTTTTTGTTAGCTAGTTGTCTTTTAAGGCCTTATAGCTATGGCAAGCTGGGTGCGAACCGCAACAATCGATGGAAAATTTGATCCCAGGAACCTACATAGTAGGTGGGCGCCATATAGAAAGACCCACGAGTCCTTCCAGGGACAGCTCCCTTAGAGATCAATAAGGCCCTGGGGATTCAGCTCCTGTCGGAAAGTGCAGAACGCATCCTTAGTATAAGCGTTTTTTCTTTCAAAGCCAAGATTTATGATAAAATTATGCGTATGGAGGCCGCTTAGCCTGGCTGGATTTATTTGAGGCATATATGTTCGATTTCATTTTAACAAAGGCGACCATGCCGGATCAGACGCGTCATGGGGCGTAGGAACCAAGTGCTCATTGCGACCAGTAAGGTCGATTGTATAAAGTTTAGGACCCATGCCAGGGTTTTGCCGGAAAAACATGATGACGCGGCCGTTGGGAGCCCATGTAGGGCCTTCATTATGGAAGCCGCTTGTCAAAAGCCGTTCTCCTTCGCCATCAGGGCGCATGACTCCGATGGAAAATTGCCCTTCTGCCTGTTTAGTAAAGGCGATATAGTCGCCGCGAGGTGACCAAACAGGAGTTGAATAAGTACCAATTCCCTTTGAGATACGGCGGACTTCGCTTCCATCAGCATTCATGATATAGAGCTGAGAATTGCCTGCGCGATCGGATTGAAAAACGATTTTTTGTCCGTCAGGCGAATAGGAGGCCGATGTATCGATGGCTGCTGTTTGGGTCAGGCGGGCGGTGACGTGTGAGAAGATGTCCATTGTATAGAGATTGGCGCTCCCATTGTCGCTCAATAGGCTCATAATTACTTTTTGTCCATCGGGCGAAAAGCGCGGTGCGATAGTCATATTGGGGAACGCACCTACTAACGCGCGTTCACCTGTTTCAATTTTTTGCAGATAAATATGGGCGATATGGCTGGGGGGGTATGCCATATAGGTGATTTCTTGTCGTATGGGTGAGAAACGCGGGGTTAAAATGAGTTCGCTACCATTCGAAAGATAGCGAAGATTAGCACCATCTTGATCCATGATGGCAAGCCGTTTGATTCGCGCGGTGCGGGGGCCAGTTTCATCAATAAAGACAATACGGCTATCGAAATAGCCTTTCTCCCCTGTCAGGCGGCTATATATGGTATCAGCAATGATATGGCTTATACGCCGCCAGCTTTCAGGTGTAGTGTAAAACTGCCGACCTTCTAATTGTTTGCCACTAAACACATCCCATAGGCGAAAGGTGACATGTAAACGTCCATCGGGTTCAATTTGGGCGCGCCCCGTGACAAGGCTTTGCGCGCCGATTTGTTGCCATTCGGTAAAGCGCGGAGCGCTGTCTGGGTTTGTGATGCGTTCAAGAAAGCTGGCTTGGTCTAGAGGGTTGAAGAGCCCAGATCGTTCTAGATCGGCACGTATCACAGTAGAGATCTGTGCACCAATACCATCGGAAGAGAGGTAATCAGTAATTGCGATGGGAATTGGGTTAAAATCGGCATTGTTGATAGTGCCTTTTAGCTGTGCAAAGGCGGAGGTATTATTGACCCCTAAAGCTATGGATATAGCTATGATGAGGGTGAAAATTGGTTTAATTTTCCGTACGGTCATTCTTTGCAATCTTTCATTTAACACCTTTATGGCGATAGATCTTTTAGCGGGTCAATATTAAAATCAAAGCCCTGCCGCCATAAATAATAATATTCTTTGGGTAGGTCAGTATAAGGCTGACAAGCATAGACGGCGGCATAAACCTGCGCAATCATAATATCTAGAAGGACACTATCACCGCGAACAGGAGTGACATGAGGTTCGCCTTCGAGAAGCCCCGCTTCGTTTAAGTGGAACTGTAAATTTACCACGGGTGGGTTTTGTAAATTACCACCAATGGCTACTAACTTTAGCTTTTTTTGGATGCATCTTCCTACACTGTTGACAAGGCTCTGAGCAATTTTTTTTTCGTTGTTTAAGCTTTTGTTGGCGCCAAGGCTCGCTTTGGCTTGGCTACGTGCTGCTCCGCCACCTTGAGTACGATTACGGTTAATGAGGGGGGGGGGGATGTCTGTTAGAATTTCATCAACTGTTTTTTCGCCTTTTTGAGAGGGAGCTACAGGTGCAGGCTGGGGTGGCTTTGGTTTGTTGTGTGGGAGGGGGATGTTTGTGAGCTCAGGTGAGTTAGGATTTGAGTCTGGCTTTTGTGCTATGGCCGGGGCGTTAGATATAGCGGGTTCAACGGAAGGGAAGGTTTGCGTGTCCTTTACCGTATTTGTTTTAATCTCTTTCGCTAGAGCAGCAGCCTCAATAGGCTTTTCCGGTTTAAGAGGGGGCGCCGGCGGCGGGGTTTGTCGTGGTTTTATGGACGGAACGTCATCCTCATTTATAGGGTTGCCGCTTTTTTGGGGGGCGCTATCAATAGGGCGCGGTTTTTCCTTGGCCTGTAAGGGAAGTTTTGTATCTTTTGTTTCTTCGCCTATTTGTATGGCATCAGGCTTTTGTGGGATGCTTTTGGTAGGTTTTTGAGCGGGTGGCCGGTGGGTTTCTATTGCTTTACTTTCGCCCTTTTCGAGTTGCGTTTTATCATCGGCAACTTTGAGTGATATGGCGACGGCTTCAATTAAGTCGCTTTCAAATGGAGCAGGTGTTTTGAGCTGCCATAAGCCCCAAGTGAGTATGGCTCCATGGGCAAGAAGCGAGATAGTCAGACCAACGCGCATGAATTATGCTTTCTGAGGGTTTAGGCTTGCAAGCGCGACATTCTGGAAGCCTGCTTTTTGGATTAGAGCTAGAAGGGCTAAGACGCGCTCATACTCAATGTCTTTTGCGGCGCGCAGAAAAAGTCGGGTTTGAGCAAGTTCTGGTTTTGCCATTAAAAGAGCGGTTAGTTTTTGAACTACGGCTTCGGGCGTGGGGTAATAATCTTGATTGATGGCAAGCTTGCCCTTATCATCTAGCGAAATGGTGAGGGGTGTTTTTTCTGCCTGAACGGGGCCAGCCTGGGTTTTGGGCAATTCAAGCGGCACGCCATTAATAAGAAGTGGCGCTGAGACCATAAAAATGATCAATAATACCAGCATGACATCGACAAAGGGAGTCACATTGATCTCACTCATTAAATGTTGGGACGACCGGCGCCGCTTTTTATTCCTTTTCATAAATGTCATAGCCATGGGGAGCTCCACTCAGCGGGGGGAAAGTTTTTCATCAATTTGTCGCGATAAAATGGCTGAAAACTCGTCAGCAAATCCTTCCATAGTACTACTTATTTTGCTAGCATCAGTGGTCAATTTATTATAGGCGATTACCGCGGGTATGGCAGCTAAAAGGCCGATTGCAGTAGCAAGAAGTGCTTCGGCGATGCCAGGTGCAACGACAGCAAGCGAGGTATTTTTAGAGGCGGCAATGGACTGGAATGAGGTCATAATCCCTACGACTGTCCCAAAGAGCCCAATAAAAGGAGCGGCAGAACCAATGGTGGCAAGAAAGCCGAGCCGCGTTTCTAAACGCTCAACCTCTCGGCTTATAGCTGCATCCATGGCTTTATCAATGCGGTTTTGTAAACTAATTGGTACACAGGCGCCTTTTTCGAAAGATTTCTTCCATTCATTCATGGCTGCTGTGAAGATGGCTTCAGATCCCAGCAAGTGTTTTTTGTGTAGTTGATGGTGCAATTGCTCTAAGGATTGGCTAGACCAAAACATTTTCTCAAAGGTTTTTAGAGCTTTTCGGGCGCGCTTATAGGCAAGAATTTTATCAATAATGATAGCCCAACTCCAAACGGATGCTAGCAAAAGTCCGACCATGATAATTTTGACAACAATATTGGCTTGCCAAAACAAGCTCCATAAGCTCATAGATTCAGGGGTTGTTAGCGCAATAGTTGGCATAGTATATATCCTTGAGTTTTACATCAGGAAGTGATTTATGAGGACATGGTTTGTCAATCACTTTGATGATAGGATTCTTAGACAAAGTCTAAGGAGAGGCGTCTTTTATCTGATAAATCACACCTCTTTATAAAATCATAGGATTAATGATTAGTAAGCGCTGGGTTTTGGAATGCAAGTTTTGCCACTAGCGCTGTAGGTAGGCGTTGGGGGGCTCCTGCTTGGTTGATCAATGCTGCTTCGACATCGGCTTCTACCAAAACTGTATTTTGGCACGTGATGTGTTGTGTCATAAACACGCGCGCTCCACTGATTTTGCGTAATTGTGTTTTAATGGTTAAAATATCATCAATATGCCCAGGCTTTTTGAAGTCCAGCCCTAAGCGACGGACTACCCAAAATGCTGTTTCGCCTAATACGCCACAACTGAGCGTTTGGTGATGGAGGCCTAAGAGGCGTAAAAAATCAGAACGACCACGTTCAAGAAATTCTAAGTAGCGGGCGTGGTAGATAACGCCTGTGAAATCTGTATCGGCAAAATAAACGCGAGCAGAGAGATAATGGGCACCATCTCTTAAGACTCCTTCTAGAGGCGTGTGGGATTTCATTTTTGTTCACTTTTTTCGGGGGCTGATACGTCGAAAAGGTCGTGTTCTGTAGTATTTGGGGGGGTGAGCCCCATATGTTGCCATGCTTTAGGACGCATAAGTCGACCGCGAGGGGTTCGTTGAATAAAGCCTTGTTGTATCAGGTAAGGTTCAATAATATCTTCAATTGCATCGCGGGGTTCTGATAAACCGGCGGCAATGGTATCTATGCCTACGGGGCCGCCGCTAAAATGTTCAGCAATTAGAGTTAAATAGCGTCGATCAAGCTGGTCGAGACCTAAACTATCTACTTCTAAGCGGCCTAAGGCGGCGTCGGCTAAGGTCTGATCTACTATCTTATCGGGAGCAAGGGCTGCAAAATCGCGCACGCGGCGCAAAAGGCGGCCAGCGATACGTGGTGTGCCACGGGCGCGGCGTGCTATTTCCCGCGCACCCTTTTTGGTAATGGGCAGTTGAAAAAGTTTCGCTCCACGTGTGACGATGTATTCTAGTTCATCCACTGTATAAAAATCTAACCGAATGGGGATGCCGAAACGATCGCGCAGGGGGGTCGTTAGTAATCCAAGGCGGGTTGTAGCAGCTACAAGGGTAAATTTTGCGAGATCAATCTTAACAGAACGAGCAGCTGGGCCTTCACCAATGATAAGGTCAAGTTGAAAATCTTCCATGGCAGGGTAAAGGATTTCCTCAACCATGGGGCTTAGGCGGTGGATCTCATCAATAAAGAGCACGTCACGATCTTCGAGATTTGTAAGAAGCGCTGCTAGGTCACCAGCTTTAGCGATGACAGGCCCAGAGGTTGAACGGAAATTCACCCCTAATTCTTTGGCCATGATTTGTGCAAGCGTTGTTTTTCCTAAGCCAGGGGGACCTACAAACAATACATGATCCAAGGCCTCTTGGCGCTGTTTGGCGGCTTCGATAAAGATTTTTAGATTGGCGCGCGCGGCTTCTTGCCCTACAAATTCATCCAAGCATTGGGGGCGCAAGGCATGATCTGTGTCGCTTATTTGCGCTTGTTTAGAAAGAAGGCGGTTTTGGTCATTCATAAATTGTATCACAGGTCAGGTTTTTGGACTATCGGCAAGGAAGAATGATCTTCCTCTATACGCTATCTTCATTGCGTTGCCTAGCCTTTGCACTGAGTTAGAAAAGCATTTGGGCGTTGTTGGAGGTTAGCGCGCGAGCTCTTGTAGGCTTAAGCGGATAATTTTAGCAGCATCGGCGCTTTGGCCAGCTTCAATTAAGGCTTTTTGAACAGCGCTAGCTGCTAATTCCCGTGGATAGCCTAAATTACTAAGGGCAGAGAGAGCATCTAGGGCTGCATCGGCGTGCAAATCTTCGAGATTGATAGAAGGAGAAGATGGGGTGGCGAGGGCGGAAGGCGCTTTATTTTTGAGTTCGGTTACTATACGCTCGGCCACTCTTTTACCTACTCCTTGAGCACGGCAAAGGCTTGTTACGTCACGTAAAGCGATGGCTTGGGATAATTGTAGTGGTAGGAAGGTATTTAAAATTGCTAAAGCCGATTTGGCTCCGACCCCTTGGACTGTTTGGAGCAATAAAAACCACTCTTTTTCTTGGAGGCTACTAAAGCCGTAGAGACGCAAACTATCTTCTCGCATATAGGTTTCGATATAAAGGCTTATTCTTGCACCTTGAGTAGGAAGTGTGCTCAAAAGCCGCGGCGTTGTATAAACCACGTAGCCGACGCCGTTTACCTCTAAGATAAGGTGATCCTCATATTTTTCGTCAAAAATACCAGATAATTTTCCAATCATGCTAATGCCTTTATATGCGGAGTCAGATAGTTAGGAATCAGCTCCTAATGCTTGGTCTATGGTGGCTGTGGCAGATGGCGATAGCTAAAGCATCGGCGGCATCATTAGTATCAAATTGGGCTCGCGGCAATAAAATTTTCACCATCATATGGATTTGCGCCTTTTCCCCGTGTCCCACGCCGATTACTGATTTTTTGATTTGGTTGGGGGCATATTCATAAACAGGCATCTGGTGTTGGGCTGGAGCCAAAAGGGCGATGGCGCGCGCCTGCCCTAATTTAAGCGTGGCAACGGCATCTTTATTAACAAATATTTGTTCGACCGCTGCCTCTTGTGGCTGGTAGCGCCCAAGGATCGTGGTGAGCCCTTGATGTAATTGGTGAAGGCGTTCTGCTAGCGGAGTTTTACTATCGGATTTTATGGTTCCTGCAGCGATAAAATGAAGGCGGTTTCCTTGGCTTTCAATGATCCCCCAGCCGGTGTGGCGTAGGCCGGGATCAATGCCGATGAGCCGAATCACTTGCACTTATCCTTTAGGGCGCGCGCAAAACACGTGTTGTAGACGTTGCCATTGGCTGACGAGCGGGTGTTCGTGCTCTCCACTGCGCTTTTTCTCAATAAGCGCTACGCGTTCTTCTAAAGCGCGTGTTGCCTCAACTAAAGCATGAAATTTTGTGGGTAAAGCAGGCCAATGGGGCGAATCACAATGGAAAGCGGGGGTTTGTAAGCGAATTTTTTCCCGTTCTTTGCTAATTTGGCTAGGCTTCATTTCCTGTTCTTTGGCAGCCCGTTCTAGTATAAACCAAGCGGCAAGTTGCATAAGGCGCGCGCTTAGATACATAGTTTCGCGGGCGTAAAGGTTTGCAACGGGGGCAGCAAGCATAAGGGAAGCATCCTTACCCGCCCCGTCGACATAGGCGGCAGTTTCTTCAATGAGATGCATGGCTTGTTGATAGAGGCGGTTAAAAGCTTTATCAAACAGGCTTTCTTTGATAACCACTTTATGTTCATTGCTTTTTCGTTTTTGCGGCATCACGCCACCTCCACTAGTTCCCTATTCACATCCAACTTACGGGCGAGATGCTTCACAGATGCCTTGTGTGAGCACCTTTAGCAAGGGGAGCTTTTATTTAAGGGTTAATATAGAGCAAATATCCACAGGGGGAAAGCCTTATTCTAGGGATCTAGATTTGTGCGGGGTGGTTCTTTGTGAAGCGCTGGTGAGGCGCAGATGCATGTTTTTTCCGACTGGCTTCAAGCATGCCTATCCATTCAATACCAAAAGCAAGGAGGACTTGTAGGCCAATGCAGATAATGATGAAGACTCCATCTTCAATGCTGTTGAATCCTATAATTTTTTTGAGGATCTGGCCCAATTGTGATAAAATTGTGCCAAAGGCAAAGACGGGGAGACTATGGCGGCCTAGGGTGGCAAGCATGCTTTGGGGTGAGAGGGCAAAAAGCTGATTGAGTGGCTTAATTATTGCTACGCAATAGCTAAGCGCTAGGATATGCAGAAGGCGGGGCAGGCCGAGAAAAGTTTTGTTAAAAGTGGTTAGGTGGCCTAATGGTTCAAAATGCAGATTTATGCTCCACCAATTTAGTCGCACCCAGAGGAGAGAAACAAGTAAATAGCCAAGAGCCGCAAAAAGCAAAGCGGGGTGATAAGGAAGCCTTTGCTCCTTTTGCTGTTGTAAAGACGCGATAAGGCCTATAACGAATAAAAACTGCCATGATAATGGGTTGAGAAACCATACGCCTGCAACGGGGTAGGTAGGTGGTGCTAGATAAAATATAGCAGATAAAATATAAGTAGCCAAAGAGGCTATAAATAAAAAGCTAGGACTTTTTTGGTAAAGCCCTAAAAATAAGGGTGAGGCGGCCATTAAGACCATATAAAGGGGTAGAATATTATTATAGCCCAATTGGTGACCAAGTGTAATGAACCCTAATAGCGCCGCTGCTGGGTTTTGAATGATCGGTTCGATATTATTGACGCTTAATAAGGAGGGTCTATGGCAGAGGAGTCCAAAGGCAAGGAACAGCCCAAGGCTAATAAGACCGGTTAAGATATGGGCGTTATAAAGCTGGAGGGCGCGTTTGATGAGTTTATAGCTAGTGTGCAAGCGTTTGCTGGCTTGAAAGTGATGCCCATAAGCGAGCCCTACAGCCATACCAGAGAGCAAAACAAAGATTTCTGTGCAATCAGAAAAGCCAAAATGTTTGTGAGTAATCCATTCATAAATGGTACCAGGGATGTGGTTAATGAAGATGCTTAATAATGCAATTGCGCGAACGACATCAATCCGGCTATCGCGTTTGGCAATGGAGGAGAAGGCAGGTAAGCCCATGGCATAATCCTATTGTCGTCCCATACCTTAAAAAGCGTTTATTTGTTTAGAGCTAATATGGGGCAGGAGATAGTCAAAAGCTATAACTCTGTTATCAATTTGTCTTTCCGATTGAAATATGGATGAGAAGGATTAGTATAGCGGCGGTATTGTGCATTTTTATTATGTGGCGCGCTCTCTGGTGGTTGTGATGATAAATTATCTTCCTCGTTTTGTTTTAACTTTAAATGTATGTCGATCTGTATCCGTGGATCAATTGGTGGATTTTTGTGGAAAGGCCGATTTTGCTAGCGTTATTCTTTACGAGAGCAATCAAGATATGGCTCTTTTACAAAGGGCAGCTGCCCCCTTTGTGCTTCCTTTGCAAAATATGGGGGTGGCTGTTTTTATCGCTGACCACAGCCAAGTTGCAGGTCGATTGCAGGTGGATGGGATTCATTGGGAAAGAAGCCAAGATCTATTACCTGTCGCTGATGCCGGCGTTTTGATGCAAGGGGTGGGGGATTTACGTGAGCGGCATCAAGCAATGGAAGTGGGCGAACGAGGTGCTGATTATTTGCTATTCGGCAAATTGGGTTATGACCAAAAACCAGCGCCCCATCCTCGTAATTTGGCGCTTGGGCGTTGGTGGTCGGAAATGATGGAAATCCCTGCTATCATCCAATTGGGAAGCGATTTAGCTTTTTTACCAGAAGTGGTGTCTACGGGATGTGAATTTATTGCGATAGAGGAAGCGCTTTTTGGTGCCGATGACATTGTTGCGGCTTTGGACAGTTTAGCAGAAGTTAAAACAGAAGCCGCCCCCCTATAAGTGATTGATGATTTTTCTTTGCAAATGGGGGCAGAGGGCGCTTATGGATACAAATAAAATAGGGTGGTTTAGTGTGGTGGTTGGGCTAGCACTTGTGGCCTTAAGTGGTGCTAGTTGGGGATATGATGCGCCTACAGATAAACCGCAATTCATGCAACGGCCGCCCGCGCCTTTGCCGGCGGGGAGTTATGATGCCGCTTATGACCATTATTTAGCGGGTAACTATGCGTTTGCCTTTCAATTAGCTTTAGCGCGTGCGCAACAGCGCGATCCGCGCGCTCAGGCTCTATTAGGGGTTTTTTATCTTGAGGGTACGGTGGTGCCTTTTGATGGGGCTTTAGCGGCTTTGTGGTTTGGGCGCGCTGCTAAGCAAGGTGACCCACAGGCGGCTTTGCGTTATGGATTGATGCTATTTAATGGCCAATATGTCCCACGTGATCCCAAGCGTGGGCGTGAATTTATTCGCTATGCAGCTTTATCTCATTTGCCAGAAGCCTATTTTTATTATGGTCAACTTTTGTTAAAAACAGCTTCATCAGATGATGATCTTGATAGAGCGCTTGATTGGTTTTTGCGGGGGGTCACTATGAATGACCCAGATTCGCTTGTTGCAGCAGCGGGAATCTTGGCGGAAGGGACACCTCAACATCCTAGGGATGAGAAAAGAGCGCGTAGTTTTTTACGTCAAGCAAGCGTACAAAATTATCCGCTTGCTCAAACGATCCTTGCGCAATGGTTGATTGATGGACGTGGTGGGTCAAAGGACAGCAAAGAGGCTTTATCCCTTTTGCTTTCAGCTGCACAACAAAATATTCTTGCTGCGCAGATCGCCTTGGCTCGCTTTTATCGTGATGAGGCGGATAAGGTGGTTGCCGCTGCTTGGTATTTTCTTGCGAAGCGGACGGGTGTTACGACGCCCGATCTTGAAACCATGCTCCAGACCCTCACTCCGCAAGAGCAAAAGCAAGCGGTCGCCCATGCTTTTCGCTTGCAGCCGCCGCTTTGAGGTTTTTGCCCTTGCTTTGTGTGCCGTTTTATGATCAGAAACCCTAGCCCGTCGCTAACAAATTGATATGGGATAAGATTATGAAGATTAATGGTAATGAAATTCGCCCTGGCAATGTGATTGAACATAGCAATAGCTTGTGGGTCGCTGTGAAATGTAATGCTGTGAAGCCTGGTAAAGGCGGCGCTTTTAATCAAGTAGAGTTAAAAAACTTGCTGGATGGCACTAAACTAAACGAACGTTTTCGTGCGGCAGAAACAGTGGAAAAGGTACGGCTTGAGCAAAAGGATTTTACCTATCTTTACGAACAAGGTGATGCTTTGATCTTTATGGATTCAGAATCTTATGAGCAATTGGAATTGCAAAAAGATTTTGTAGGGGATCGTGCTGCGTTTTTGCAAGATGGCATGACGGTGACTGTCGAGCTTTACGAAGAAAAGCCTATTGGTATTTCCTTGCCTGATCAGGTGACTTTGGCCATAAGTGAAGCTGATCCTGTGGTGAAAGGACAAACGGCTGCCTCTTCTTATAAGCCTGCTATTTTGGAAAATGGGATTCGTATTTTGGTGCCGCCCTTTGTCTCAAGTGGGGAAAAGGTGGTGGTTGATACCAATGAGTTAATTTATTTGCGGCGTGCCGATTAATGGCGTCGGTTCTGCATTTATAGGGGTATTTTATGGCACGCTCGGCGATAATGAATGTGATGGTTCAAGCGGCGGTGAAGGCTGGCCGCGGCTTGATTCGCGATTATGGTGAGGTACAAAACCTTCAGGTCTCTTTAAAAGGTCCTGCAGATTATGTGAGCCAAGCTGACAAAAATGCTGAGAAGCTGATTTTGAATGAATTAGCTAAAGCGCGTCCTACATATGGATTTTTGATGGAAGAGAGGGGCGAGATCGCTGGTGAAGATTCGCAACATCGCTTTATCGTTGATCCGCTTGATGGTACGACCAATTTTCTGCATGGGATCCCTTTTTTCGCGATTTCTATTGCGCTTGAGCGGCAAGGTACGATTGTTGCGGGTGTGATTTATAATCCAGCTTCGGATGAATTATTTACCGCTGAGCGGGGAAATGGTGCTTTTTTAAACGATCGTCGCTTGCGGGTGGCAGGGCGCCGTCGTTTGGAGGATTGCGTAATTGCGACGGGTATCCCCCATTTGGGTCGTGGGCAACATGGACATTATTTGGTAGAATTGCGCAACATTATGCAGGAGGTGGCTGGTATACGGCGGATGGGCTCTGCGGCTCTTGATTTAGCTTATGTGGCCGCGGGTCGATTGGACGGATTTTGGGAGGATAATCTTTATGCTTGGGATATGGCTGCTGGCCTTTTGATGGTACGTGAGGCGGGAGGTTTTGTGAGTGATAAGGACGGCGGCACAGCCATTTTTGCTAAGGGAAATATTATTGCTGGTAATGAGTCGATCCATACGGCTTTGCGTAAAACCTTAAAAAGACCAGTGTAAGAGGCGTGGCTTAGGTTTGTTTGGAGCTTTCCCGTCGCGTAAATAGGGCTACGTCGTAGAGCCTTTAGCCTGTAGGAGAGGTAAAATAGCGATGGCAAAGAAATATTTTGGTACCGATGGCATTCGTGGTAAAGCTAATTGCTTTCCTATGACTCCTGAGGTTGCTATGAAAGTAGGAATGGCCCTAGGTATTTTATACCGTGGAAAAGCGCACTATAATCGGGTAGTCATTGGCAAAGACACGCGTCGTTCGGGCTATATGATTGAAAACGCTTTAGTGGCTGGTTTTACTGCAGCAGGCATGGATGCGTTTTTATTAGGCCCCACCCCCACCCCCGCCGTTGCTATGCTATGCCGATCTATGCGTGCGGATTTAGGAGTGATGATTTCTGCTTCTCATAATCCCTTTTATGATAATGGGATAAAACTGTTTGGTCCTGATGGTCATAAGCTTTCTGATGCGTTAGAAAAAGAGATTGAAGCGTTGCTGGAAAGCGATTTAACCGGCGATTTAGCGCGCGAGTCAGCGATTGGCCGTGCTAAGCGGGTGGACGGCGATATTTATCGATATATTGAGTACGCGAAGCGGACTCTGCCGCCTTTGGTGGGGTTTGATTCCATGAGGATTGTTGTCGATTGCGCGCATGGAGCTGCTTATAGAGCGGCGCCTTTGGCTTTGGCTGAATTAGGGGCGGATGTAATTGCCATTAATGATGTGCCCAATGGTATAAATATTAATCAAAAATGTGGTTCTACTCATCCAGCTGGCTTGATGCGTAAGGTGCATGAAGTGCGTGCCGATGCAGGAATTGCTTTGGATGGGGATGGCGATCGCGTTTTAATGGTTGATGAGACTGGTAGCCTTATTGATGGCGATCAATTACTGGCGGTAATTGCTAGTCATTGGCAGACTTCTGGCCGCTTAAAGGGCGGTGGTATTGTAGCCACTTTGATGTCAAATCTTGGGCTTGAGCGCTTTTTAGCTGAAAAGAATTTAACACTTGCCCGTACCGCTGTTGGGGATCGCTACGTGGTGGAGCATATGCGGCGTTATGGGTTTAATGTGGGTGGTGAGCAGTCAGGACATATTATTTTATCCGATTTTGGTACGACCGGCGATGGACTGGTCTCGGCTTTACAAATTTTGGGTTGCGCTGTGAATACTAATCAGCCCCTTAGCCGCTTGTGTAAAAATTTCACCCCCGTGCCTCAGATTTTAAAAAATGTGCCTGTTGGTATAGGGAAGCCTTTGGATAATCCTAAAATACAAGCGATAATTAAAGAGGCTGAAAGTGCATTGAAAGATAAAGGTCGGTTACTGATTCGGCCCTCGGGGACAGAACCTTTGATCCGAATTATGGCTGAAGGAGATGATCCTATATTGATTGCGCGTTGGGTGGATAACTTAGCATATGCCTTCTCCCAAAATAGCGACGTATAAAACTTTTTTAAACGTGCTGTTTATGTTTGCCTGCTCTGAAAAGCGTGGTGTATTTTTCGCCAAATATGGTTAATCCCCTGTCAACCAATTTTCGGTATAACTTTTCAAAGTAGCCGTGGTGGCAACAATGAGAGATAGTTTATGAATAAGTATGGTAGATGGCTGTCGGCGATTTTTTTTCTGTACGCAAGTGGTATGGGGCAGGCGTTTTCAGACAGAGGAGCGGGATCGGGTTCTGACCGTTTACCTCCTGATTCCTCTTCTTTGTATTCGGGGGCTTTGGTAGGACAACTTGTGACGGAGCAAGCGCTGCCGGAAGTAGTAGTCAGTGACCAAGTGAGTCTCTTTTATGCGCGCCTTGATACAGGGATTGCTTTTGTTAAGGGCTCTGCAATTGTAAATTCCACTCAAATGGGGAGCGCTTTTTTGCCAAAGCAGTCTTTTATTGAGGTGGGGCTTGGTTACCGTGTGAATGATTTATGGCGTGTTGATACTGAAGTGGGTTATGGAGCGGCGATTAAGCGTTTGCCAAAAGCGGGTGAAAAGGCCGCAGATATGGAAAAGGTGGGTGTACATGCGAGCCTTTTTTCTTGGACGCTTAACACTTATTTTGATCTTTTTACCTTGTGTAACATTACCCCTTATGTAGGGGCTGGGCTAGGAGTTGTAAGTGAAAAATTTTCTTTTGAGAGGGATGATCACAGCTGGCGCGGACAGTGGAATATGTATGCTGGACTTGGAGTGCATATAGGTAGTAAAACTGCTCTGGATATTGGATACCAATATCAGGATGAGATTCCTTCAATTGTAGGGCAAAGACTAACTATTTTCGAACCTAGTCATAAGCTAAGAGCTGGATTGCGCGTCTTTTTACCCTAGAAGCAAAGGATAATACGCAATAATCCGAGCGTTAAATAAGGGTATGACCGAAATATTAGCGCTTTAGCTTCGGGGGGGTGGCGACCGAGGATTAGCGGTTTCGGCGTTTAAGCCAAAAGGTCAGACCTGCAAGGCTTGCGCTAGTTATGAGAGCAATACTTGCTTTATGTTGCCAATTTTTTGTGCGTAATTTCTTTTTTAGAAAGTGAGAAAGGCCGCCCGCGCTGCTTGCCATAAGTAAAGTGTTCTTTTGCTTTTGCCAAATGTATTTCGCTTCTTGTTGCTTTTTCTTACTGGTGACGCGCGCAAATAGGATACCTATAATGGCTATGAGCAACCAAAAGGCGCTTAGCCCCCCCGCCGCCCAAAGTGGAGCAGAAAGGTGACTAAGAGCTATAAATACCATCACTGATAAAAAGAACAAGGCAAAAAGTCCCGCAAGAGCAGCTATCCCATAGGCCATTGATTGGTTACGCAGGCTTTGAACCTTTGTTTGGATTTGGTTGCGTAAAGCACCGCTTAACAGGGGGACAAAAAGTTTGAACATGAGATCTACCGAATGATAAGAGCTAAAAGCGCCCCTACACCAAGGGCTGCGGCAAGGCTGGCTTTAGGATTTTCTTTGACATAGTCGCAAAGATCGCTTTCAAACGAGCCCAATTTTTCTTTGGCTTTATCGACAAATTCGCTGCCATTTTCTTTGGCTTTGTTGTAAATGTTTTCGGCTTTATCTTTTGCGCTGTTTAATTTTTCAGCACGTAACTCTTCTATGGTTTTTTTTAATTCGGCTAATTGGTCGCGCAATTGATTGACTTCGGTCTTGTTATCGCTACCAGCGAACTTTTGTGTTTCGTTGATCATAATTAGGTCTCTTTTGTATTTGGTTGTTGTGTTATCTGACGCTGTGCGCCCCGTGCATCTATAATGATTGTGCAAGGGGTTTGTTCCAACTTTATACAGCTTTATTGATGATTATTACATAGATCACAGGCGCGGTGATATTGTATCAAGCTATGCTATGCTGAGGGAGCTCTACATTATAGGCTAATATGACTTGTTTTATCATATTATTTTCGCTAATGAAAATGAATAGCAGTAAGTCGCGGGTGGCGTCTGAGCCATAAAGATTATATGAATGAGCAAGGGTAGGTAAAACTTGAAATGAGGCGATTTTCTCAGGGCATTTTTTTGCAATCTATGGCTATAGTGGCGGGGCTTTTGTTTAGTCTTTATGGAGCGTATGCCGCGGGAAATGAGGAGCTGGCAGGTGATAGCCTTTCATTTCAAGCGAATGCTCTTTCCCTATCTAATATGTTTTTACAGGCTGATTGGCTGGTTAAGGCAGTTATGATTGGTTTAGGATTTGCTTCTTTACTGAGCTGGACGGTAGCGATTGCAAAAATGATGTTGTTGCGCCGTTCTCAACGTGAACTTGCTTTTGTGGCTGATCATTTAGCCCGTGCACAGAGGTGGGATGATGTCGCGGCGTTGGTTAATGTCCCGTCTGCCGTGGTAGAAATTTTGTTGATGCCAGTGGAGCGCGAATTACCTATTTCTTTGCCGTTAATTGCTGCAAGCGGTAGCGCTGGATTGAAAGAGCGGGTCGATTCTTTGCTTGTTCGGGGCTCTATACACATGGCGCGCATTCAGGGAGCAGGCATGGGGGTTTTGGCAACGGTCGGAGCCGTTGGGCCATTTGTGGGACTTTTTGGTACGGTATGGGGGATTATGAATGCGTTTATTGGCATTGCTGACGCACAAACGAGCAGCCTTGCGGTGGTGGCTCCTGGCATTGCGGAGGCGCTCTTTGCTACGGCGCTAGGGCTTTTTGCCGCTATTCCTGCGGTCGTTCTTTATAATCGCTTTTCGCGTGCTATCACAATTTATCGACAGCGTGTGCAGGATGTATGCGCAGCACTTTCCCGTTTGGTAAGTCGTGAATGCGACCTATATCAAGCGGAGCATAAGGGTTATGCGATGCCTTTTCGGGAGACCGTTCAATAATGGCTTGTAATTTTGGCGAAAATAATGGTTGTGACGGAGACGAAACTGCTTTGCAGGCGGAGATGAATGTTACGCCTTTTATTGATGTGGCTTTAGTTTTGTTGATTATTTTTATGATTGCTGCGCCTTTAGCTACCAGTGATATTCCGCTTGCTTTGCCAAAGGCAAGCCGTGGCGAACCTTCTACGCCCGCGCCGATTTATCTTACCATGCAAAAAGATCAAAGCCTTTATTTAGAAGGTCAGCTTATTGAAGCTACGGTTTTGCCAGCGGCTCTAGCGGGGAATCAAGCACAGAAGATTTTGATTCGAGCTGATAAGGAGGTGGATTATGGTAGCGTCATGGCGCTACTTAACCAATTATCGGCGGCGGGTTTTCATCAAGTTGGCCTTGTAGGCACACGCGATTGAGGGCAAGGGGCATTTCTGCCCCTTCTGCTGTTGTTGTTAATGGTGGCCAGTTGAGCCATAGCCATTGCTACCGCGTTCTGTTTGGCTTAATTCAGCACTTTGGTAAATTTCAGCTTGCGGCGCAGGTGCTAAGACCCCTTGTGCAATGCGCATTCCGTGTTCGATGACGAAATCTTCTTCACCATGGTTTATGAGGAGGATTTTTATTTCGCCCCTATAATCACTATCCACAGTACCAGGCGTATTTAAACAAGTAATTCCATATTTGAGGGCTAGGCCTGAACGCGGACGGATTTGAATTTCATAGCCAGAGGGAATCTCAAAAATGAGACCAGTAGGTACTAAAACTCGTTTACCTATTTTTAGGGTAAGGGGTGTTTCATCTTTAAGTGCAGCACGTAGATCAAAGCCAGCAGCACCAGCGCTTTCATAAGCGGGGAGAGGGATTGATTGGCTGGTTTCAAGACGCATAATAGCAAGTTTTGGGCGGGATGAATGGGTCATAAAGTCCTCTTTCAATTAGGTTATGCATTGCCAATTAGGATACCGGTGGCAAAAACCAAAGCCCCGCCAAGAATGACTTGCAAAGAAGCACGCCAGAAGGGAGTATCCATATAGCGATTTTGGATAAAGGCAATGGCCCATAGTTCGATAAAGACGATGATAAAGGCCAATGTTGTTGCGAGACGAAAATTGTTAATCAGATAGGGTACGGTATGGCCAAGCCCGCCAATGGTCGTCATCATACCACTTGCGATCCCTCGTTTGATCGGTGAGCCGCGTCCAGATAATTGGCCATCATCATGCGCGGCTTCAGTAAACCCCATGGAGATACCTGCGCCGATAGAGGCAGAAAGACCTACGAGGAATGTCTGATGTGTATTATTGGTAGCGAAAGCCGCGGCAAAAATAGGCGCTAAGGTAGAGACAGAGCCATCCATAAGGCCAGCAAGACCAGGTTGGACCCAAGTGAGGAGTGTTTGCTTGCGTTCATGTGCTTGCTCTTTCTGCTCTATGGTTTCAGGTGTATACTGGAGACGAAGGGCAAGAGCAATTTTTTGGTGGCTGCGTTCTTCTGAGGCAAGATCGCCCAATAATTTTCGGGTTTCTGCGTCTTGGCTATGCTGAGCGGCTTTTTGATAAAAGCGCGCGGCTTGCTCTTCCATCCGAGCGGCTGATTCACGCACTTTTTCGATTGAAAGGGGGCGGATCAGCCAATCAGCGGGGCGGTGATAGAAGTCACGTACATGTTCGCGTCGAATGAGAGGGATATGCTCTCCAAAGCGTCGCCGGTAAACATCAAGTAGGCGGCCACGGTGGCGTGTTTCTTCGGCAGCCATTTTTTCAAAGATTTTGGCACTATCGGGGAATTGTTGTTTTAATCCATCAGCATAATCAAGGAAAATCTTTTCATCTTCTTCCTCGCATGAGATCGCCAACGCTAGGATTTCTTGCTCCGATAAGTCTGCAAAGGCTCGACGGCTTGGATTCTTAAAAAGGCGATTGAACATGGTTTTGACTTATCTTTTGAGCGTTGAATATAGCCGTTTGATTGATGATACGTACATTTCTAGAGGTTGATCGGCAATTCTGACGGCAATTGTTTCTGTGTTAAGAAGATCAAGCTTATAGCTTTTTTATAGTCCACTTACCCTAAAGTTCCAACATGATGAAACATAAATTTTTTACAAAAGATGGCTTTGTTATTATTGGGGTGGGTTAGTTTGCCTTTTGAAGGTGCCCCATAGGGCGATCATACCTAGTACAAGGCTAGCTATAGCACCCCAACCGGCAAAGGATAGACCAAGGAAGCGTCCCGCTGCTACATCGCAGGCTACGGGAGCAGTGGTGTTGCTGAGGGCGTCAATAAGGGTGGCGGCATTTTGGTGAAGATCGTTCATACTTGCAGTACAACTGCTTGGCCCTTCCCAAAATTTATATTCCACTCCTGCATGATAGAGTGAAAGCCCACTATTATAGAACATTAAAAAGGCTGTAAGTAAAAAAAGGATGCGCACGATTTTACCATTGATATTTTTACTTGCGCGTTCATAAGCGGCAATCATAAGGGGGATGGCGATATAATAAGCATTTCGTTCTTTAAGGCATAATTCGCACGGACTATAGCCGCCAATCGTTTGCGCTCCCCAAACTATTGCGAGGATGAGTATCATCAAGAGGCTCAACAAAGAGGCTATAGTTTTAGGGTGAGATGGTGTAAGCTTTTGCAATAATAGCGGCATACGATCATCCTTTCTTACTGATAGTAATGATAACAACGGATCATGGGATTTTATATATAAGGGAGCGGTGTAGAGAACCCATAAAGATGGTTGGCTAACCAAAACAGCGCCCATACTCCTACAATGGTAATAAAGCCTGCTAAAGCAAACCATTTTAAACGTGGCAGAATGTAGAGGTGTAGTACTTGGCCGTAGCGTTGAATTAACCAAGCAAGGAAATAAAAGCGGGTAACCCGTGTAAGGAGTGTGATGGGGATAAAAAATATAAGTGGAAAATGCAAAGCGCCAGCTAAAATCGTGATGATTTTAATTGGGGGTAGGTGAAAAAAACCTGATGACAAGAGGAGTAGCACCATAATGTCGGGGGTAGCATATTGTGCAAAGGCATTAAAACTTTCATCTTTACCATAAAATGTAAGAATGGGGTGGGCTAGTGTTTCATAGGCAAAGCTTCCCAGAAACCATCCAGAAATGCCGCCTAAGGTGGAAAAGAGGCTTGCAATGAAAGCATAGTGATAGGCGCGGTCACGGCGCAAAAGCGCTAAGGGGATAAAGAGAATATCAGTGGGTAGAGGAAAAACAGAATTCTCAATAAAGGCGATAAAGCAAAGCCAAAACTGAGCCGCCTTGCCTTTTGCACGCGCAATCATCCAATGGCGTAAATTTCTGAGCATGGCTTTGGTCTTTCTTATTTTGTGGCTTTCGCTGATGTTGGGCTATCTTTAGAGCATTTTGAAGATGCATGAAATCATAAATAATGGGCGTGCTTTCTTTATTTGTCTATCAATCGCATGTCTGTAAGAATTTTTATGGCTTTTATAAAAACGGTTGACGCAACGCGTCTTCTCGGTTAGATCATCCCTACCGGCTTTATAAACTGCACGATGCGGGTGTGGTGGAACTGGTAGACGCGCCAGACTCAAAATCTGGTTCCGAGAGGAGTGTCGGTTCGAGTCCGACCACCCGCACCACCTATTTAGTTCGTATGCGAGAGCAATTTATCACGATGGGAGAGGGGAATGCAAAAGGTGCTTTTTACCTTATACCACAATCCCCGTTGCTCTAAATCACGCGCGGCTTTGGCAGCGCTTACTGCGCATGGGATTGAGCCTGAGATCGTCGAATATTTAAAGGTTCCTTTAGTACCTATGCAATTATTAGCATTGGCAGAGAAAGCAAAAGTACCATTTCGTACGTTTTTACGTACAAAAGAGCCGCTTTTTGCCGCGCTTTCTTTGGATGACCTTACTCTCACACCAGAGGCGCTTGCACAAATCGTGTGTGCGCATCCAGAACTTTTAAATAGGCCTATCATTGTGGGCCCAAAAGGAGCTGGACTTGCCCGCGATGAAGCAAGTCTTGCGGCGCTTTTACCCTAAATTTTAGCTATGTACTTAGTGTTGACCAGATAAAGGAAGGCAAGGTTTGGCTTGCAGAGCTCGCTATGTTACTTAAAGTCAGCTGCTGGGTAGATTTGGATTAAAGTACCAATATAGGAAACGATTGCAGCGTTTGAGCGGCGATGTCTTCTGCCTAAGCGATATATTAGAAAGTAAGGCTAAGGCTTGATGAGAAAGGCTGGGCGTTGCTTTTATTGCTTCATGGCGTCGTTCGTTATAAAATTGATTGACTAAATCGGGATTTCGTAGAAAAGCTTTTGGTGTTGCAACATCAGCAATGAGATGTTTGCTCCACATGTTTCCTTGTCCACGAAAGGTTGCAAGGCTTGATTCAGCTGAAATGCCAGCGCCGGTAGGGATAATGGGTGTGGGAGGTAGTTTGGGAATTGGGGTTGTAGTAAAGTAATGATTCCCGTGCGGGAAAACTATGCTTTAATTTTGCTAAAAAGAACAAGGATTTGTTGTCTTGGCGTTGAATAGTGATCATAAAAAAATTTTGCGTCACAAAGTTGATGCGGCTGATCTTGCTTTAGTACTTCATTGTCGTGAAGATCATGCGGGGTGGGCGCATGCTCATATTGTTTATGCAGAGGCTCTTTTGGAGCTTGCAGAAGCTGAAGATGATGATGAGCATGCTTTAGATGCTTATCAACAGGCGATACGATCTTATGAACAAGCGCTAAGGGTTTTTACCAAAAAGCAGGATTTTAGCCGCTGGGGGGGCGTTATGGTCTCTTATGGGCGGGCATTGCGTTATTATGGGGCGCGGCTTGGCGATCAAGAGGGATGTTTGCACCTTAACTATGCCTTACGGCTTTTGAACGAGGTTGAAGATGCATTGCCGCAAAAGGAGGGTGATTTTGATCGTGCCTTGGTACGTGTGGAAAAGGGCTATGTGCTGCGGGCGCTCTCTAATAATGATCTTGCTCGGGCGCGTTTGGGCCATTTAATTAAGGCGCTTAGCTGTTTTAATGCTGCAGCTCGGGTATTGCGGGCTAAGGAAAGTTTTAAGCATTGGGCTCTTGTTAAGGCTGCGGCAGCTTTAGCAGCTTTGGAATGTTCTTACTTGGAGGAGCAGAGTAAAGCTCGTGCTTACTTGGAGCAGGCTGTGGCCGATTTTGATGCAGCGCTCGCTTATTACCAGCCTGATTCGCATCCTTATGATTGGGCGATTATGGAGTTTGAAAAGGGCCGCGCCTTGGTACAGTTAGCAATGATTGACCCGCGTGAGAAACGTTATGCAACCGTGAAAGAGGCGGTGGCGCTTTTTGAAAACGCGAAAGAGGTTCTGGCCGAGCAAGCTTTGGAAAGTACTATTTTACGGCTTTATAATGAAATGGCGTTTGCTCTTTTATTGCTTGCCCAGCAAGATGCTTGCCATGATCAGTTTGCAATGGTGGAAAAAGCGGCGCATCTATATCAAGAGATGATTGCGCTTGCTGAGCAAAAGGGAAATGAATTATTCGTAGCGGGACTTTACGGTAGTTTGGGCAAAGCGTTTATATTCTTGCTAAATCTCGTTGATAAAGAGGAGGATATAACAAATTACCGCAGTCAAGCTGTCGAAGCTCTGCGCAAAGCAGTCATTAAAGAACTAGCTTTTGCGCGTCCTGTGGAGTGGCTTTCTTATTCGTTGGAATTGGCTGTAATCTATCAAGCAGAGGCGATGGATGCTCCTTTGGGCGAAGCGCAAAAATTGTTACGGGCTGCACTTGCGATTTATAATGAGGCATTTGAGAAAATACCTGTCAACCAAGCGGCAGATTTACGACCGCGTTTACATCAATGGCGCGGTTTTTTATGCGCGCGGTTGGGGCAGATGGTTTTTAATGAAGAAGGCTTACAGTTACTGCAACAAGCGGAAGAAGACTTTACCGCTCTGCTCGAGATTAAAGAGCTTAGTGATGACGATAGGGCGCGTTTTTGTAATCATTTAGCGCATGCGCTGTTTGCGCGCGCGCGCCGTTTTGATTGCGATGAGACCTGCACTCTTTTGCCGCGTGCTGTTGACTTGGTGGCTTCGGCAGCAGCTTTTTTTGCCCAAAAGCAAGCTGATATTTCTGATTATGATTATTTGGAAGAATGGTTGGATTCTACGGTGCACCACGCACTTTTTCTTTGGCGTTTCGCAGATTTTTGCGAACATATGCCGGCTTTTTTAGAGGCACAAAAAATTTTTGAAGAGCTTTTAAATTCAGATCCTGTTAAAAAGGATTTGAAAACTTTTTTAACGCTTAAAATCAATTACGCTCTCTTTTTAAAAGATTTTGGTGCAAAAGTAGAGAAAAGACGAGCGCGTTGTTTATTACTTGCTGCTTTGGGGCATTTGCGGAGCGCTGTGAATGAAGCGCGTGTAGCAGGCATCCCCCTGCATAAGGTAAAAATTAAAGCCGACTGCAAGGACATAGAAGAGCGATTGAAGGCCTTGCAGCCGTGGTTTTGGCGTTGGTGGCCGCATAGGAAAGGCGACCCGATCCTATAGGTGTTTAGCGCTTTTCCTCAGGAGCTTTTGAGGCAAGGATGAGGCGATCAGAGCCGCAGCTGATTTCAACAAGATTACCATCACGGATATCGCCCATGAGTAGCTGTTCTGCTAACGGATCTTGCAGTTGCTTTTGGATGACCCGTTTCAGAGGTCGTGCCCCATAAGCGGGGTCATAGCCTAGATCTGCTAAGAAGTGGCGAGCATTTTCATCAAGCGCCAAGGTGATTTTGCGTTCATTAAGTAATTTTTGTAGATTCTGCAATTGGATATCCACGATTTTATCCATATCTTGGCGCCGTAGGCGGTGGAAGAGGATAATTTCATCAATGCGATTGAGAAATTCTGGTCGAAAAGCCGCACGCAAAGCACCCATGACTGCTTCGCGCCTTTTATCGACGGTATCGTTTTCTTGCAAAGCAGTAAGGTGTTCGGCTCCAAGATTCGATGTCATGATGATGAGTGTATTGCGAAAATCTACCAGATGGCCCTGGCTATCGGTGAGGCGCCCTTCATCTAAGACTTGTAAGAGTATGTTAAAAAGATCCGGGTGAGCTTTTTCAATTTCATCAAAGAGGATGACCTGATAAGGACGACGACGCACGGCTTCAGTTAAAATTCCACCCTCTTCATAGCCGATGTAGCCGGGCGGGGCTCCGATGAGGCGCGAGACCGCGTGTTTTTCCATATATTCTGACATATCAAGTCGTAAAAGCGCGCCTTCATCTTGAAAGAGGAAGGCAGCTAAGGCTTTGGTGAGTTCAGTTTTACCGACTCCTGTAGGGCCTAAGAAGATAAAAGAACCAATAGGGCGGTTGGGGTCTTGCAAACCAGCACGAGCACGGCGTACAGCTTTTGCTACCGCTTGCACCGCTTCGCCTTGGCCTACTACCCGTTGACCTAATTCATCTTCCATACGCAAGAGGCGCTCGCGCTCTCCTTCTAACATACGCTCGACGGGGATACCTGTCCAGCGCGCGATAATACCAGCAATATGCTGGGGGGTGACGGTTTCTTCAACCATTGAGCTTTGATCTTCTTGCTTTTCTGCTTCTTGTAGTTGCTTTTCAAGACTGGGGATGGTGCTATAGGCAAGCTCACCCGCTTTTTGAAATTCTCCATTGCGCTGGGCTATGGCTAATTGGTTGCGAGCTTCATCTAGTTGTTTTTTTAGATCGGCGGCAAAACCCAATTTTTGTTTATCTGCCTGCCATTTGGCGGTGAGAGTGTGGGATTCTTCTTCCAGTTGAATCAGTTCTTTTTGTAGGCTGTCCAAGCGTTCCTTAGAAGCGCTATCGGTCTCGACTTTAAGCGCTTCTTGTTCAATTTTTAGTTGCATGATGCGACGGTCTAATTCGTCTAGCTCCTCAGGTTTGGAATCGACTTGCATCCGCAAACGCGCCGCAGCCTCATCTAAAAGGTCAATGGCTTTATCAGGTAAAAAACGGTCACTGATATAGCGGTTGGAAAGGGTGGCAGCCGCAATGAGAGCAGAATCGGCAACGCGCACTTGATGATGTTGTTCATATTTTTCTTTGAGGCCGCGAAGGATAGAAATCGTATCACTTATGTTTGGTTCGTTGATAAAAACTGGTTGGAAACGCCGGGCAAGTGCGGCATCTTTTTCTACATATTGGCGATATTCATCCAAGGTGGTTGCACCTACGCAATGGAGCTCTCCTCGAGCGAGCGCTGGTTTGAGAAAATTCGAAGCATCCATAGCGCCATCACTTTTGCCGGCTCCAATCAACGTATGCATTTCGTCAATAAAGAGGATGATTTGTCCATCTGCGGCTTGCACCTCAGACAGGACAGCTTTTAGACGTTCTTCAAATTCGCCACGATATTTGGCACCAGCGATCAAGGATCCAAGATCAAGAGCAAGAAGACGCTTATTGCGCAAGCTTTCGGGTACATCACCATTAATAATGCGCAAGGCCAAACCTTCGACAATGGCAGTTTTGCCTACGCCTGGTTCCCCGATGAGAACGGGATTATTTTTGCGTCGGCGAGAGAGCACTTGTATGGCGCGGCGGATCTCTTCATCGCGGCCTATAACGGGATCAAGCTTACCTTCTTGAGCATCTTGGGTGACATCACGGGCGTATTTTTTTAAAGCGTCATATTGGTTTTCAGCCCCAGAACTATCGGCTGCCTTCCCCTTGCGCAACGCATTGATAGCGCTGTTGAGTGTTGCGGGGGTCAGCCCAGCTTGTTTTAAGATTTCAGCGGTTTTGCTACTTGGTTCTTGTAGGAGGGCTTGTAGGAAGCGATCCACCGTGACGAATTGGTCATTGGCTTTTTGGGCGAGGGTTTCGGCTAGTGAAAAGGCTTTGGCTAGGGGCTGGGATAGGTAAAGTTGATTGCTTGTCCCTTCTATTTTGGGTAAGGCATGCAGGGCGGATTCAAGAGCTATTTTTGCTTTAGTTACATCGCCTCCCGCATTCTGGATAAGGGACACGCATAGGCCTTGGTCGTTGTCAAGTAAAGCCTTTAGCAAGTGTTCGGGCATAAAATATTGGTGATTGTGACTAAGGGCGTAACTTTGAGCCGATTGAATGACGCTTTGTAGTTGTTCACTATATTTTTGTATATCCATTGCACTCTCCTAGTCCCTTCACGCGCCCATTATGAATGGGCTTAGGTTTTATTCATATGGGCATGGTCGAAAAAGATACAAGGGGACTGTGTTATCGTGCTTAGCTGTCTTCATTATCTTCAGAAAAAGGTCGCCCTGGTAGGCGATAGGCTCCTGATAGCCAGTGGTGAAGGTCTATCTCTTTGCAGCGTTTGGAACAAAAAGGGTAATAGAGTCTATGCGTCATCTTTTTACATTGCGGACAGACTTGATTTGAGCGTTGAGATAGGCCTTGTAAGGGTTGAGTACTCATTGATGACCTTGCTGACAGGGAGCTGTGTTCAAAGGTAAAGATTGGGAAGGTAGTTTAAGGTTTTTTTGACCACGAGTCATACAGCGGGTAAGCATGCCGATTGAGCAGGGGTGCGATAAGCTCTAAGGGAAGGCCCACCACTGCACTATAGGAGCCTACAAGACGTGTGATAAATGCTGCTGCCAACCCTTGAATAGCATAAGCGCCCGCTTTGCCTTGCCATTCTTCACTATCTAGATAGGCATCAATTTGTGTGGGGGTTAAAGCTGCAAAGGTCACCCGACTCGTAACGCACTTTTGTGTGAGGTGTTGGTAGGCGGTTGTTTTTCTCTGAACCATTGCATGCTCTTGTGTCTCTAAGAGGCAGAGGGCTGTATGTACTTTATGGGTACGGCCAGAGAGAAGCTTTAAAAAAGCGCGCGCCTCTTCAATATCCGCCGCTTTTGGCAGGATTTTACGACCTACGGCTACTACTGTATCAGCAGCTAAGATAAGACTATCATTGGCGTGGGCAGCATAAGCTACATGAGCCTTTATTAATGCCAAACGTTGGGCAAGTTGACGAGGTCGTTCACCTTTGAGGGGCGTTTCATCAACATTACTTGTATAGACGGCGGCAGGCTCCACGCCGATTTGACGTAAGAGCTTTAGGCGTTGTGGTGAGCTGGACGCCAAAATTAGCCGTTTCATTAGGGAAGCTCTATTTATAACGGTAGGTGATACGGCCTTTGCTAAGGTCATAAGGGGTCATCTCAACGGTGACCTTATCACCTGCTAAGACGCGGATCCGATTTTTACGCATACGCCCTGCTGTGTGGGCGATGATTTCGTGGTCATTATCCAACTTTACTCGGAACATTGCGTTGGGCAAGGGTTCTATAATTATGCCGGAAAATTCCAAAACTTCTTCTTTGGCCATAAATTACCTGTGTATCTGCCATGTTTGGCTTGGTTAGGGACAACCGGCTTATAGGACGGCCGGTTTTGGGAAATGCTGGCTATCTACCAGCTTTATCAGGCGTGGATCTGCAGGTTAATTGATACAGAATCGCGCTTATACCGAGCGCAGTCTATAATATTCTCTTCGATTTGTGAACTATAATTTTATGGGGTAAATCGGGCTAAGATGCGCTGTTTGAGGTCTTCGCGCACTTGACGGTAGGCATGTAAGATTTGGGTGCGCGATCCTATGGCAATGGTTGGGTCGGCTATAGGCCAGTATTCTACTCTGGTGGAAAAGGTTCTCGTTTTCTCTAAGACTGCAGTATGCGCTTTTGGTGAAAGCGCAATGATTAAATCAAAAAAACTATCGTTTAATTCTTCAAGGCCGCGAGGGTGATGATGACGAATAGAAACGGCTTCTTCTTGCAAAACAGCTACGGCGAACGGGTCGGTCTCACCTGGTACAACTCCCGCAGAGGCTACATAAATATTTGGAAAGAATTTATGGGCAAGGGCTTCGGCAATGGGTGAACGCACGGCATTCATGCCACAGATAAATAGAACTGAATGCGGCATGAAGTATGGGGTTTTTTGATTCATTTTACCCCCGCCAGTGAAGTACGCACAGTAGGGTGAAAAGGCGGCGTGCGGTTTTGTCATCAAAGCAGATTTTTCCTTTGAGGCGTTCTCGTAGGATGTGTGCTCCTTCATTATGTAAGCCGCGTCGTCCCATATCAATTGTTTCAATCTTATTTAAAGAGGCACAACGGATAGCTTCATAATAGCTTTCACAAATAAAGGCATAGTCTTTGATCACTCGCCGCAAAGGGTTGAGCGAGAGGATGTGGGTAGTGACCCATTCACCTTGGCTACGGGCAATGTTAAAAATAAGGCGTTTATCAACCAGTGATAGTCTCAACCGATAGGGTCCACCCAGCCTATCCCCCTCGGGGTAGAACTGATTGTCTTCTAACAGGTCAAAAATTGCTATAGCCCGCTCATGCTCGATTTCAGGTGCGGCGCGCCCAATCGTTGCGTCTAGCTCTATGGCGATTAGTCGATTCGCCTTCACGCTGCCTTTCTCCTTCTTGGTGAGGCTCTATCATTTAAGCGTAGATTCGTTCTATCAACGCTCCGCAACGGGACAATTTTTCTTCTAAACGCTCAAATCCGCGATCTAAGTGGTAGATACGGTTGATCAAGGTTTCTCCGCGAGCCCCCAAGCCAGCGATGGCCAAGGTAACTGAAGCACGTAGGTCAGTGGCCATAACTTCTGCTCCCTCTAATTGTTCCACGCCCTCAATAGTTGCTGTTTGGCCGGAAAGGCTGATATTCGCGCCAAGGCGCGCGAGCTCTTGTACATGCATGAAGCGGTTTTCAAAAATCGTCTCAGTAATGCGGCTTGTGCCTTTTGCAATGCTCATTAAGCCCATAAACTGTGCTTGAAGATCGGTAGGGAAGCCTGGATAAGCGGCTGTTTCGATGATAAGGGGGCGTAGTGGCTCATTCCTACGGCTAACGCGCAGCCCGCCTTCTTCTTCGCAAATAGAAATCCCTGCTTGTTCTAGATAGGTTAAAGGTAGACCAAGGTGATCTTTGTTAGCACCGCTTAGTAATACATTCCCCCCTGCTACGCCAACAGCGGCCGCTAATGTACCAGCTTCGATTCGATCGGGGATGATTTTAACCCGAGCACCCCCCAAACGTTCAACGCCTGTGATGGAAATATTAGGCGTGCCGGCACCTTTGATTTTGGCGCCCATGGCTATTAAGCATTCGGCGAGGTTAACAATTTCCGGTTCACAGGCGGCATTGGTTAGGTGGGTTTCACCTTTTGCTAAGCACGAAGCCATAAGCATGATATGGGTGCCGCCTACCGTGACCTTAGGGAAATGATAGGCTGTACCATGAAGCCCTTTGTTAGCCTTGGCGTGGGCGTAGCCCTTTTCAATTTGGACGTCTGCTCCTAAAGCACGCAAGCCTTCAAGGATGAAGTCGACGGGTCGGGTTCCAATGGCGCAACCACCTGGCAAAGAAACAGAGGCTTCGCCCATACGAGCCAAAAGGGCACCGATGACCCAAAAGCTGGCGCGCATTTTTGAGACCATTTCATAGGGCGCGCGGGTGGTAGCAATGTGGCCCGCGTTAAAATGCATGGTTTGAGAATAGCCACATTGTTGTTCTTTACGGCGCCCTTCCATGGAATAATCTACCCCGTGATTGCTGAGGATACGAATCAATTGGTCTACATCGGCAAGGCGGGGTATGTTTTCTAAGGTGAGGGTTTCTTCGGTTAATAAAGAGGCAATCATAAGGGGGAGAGCGGCGTTCTTTGCTCCGGAGATGGGTATAATTCCATAAAGTGGTTGGCCGCCTATGACCTTTATTTGATCCATTTTTTTTCTTTCATTGGTTAGGTGTAGGCCGCTTAGGCAAAGCGGGTGCTGATTTTAAAATTTGTGTATTAGCAGACTCCGTGGCGCGCTCTCGCAATTGTTCTTTACGGCGGCGCAAATTGGCGCGCAATTGTTGCGCCAATCGCTCTTGGCGTTTTGTGTTTTTTTGTTGATCTGTCATGATAAAACCGTATTAAAGGGTTCCGCAAACCTGTTAATTAAGCGGGTACAAACTTTGTAACTTATTGTCACTAAAATTACCAGCTGGCTGTGAATTTGTCTGTAATTTTTTCTAACGTAGATGCGTATAATATCTTGCCTATTTGATCGTAATATGGCAGAAGTCGCGAGACTCATAGAAAGCTGCGGTAGCTCAGTGGTAGAGCACTCCCTTGGTAAGGGAGAGGTCGAGAGTTCAATCCTCTCTCGCAGCACCATATGAAAGGTGCAAGCGAAGTAGGGGAGAGTAGGCTCTGGAACGCACTGTTGTGCTGAAGCTTGTTTTACTTCATGAAGCTGTATGGGTGTGCTTGGAAAGCTGGAATAATTTCGGGGGTCGCTTGTTTTTTGAAAAAAGTTCCATTATATTAAGCGTTAATGGGATTGGTACCTTGTAGAAAGGTTCCGAAATTTGATATCAGCGCAATTTTATGAATGGCTTTACGCACATTCGCCAGATACGCTTTTCAAAAATGTTATGGTTTAGGTTCAGCATTAAAAAATAGCTAGGGGATGGCGTTTGCTATAAATTTTAAGGTCAATATTGTTTGCCGATCAGAGAGACAGAGGTTCTGTTTGATGCTTGATTTGCCTAAACTAAATGTTAGTTGATGACAACCAACCGAAATAAATGAATAATTTAGAAGACCAACATCCAAAAGAGATTATGATGAGGCCACAACAAAATAGGCGTATTCGCGGACGGAATAATGGGAATAATAACCACCGTCGGGGACCTAACCCTTTATCACGCAATTATGAAAGTAATGGGCCAGATGTGAAGATCCGCGGCCATGCGCAACAGATTGCCGATAAATATATAAGCTTAGCACGTGATGCTCATGCTTGTGGCGATCGAGTGATGGCAGAAAACTACCTTCAGCATGCTGAACATTATACGCGTATTATCTTGCTCGCTCAATCGCAGATGGCAAATACGGCTATGCGGGATGAAGCATTTGATGATGGGGGCGATGATGTGTTATCGTCAGATGAGTTTTCTAGCGCAGAGAATATGCAGCCAGGATCTTCTGACGTTGTGATGGAGACATCTGAAGCTTTGGATGCGGCTGCTCTTGAATTAGGGCAACCCTCTCATCTAGAAGATGAGCGCGCGGAAGTGAGGAATAGAGCTGAAAAGGTGACCCGTCGAAATGTACGGCCGCGCCCCCCACGTCAACCAAAAGCGGAGTGTCTGAATCCGTCTGAGCATATGGTGGGTGCCATTGGCTCTGATCTTGCTACTGCTTTTCCTTTGTCTGTGCCTATATTAGACGATGAAAGTGAGCATAAGAATGGGGAAATGAGTACGGAGGTGCTACACCCAGAGGCGGTAGGGGTAGCTGAAGCCGGTAATTTAGAAGAAAAGAAGCCGCGCCGTCGCCGCCTACGTAGTACTAAGGCGGAAGCTAGCCTCTAGGCTCGCAGCTGAATTGAGAGGCTTTTCTGCGCATCTAACATCTTGTCGCAAATTTAATTTTAAAGGGAGCACGAGCGTTCAGCGCTCGTGCTTTTTAATTTACGCGAGAAGTATATTTTATACTATTAATTATCCAGCTAAATAAAATAATTGTGTTGCTATTTTATAACACAATTATTTTATTTATGATAAATTATTTTTTATTATTTATTTATTTTGTTTTCGCCCTATAAGGATTGAAAATTTATATCTTTTTTTATTTTCGGGGGAAATATGAATAGACTTTTTTTTTCAACGCTAACTAGTCTTTTAGTATTAACTGCTCATGTATCTATGGCAAAAGCAGAAGATATTAGGAATAATGATCATATAGATATATCTGATACAAAATACTCTCATGGCCTTGATATTTATAATAGTAAGGGTGAGTTTAATAATATTAATGTGGATTCCGGGGGGCGTGAAATTACTGTTCGTGTTGAGGATGGAAGTAATATCACGTTTCACGGTTCTACTTTTAATGATAGTGAAGACGCTAGGGCTGGTCTTATTATTGATCAAAGCGGTTCTGGGGGCTCGACAGTTACAGTGGATGGCGGGTCGATTATAGGCAAGCGTAGCGGGGTTGAAGTTTACAAAAATGGGAGTGTTACTCTCAATAATGTCAATGTGGAAGGCCAAGTTTTTCTTGCTGATGGTGGTAAGGTTTATGTACATGGTGGATATTATAAATCACCAACGGATTCTGTCGAGACTCTTTTTAATGGCAATTATCTGCGTGGCGGTTTGCTGAAGATTGATGGAGGGGGAGCAGGGAAAAAGACGGTACTTGAGGCACGTGCAGGCGGCATTTCAATTTATCATAGTCAATCCGATGGGGATTATGATGGTTTTGACTTAGATCTTTCAGATTTTGATTTGAAAACAGGATTTGATAGTTTTTCACGTGGCGCGTCAGGGGTGGAAAAAGCGTATGGTATATCCCTTGATTTAAAGGCGAAGGCACGAATATCGAATGGGACGATTCATACTTATAGTAAAAAAGGCTATGGTATAACGACACGAGACCAGGGTGGTGCCTATGATCATGTGATTTGGTCAGCAGAGAATGTAGATATTATTACTGATGGTGAGGAATCCCATGGTATTTATATTGATGGGTCTGATAATCAATATTACAGTACGGCTAGGCTTAAGGACGTAAATATTCGCGTTAACGGGCCGGGAAGCCACGGCATATTCATAAGTGGTGAGTCTAATTTTAGCATGAGTGGTGGTTCAATCACTGTTGCAGGTAATGGCCACGCGGTGCATTTTAAGGGTGGGCAAGAACAGCGTTCTATAACTAAATTTGATGGCGTTAATATTTTTGCTGAAGGTGGTACGGCCTTTTATTCAGAGGAGTATGCTCATAACGTAATTTTCACAGGCGGGAAAGTTTACGCGAGGATTTTAGTTGATGATTTCAATAAGGATGATTTAGGTCGTCTAAACATAGAGTTTCATGATACGGACTTAAAGGGTGCTTTGCGTGGCCCTAGGTCGACGCTTAAGTTGGAGGATGGTACGACCTTAACTCTTGTCGGATTAGAAGGAGAAGTGTCGAGGATAGGGAAAATCTGGTTGGCAGATAGCCATATTATTTTTGGTGAACCAAGGAAAAGTGGTTTCGGTAGTTATATTTTCAATACTTTAATAGTAGGGCAGAACGATTCTTATGGATTTGATGAGAATCAACCGTTTTATAAAGCCTTCGGCACAGATTCTGATATTACCTTTAATGTGTATTATGGGCCTAGAATTGATGGCAAGCAGCTGAGCGATAGGCTAGAAGTTATGGGGGATGTGCGCGGAAAAACTAAAATTAAGGTAAACTTTTTTGGTGATAAGACGTCGCCTGTCTCGACAGATCACAGTCTCTTTGATGTTCCTATTATCCAGGTGTATGGTCATAGTGATGAAGGAAGTTTTGTATTAGCAGGGAATTATGTGACTGATGGTTATACGCCTTATCAGTGGCGGTTATATGGTTATGGTCCTGGATCTTCTGAAGGTGGGGTACCTTCGGGTGAAAGAATGTGGGATGAAAAAGCCGGTACGGGGAAAGATTTTTGGACCTACCACTTGTCCAGAGGGGATAAGGATCCAACGCTGCCATGGTCTGATTTGAAGCCTGTGAAGAGTATGCCATGGTCTGATCTGACGCCTGCGACGTGGCCAAAGGAGATGCCCTGGTCTGATCTAACGCCTGCGACGCGGCCCAAGGAGATGCCCTGGTCTGATCTAACGCCTGCGACGTGGCCCAAGGAGATGCCCTGGTCTGATCTGACGCCTGCGACGCCTTCCGTTCCTCCAAAGCCAGATCCTGTTCCAGTAACGGTGCCACAGGTGGCCATTTATTTGACAGCGCCTATAGCATTGTTTGAAGCAGGGCAAATTCAAATGACCGCGCTTAATGACCAATTGCTAAATCGCTTGCAGGATGATGGTACAGGTGGTGATATAGGGTTTTTTGTACGTGCTTATGGAGCTCTTGGCCAATATAAGTCTAATGTTGTGCGCGATGCAGAAGGTTATGGCGTAGCGTTTAATATTTCGGGTATCCAAGCGGGTGGTGACACTGTTTTGGCCAGAGATGGTGTAAGTGAGGCTCGTTTGGGTCTGGTAGGTGATTACGGGCGTGTAAGCTTGAATCCTTCTGATAAGTTTGGAACAAAGACTTCTACGTTAAACCAGTGGGGCGCACGTGCTACGCTTTCTTATAAGCACGTTAATGGCTTCTATGTTAACGGTTTTGTTGGTGGAGGTGTTTTTAGTGGTGATGTTAACACTGCTTATGAACATGGTTCTAACACTTTATCGGGAACGACCTTAGGTGGCTCGGTGGATACAGGTGTGGTTATGGCTCTTAATGACCAAGGTTTGGCGTTGACACCACAGATAAATCTTACTTACCAACAATTGCAATTTAAGGATTTCCAAGATGTTGATAAGTTTGATGTGAAGATTGCCCCTGTCTCTCAAACGCAAGGTCGCTTTGGTGCTATGCTAAGCCAAACTTGGCATGAGACTGATAGCAAACGTGTAGATATTTATGGGAAAGGTGCCTTTATTCAAACATTTGGTGGAGGCGGTAAAGCGGCCTTTGGGGATGTTGAGTTTGATATTGGTCAATTGGGTCAAGCTGTGGAGGGTACGCTCGGCTTACGCATGCAGGTGAATAAGTTTATGGCGCTATATGGCGAGGTAAGCTATCAACAGGCATTAGGTGATTTTGGTGCCTCCAAACAAGGAGTTAATGCAGGTTTGAAATGGAAGTTTTAGAGCTTTAGCATTGGTTTGAACACGAAGAGGGCGGCTTAGGCCGCCCTTTTTTATGATAAGTTCATGGTTGTGTTGTAGATTTTTCTATTAATGTAGAGAGGGTGGTATTCTTCCTTTTTTTTGAGCTGCATGGTAACACGGTAAATTGGGGGGACGCTTATAGAAATTTTTGCCAAGAAACCAATTTATAGATGGATACAAAGTTTAAAACGGCGGTGAATAAGGGATAGGTTAATGCGTGGTAGGCCAAAAGGGCGGAATTGGATGCGGACACAAGCGTTGGATGTTCATAATTTGCCGCCAGTTGAGCGACCTTTGCGCGCACGCTATAAATCGGATGAAGAGTTGCAGGCTTTGGCTCAGCAACTGGCGCAAGGGGTAAACGTTGATTTACCTGAATATCAAGCTCTAGGCAATTTTAGTAAGCGGCTTAACGAAAACGCTAAATCTATTCTTTATGTGTTCCGCCTAAGCGATGCCGCTGCTCGTAACAATGAGACTATTACTCCCGCGGCGCAATGGTTATTGGATAATCATTATACTATTGATAAAGCTATACAGCAAGTCAGACGTGATTTGCCAAAGTCTTTCGTTAAGCAGCTACCTCTCTTATCAGAGCAAGAAGATCTACCGCGGATTTTTGCGCTTGCTTGGCTTTATATTGCTTATACCGATAGTAATTTCTCTACCGAGAGCTTGACTCATATGGTTGAGGGTTATCAAAAGGTAACGAGTTTACAAATTGGTGAGTTGTGGGCGCTTCCTTCGGTTTTACGCTTTTTGTTAATTGAAAATGCTCGTCGCTTATCACTACGGATTGAGCGCGCTCGCCGTATGCGGCGCTTAGCTAACTATTTTGCCGATCAATTAGCCTTAGCTAAAGAGCCA